>JBAXBW010000190.1:0-1035 GCA_037141805.1 Chlorobiaceae bacterium | reverse complement strand
TCAACAACCGATTCATCATAGATCAGCTTAACCCGCTTGCCAATATACTGATACGGTACACTGTACTGGTGCCAGTCTTCGCCAAGAATAACGTGATAGCTCTTCTTGACCGTTGCCATGGCGGAATGTTTCAGCTGGAATGCCGGCTCTGGCAATGCCTGTAACATTACCTTTTCTTCTTCTTCAAACCGCTGTCGGCGACTCAGTCCATACTGCGACATCTGTCGGTCATTAAACTCTTCGAGTAACTGATGTGTCCGAAACTTAAGAACAGACAGACTGGTCGCAGTCTCGTTACGTTGCCGGGCATAGATCCGTTGATAGGAGAGGTGCACTGTTTTTTCAACGGAGGGTTTATCTTTGGGACGGGCAGGCCTAGTAGCCTTCATGGTAGTGTGATAATGAAGTGCCCATTGTTCGATAAGCTCTGTGAACACGGGCTCATAGCGGCAACTTCTTGCCACCACCTGAGCCATGTTATCGCTCAGAATAATTTTTGGGATCCCTCCAAAGTACTCAAGGGCACGGTTCAGGGCAGGGATAAGATGCTCCTGGCGGCTTGACGCCAGAGGCTCGACATAACTCATGCTGCTGAACGGAAAAGTACAGACCAGCACTGGGCAACTCACCCATTCATTGCTCTCTTGATCAAAATATTGGAGCGGTTTACCGGCAAAATCAATCTCAAGACGTTCACCCGGTGCATGAGACTGTGGCATCGTTGCCTGAGGCTGGGCTGCAAGATAGTGTTTGAGATGAAAACTGAATTGAGCATAGCGGTACCCGTCCGGTTGTTCCTTCAGGTACTCTTCCCACAAGAGTTGTTTGGTTACCCCGAGCAATTGAAGTTGCTGGCCATAATACTGAAGCCTTGGCTCTAATTGCTGAAAACGATTGTCGGTCGTTTTGCTGGATCGTGGCGAATAAACCACTGAGCTCAGCTCAGCGTCAGGTAGTGCTGCCAGTTCTGCATAACTATTGCCGGATTGCTGAAAACGGACAAGATATGCCTTGATGGTGTTGCGATGAACCTTG
>JBAXBW010000189.1:0-1055 GCA_037141805.1 Chlorobiaceae bacterium | reverse complement strand
TTAACGGCATTGCGTATTTCTCGAATCATCTTCCAGCGCTCTACCGACTCCAACACCTTGAGCTTTTCCATAAAAGCCAATACTGAACCAAAACGCTCGACTTCAACCTCTTCTTCAATGGCTATCGCTCTCATGGTCTTCCCGAGATGCTCCTGAAACTCGCTGAACCGTACACGAAAAGCAGCGAGCATTTCGTGCTGCTCCATGCTCATGGCCTGCCAATTCGTCACAGGAAAGATTTCGCTGCACCGCTCAAAAGAGTGCGCCAGATAGTCACGCATACGCTGCACATGATCCAATTGCCTTGCAATAAGGCGCAAATGCTCGGTCATAAGAGAACCCCCTGCTTTTTTGCGATATGATAGATTGGTTCATCCTTCACATGATCATTAACAACCAGATCAACGTGCAGGTCTAAACTCTCTTCGATAGATATTTTACAGTGCAGTGCCGCCATTGGCGCATTACTCTGCGTCGTCTCCACATACAAGTCCACATCTCCACCTCGCCGCGTATCGTCAACGCGCGAACCAAACAACCATACTTTAGCATCGGCGCCGAAGTTTTGCCGGGTTGCCTGAAGTATGTGCTGCTGTTGTATATCGCTGAGTCTCATAACGTTTTTATTCATCCGATAGAATTTGCAAGAGAGAATTATCAAAAGGGGCTACCAATTTCAGAGATGTATTCTGCAATATACCTGACATCATGATCTGAAATGCTCCATCGGTATCACAAAAGCCTTTCTCGTATTTTTTACAGTTGATGGCGAGTCGAAATTCGATAAAGCAGGTGCTCCCGATCCGCCTCTTCGTCAATGGCTACAGCTCTCATGGTCGTATCAAGATATTCCTGATATCCACTGAACCGGAGAGATTGGCTTGCAGAACCATGGCAGCTCATTTACACAACCATATTATTCGGAATACATCTGCTGGCGGCGGAATGCTCTACAACTGAATAACTGGTAATGCCAAACAATACTGCATAAGGTTTGAATTTCCGCCGGAACTGCTCATTCAATAACTGGATATCAGGTTTCTGTGCCCTGTCAC
>JBAXBW010000188.1:0-1061 GCA_037141805.1 Chlorobiaceae bacterium | reverse complement strand
TCAAAGAACATTCCGACGTTATAGATATGGCCAGTTACAAGCATCTGGTACGACTGTTCACCGAGCAGTGTATCGTTGAAAAAGCTGAGAACAAAACTCCTCGCGTTGTGATCAAAGCCAACAAGGATGTTTCTTCCAGTTCACTCCAGAATCCATCCGATCCTGACGCTGGCTACTGCGGCCACAAAGGCAAAGGCTATCAGATGCAGGTCATGGAAACCTATTCAGAGGATAAGAGCCAACCGAATCTGATCACCCACATCACGGTTGAAGCAGCCAACGAAAGTGATGCCAATGCTCTTCTTCCTGCCATAGCGGATGCTGAGAAACGAAACCTGGCACCAACGGAGCTGTTGGCAGATACCCTGTATGGCAGCGACGACAATGTAGAGAAAGCTAAAGTCCTGGGAATAACAGTAATCGCGCCTGTCATGGGAGCAAAAGAAAGCGCCACTGGTCTGGCCGATTTTATATTCAACGAAGTTGACCAGATCGTTGCCTGTCCAGAGCAACGGACGCCTACTAAAACAAAGATCGGCGAAAATGGCGGCATCACTGTTTACTTTGACAAAAGCGTCTGTGACTGGTGTCGCCGTCAGTCAGAATGTAGTGTCAAACGAGAAAAGAAACACTGTACCCTAAGCTATGACGCCAAGTCTCTTCGGCTGTCCCGGCGTAGAAAGCGGGAGAGAGAGGAGTCTTTCAAAGAGAAATATCGCTATCGTTCCGGCATAGAAGGAACCATGTCCGATCTTGATCGTATGACCGGCCTCAAGCATCTTCGTGTCAGGGGAATGCCTCAAGTCCGCCTGTCAGCGACGCTAAAAGCAACGGGACTAAATATCCTGCGTTCAGCGGCGTTCAAAAATCGCGTTAAGAAGCAAGAAAAGGGGCAAGGGCGACCAGAACCCTCGGAAAATCGACTTTTTAATGCTATCAAAGACCGACTTTGTCTAATGTATGATGATTATTGGGTCACTGTTTCTGATGTTGCAATTTATTGCCGCCAGTTATGCACATTTACAACGCAAGTTGGTTGCTAGAAATTGCGACGGCATCAA
>JBAXBW010000187.1:0-1065 GCA_037141805.1 Chlorobiaceae bacterium | reverse complement strand
GGATTTTTTATGATTATGGCAGGAAACCTGCTGTTTTTCTGGAATGGCATTAAACAGAGAGAGGTGAAGTCATGATTATTGATTTTAACACCGCAGCAATCGTTGCCATTGCCTGCTGGGCGACAGGGATGCTCCTTAGCCTTTTGGCGATCCGAACTCCTGCTTTGAAACTGCCTGGCATGGTTCTCTCTCTTGCCGGAACAGTTGTCATGGCGGGGTATATTGCTTTCTACTGGGCGCTCCTTGACCGGCCTCCGCTCAGAACCCTTGGCGAAACACGGCTCTGGTATGCAGCCCTTATTCCTCTCGTGGGTTTTCTCGTGGAGTACCGCTGGAAGATCGGGTGGCTGAAATACTACTGTATGGCGCTTGCCGGATTTTTTCTCTGCATCAACATGCTCCACCCTGAAGTCTTCGACAAAACGCTCATGCCTGCCCTGCAAAGTCCATGGTTTATTCCACATGTGGTTGTCTATCTGGTCGGTTATGTGCTGCTTGCCGCATCATCTGTGACAGCATTGCACAACGTCTACCTCCAGTTACGGTCGAAAGGAAATGTGACCGGCGAATCGGTCTCGCACTACCTTGCCCTGCTCGGTTTTGTGCTGCTCTCTTTCGGCCTTATCTTCGGAGCGCTCTGGGCGAAAGAGGCCTGGGGGCATTACTGGACTTGGGATCCTAAAGAGACCTGGGCATTTCTCTCCTGGCTGGCCTACCTCGGCTATCTTCATGCTTACCGCTATAAGATTGAACAGAGTAAACTCCAGTGGTATCTGGCTCTCGCCTTTCTTGTGCTTCTGGTCTGCTGGTTCGGTGTCAACTATCTCCCCTCCGCGCAGAACAGCGTCCACACCTACACGCAAAGCTGAAGTCTCTTCCCTGCATGGCACCCAACATGGGCGCTGTGCAGGGTACAGGCACCTTCACTTGCCAATGCAGAAGCGCTCAAAGATGACATTTAAAATCTCCTCGTTCACCACTTTTCCGGTAATTTCCCCTATATATTCAAGCGATGAACGAAGTTCAAACGCGACAAGCTCGGTATCGGCACCAGTGTCAATCAGC
>JBAXBW010000186.1:0-1076 GCA_037141805.1 Chlorobiaceae bacterium | reverse complement strand
AATCCAGTTGAAGCCTGTAAGTTTTTGTACTCTTGAGTGATCATTTTCCAGTGAGACCAGAGCTTCGACCATAGTGTCCTCAACAGCATCCAAGCTGTTGAATGTCTTGTTTGGAAACCAGTTTTCGCGCATACACTCCCATAAGTGCTCGACTGGATTGAGTTCAGGGCTGTAGGGCGGAAGAAAAGACAGATTCATATTTTTTGGCAACGTTAACCCTTTTGTCGTATGCCATCCGGCTCCATCGACAAACATGATTAGAAACTCTTCTGAATGACGCGTTGCAACCTCTTCGAGAAAGAGCGAGAAAACACCGGTGTTGACTTCCGGTAATATCAAAGAGTCCATTACACCATCAACGGGGCTCACTGCAGCGTAAGCGTACGTGTACTCGCGGATGATCTGCGATCCGACAACCGGTCTTGTCCCTGTCGGTGCCCAACAACTCCTGGGTATATTGATGCGACCAAATCTGGCTTCATCTTGAAACATTATCCGAACTGAGGTGTAGCCTTCTGGTTTCTTGGCAATTTCATCTTTGAGGATTGTCGGGAAGTTTTTTTAAAAGCCTCCTGGACCTCAGGATCTGATTTTGGATGCTTGGGGCGTGGCACAATCTGGCGCCAGTCGTGCCGTGCCAACATCCTATAGACGGTTGACTTGGGAACAGTGTAACCAAGCTTCTGCTCATAAGCTGCTTTTATACTGGAAACGACGATGATACTGCCGACAGTGGCATCTTCAATAAACTTCGTGAGTAGTTCGTCCTCTTCCGCAAGGCTCAAGTTTTCACGATGTCGACCGCCACGCAATGACACCTGGAAAACTTCATCGCCTTTTCGGAGAAAGGCCGAATGGATGTTTCTGACGGTTCCGGGATTCCAGGCCAAAGCATCGGCAATCTGTTCTGGAGTCATTGTTGTGGCTGCGCGAAGATAAACTGCCTGAATTCGCTGAAATTCAGATTTGCTCTTTGTCTGTTTCAACAGGGACTTGAGCCGCTCTGCTGTGCCATCTGGCAATATTTTTGGTTTCCGCATAATCACCTCCCAAAAGTAACCCTCTTGGGAGACGGA
>JBAXBW010000185.1:0-1127 GCA_037141805.1 Chlorobiaceae bacterium | reverse complement strand
CCTTGGACAGTGGGTTCAGGTGGCCGCTTAATGGTCTGTAGTCCAACTGGTGACGCAACGCTTACCAACCTCTATCGAGGTTGGATTAATTAAGGCACAGCCAAACTTGGCCCGAACAGGAGTTGCCGGTTCATCTCCCTTGCCTGACGCTGACTTCAACATGTTTCGAAATTTAAAACCTCGACTTACTGATGCCATAGAAAGAAATGTCACCCTTCATGGCCAATCTAACCCTTATGCGGCGAGGCATTGAAGAATATGACAATCTGACATTTCAAAGTGAACTATCAGTAAAGTCGCTTGATGGCCTCATCATACTCTTGGCCTATGAGCCGCAACAACGAATCCGAAGGTGTTCTGTGTTGAACATCATCGTTTGCCTCGTCCTGTGCCGGCGTACCCATGGCCAGGATTTGTGAGTACATCGAACAGCAGCAGCCACGCCATTGAGTCAGGACAATCCGGTCGGTTACACCAAACACATCTTATATCCCAGTCCTGAACGGCAGGTTTTACGGGATAAAGGGGGGAGTAATTGATAACTAGAGAAACTGAATTTTGGTGTCGAGGAGAGGACTCGTTTGTGATCCCGTAAATAACTGATCTATATGGAATGTATTGAAAATATGGTGCCAAGGTAACACAGTCCTGTACGCCAAAAAAGCACGAAATTCTCCTGACAGAGTGCCGAGATCTCGGTCCTCGTTCTAACTCTTAAAATCTGATGTACGAACCCACTGGAACAGCGTTGTTCCTTCTAGAAGAGGTGTGCAAAAAAAGTATCGTCAGTCATCAATTGTGATGACGCTAAGTGGTCGGCAATCGCCTTATGATGACCCCGCTAGTCAGTCCACGCATTAAGTGTTCTTGCTCCCGAACCCGCGTGGACTTTTTTACGATGGTGAGGATCTTCATCTAGACACAAAGAAAACGCATCATTTTTGACTGACAGAAAGTGAAGGGAAGACCGTAGATGAGCATTGGGTTGCTGCTGCGGTCTTTTTTTTGCCCGTCAGAAATGCATAAAGATCTAGTGAAAGAGTAGTGATCTAGGTCTTCGTCTAGTAAGCGATCACGAGGTTTGATCAGGCGGCCTTTTTTTCGATCTGATGCGAGGTCGGTATTGA
>JBAXBW010000184.1:0-1184 GCA_037141805.1 Chlorobiaceae bacterium | reverse complement strand
TCGTAAGACTTGAGCTTGATTCTTATCTTTTGCTGTACAGCCACTTGTCAACCCTTTTTCGTGTTATCAATAAAAAAGGGGCAGGATTATCGGCCCCGCCCCTGGACGCCATACAAACTCTTATTCTATAATCGTGGTAACGGAACCTGCACCAACGGTGCGACCGCCCTCACGGATAGCAAAACGCAGCCCTTCATCCATAGCGATTGGAGCAAGCAGCTCAACCTGTACACCAAGGTTGTCGCCGGGCATAACCATCTCAACACCTTCAGGCAGCGTCACAGAACCAGTAACATCTGTTGTACGGAAGTAGAACTGAGGACGATAACCGTTAAAAAACGGTGTATGACGACCACCCTCTTCTTTCTTCAGAATATAGACCTCAGCCTTGAACCGTGTGTGTGGCTTGATCGTACCTGGTTTTGCAATAACCATACCACGCTCAAGTTCGGTCTTGTCAACGCCTCTGAGAAGAAGTCCGGCGTTATCGCCTGCCTGACCTTCATCGAGAAGCTTCTGGAACATTTCGATACCAGTAACAACCGACTTGCGAGTGGGTCTCAGACCGACAATTTCCACTTCTTCGTTAATCTTGATACGACCCCTTTCGATCCTTCCGGTACCAACCGTACCACGACCAGAAATAGAGAACACATCTTCAACCGGCATAAGAAACGGCTTGTCTACGTCACGAACAGGATCAGGAATAAATTCATCAACCGCATTCATAAGCTCCATAATTGCCGCCTCACCCTCCGGGTCACCTTCAAGAGCCTTCAGTGCGGAACCCTTGATAATCGGAATATCATCACCAGGGAAATTGTATGCAGTCAAAAGCTCTCTGAGCTCAAGTTCTACAAGCTCAATCAGTTCAGGGTCAGCAATATCAACCTTGTTCAGGAAAACAACAAGAGAAGGAACGTTCACCTGACGGGCAAGCAGGATGTGCTCGCGCGTCTGAGGCATAGGACCATCGGTACCTGCGACAACAAGAATCGCGCCGTCCATCTGGGCTGCACCGGTAATCATATTTTTAATGTAATCAGCATGACCTGGACAGTCAATGTGTGCATAGTGACGCTTTTTCGTCTGGTACTCTACATGCGCTGTTGAAATAGTAATACCGCGCTCTCTCTCTTCAGGAGCCTTGTCGATACTGCCGAAGTCACGCGCTGCAGCAAGTC
>JBAXBW010000183.1:0-1237 GCA_037141805.1 Chlorobiaceae bacterium | reverse complement strand
GGGCCTGTCAATCAGTTTGTGTAAATGGTTTTTTCGGTCTTTTACAAAACAGGCATTTTGTCTTCAAAAATTATGCTGAATTGATTCAGTGCTGACTTCCAGTCTCTTATTGGCATTGTCCACTTTTTCGCAATGTTCCTCAGTGCCAGGTAGAGCAGTTTGAACATGGCGTCGTCATTGGGAAAATGCCCTCGGTTCTTCGTAACCTTGCGCAACGACATGTTCAGAGATTCGATGGCGTTGGTTGTGTAGATTGCTTTCCGAATCTCCGGTGGGTAGGAAAATAACGGAATGATCCGTTCCCAGTTATTCTGCCATGATTTCGCTATGCTCGGATGGCTGGCATCCCATTTTTCCGCAAAAACCTCCAGATTTGCCGCCGCCATTTCTACGGTTGGTGCCTGATAAATCGTCTTTAGATCAGCGGCCACTTCTTTACGCTGCTTCCAGGAAACGTAGTTCAGGCTGTGGCGCACCATATGGACGATGCAGAGTTGAACCTGAGTCTGGGGGAATACGGATTCAATCGCCTCAGGGAAACCCTTGAGTCCATCTACGCAGGCGATGAATATTTCTTTCACCCCACGGTTTTTCAGTTCTGTGACAACCTGGAGCCAGAACTTGGCACCCTCGTTTTCAGCAGTCCACATGCCAAGGACTTCTTTGATCCCGTGGATGTTGACGCCTATGGCAAGATAGACGGCCTTGTTGATAACCTTGCTGTCGTGGCGCACCTTGATCCGAACGGCATCAAGATAGACGATGGGATACACTTCGTCCAAGGGCCTGTTTCGCCAGAGCGTCACCTCTTCGCTGATAGCGTCAGTAACTTGAGAAATCAGACTAGGTGAGACATCCACCCCGTAAATTTCCTCCAGATGTTTCTGGATGTCACGGGTGGTCATCCCGAGTGAATACATGGAGATGATCTTGTCATCAAATCCAGTAAAGCGGGTTTCACCTTTCGGAATAATAACAGGTTCAAAAGTCGAATTCCGGTCACGGGGAACAGTAATATCAAGGTTGCCAAATTCTCCCATGATCGTCTTCTTGGACGCTCCGTTGCGAGAATTACCGCTGTTTTTACCAGACGGAGCATGCTTGTTATAGCCCAGATGATCCGTCATCTCGGCCTGCATAGCGCGTTCCAATAGCCTCTTGGTAAGTTGTTTCAGAAGCCCGTTTTCACCAATCAGATCTTCGGGTTTCTTGTAGTCTTTCATCAAAATGTCGAGCA
>JBAXBW010000182.1:0-1268 GCA_037141805.1 Chlorobiaceae bacterium | reverse complement strand
GTTGCTGTTTTTGTAATCATAAAATGTAAGTAGCTGGTTTAGTTCCGTTCTTTCAAAAACTGACACGCTCAGAATCTGTAGGATTGTGTAGAGGCTGGCCTCAATTTTCAGCCTTTTCCTGATAATGGCAACCATGAGGTAGACGCTCACGGCAATCCATATTTGAGTCTTCACTGCATTCTCTGACGTGCCGTAAAAGCTCTTGATACGCAGGTTCTGCTTGATCCACTTGAAGAATAGCTCCACCTGCCAGCGCTGTTTGTAAAGATCGGCAATGGTCTTTGCCGGCAGATCAAAGTTATTGGTCAGGAATACCAGAACCTTGTTGGTTTCAGGATCACGGTATTTGACTCTGCGCAGCTTGTCCGGATATTTTTTAGCTGTCGCCGGAACCGCTAGTTTGATCGTCTGGTCACAGATGAGACCAGTAGTTTTATCAATCGGATGCGAGTAGATGCGTTCAAATTTGAAGGTTGACTTTGCTCTGGTAACGAAGAAAGCCAGACTTCTGGTAATGCGATATAGCCTTTCAAAGTCCACATATCCACGATCCATCAAATAGATGGAGCCGGGCTCGATTGGCAGTACATCCAGAACATTGACGTCATGGAGTTTTCCGTCCGATATGTGAATGAATGTCGGTATGTTTCCCCTGAGGTCAATAAGCGTATGCAATTTGACAGCTGCCTTGGCTTTACGGAAGTGAGCCCAAGGGAAGACAGACAGGCAAAGGTCAATCGTAGTGGCATCCAGAGCATATACAGTCTGCTCAATATCGACGACCAGTTGCTCCTTCAGGTACAGTTTTCTGGCAATTCCGACCAGATGCTGAGCAAAGTCGGCATATATACGCCAGTCCCTAACTTCGTTGGCGTCAGCCAGAGTGCTCCTGGATACCTTGCTGTTAATTCCCATCCGGTAGAGTTTGCTGTTTTGGGAACGCAGGCACGTTACTGTATCCCGCAGGCTTTCACGGTAGGTCAGTTGAGCAAATGCCATGACACGGAATTGTTCCAGGCAGTTGAAATGCTTAATGCTGAAATTGCCTTGATAGCGCTCCACGCACCGATGGAAGGTTTTTAGAGGCATGGCGTCCATAACCTGCGTGAAAATCATCTGTCCTGAGTTCATAGCCAACCCCCGGATTTTTCAAGGGAGAATGCCAGACTTCAGAACCATTTGAAATCGACGACATGCACTATTTTGAAATTTATCAAAGAACTCGTGATGTTATATAAAACCAAACCCAATTATTCCGGACACTAGTG
>JBAXBW010000181.1:0-1269 GCA_037141805.1 Chlorobiaceae bacterium | reverse complement strand
TGAAATACTCCCCAAAAATAGGACAGCTGGTTAAATTGGTTAAAACCCTTAAACCCAGCCGTCATTATGAAGCAGACACGCAGAAAGTTCAACCCTGAATTCAAAACGAAAGTCGTCATCGAAGCCTTGGGCGAACGACTCACCTTGACGGAGCTTGCCCAGAAGTACGAGCTCCACCCGAATCAAATCACCCTTTGGAAACGAGAGTTTCTGGATCGTGCGCCGGAAGTTTTCAGCAAGGGCGAAAAGGCACAAAAGACTGAGGAGGATTTCACACGAGAAGCTGAGCAGCTCTACAAGACGATTGGCCAGCTGAAGGTTGAAGTCGACTGGCTCAAAAAAAAACTTCAGTAACAAAGACTGTGTCAGAACGGCGCGCCATGATTAAGAAAGAACATCCGAAAATCAGCCTGAACCGGCAGTGTGAGCTACTCTTGATTCACCGATCGGGGCTGTACTATCAGCCACAGAGAAGCACGAAGCTGAACCGTGAGCTCATGCGTCTGATGGATGAGCAGTATCTGCGCAAGCCCTACTACGGTGTCTACCGCATGTGGGAATGGCTGGTAAAGGACAAAGGCTACAAGGTCAATATCAAGCGGGTCAGACGCCTCTGCCGTTTGATGGGGCTGGAGGCCATAGGACCCAAGCCGAACACATCGAAACCTGCCCCCGGGCACAAGGTGTATCCGTATTTGCTTCGAGGCCTGACCATACAGCGCTGTAACCAGGTCTGGGCTACCGATATCACCTATGTTCCCATGGCTCAGGGCTTCATGTATCTGATGGCTGTCATCGATCTCAAGAGCCGCTATGTGCTGAACTGGTCGGTATCGAATACTATGGACGCCACGTGGTGCGCTGAGGTGTTCCGGGAGGCAGTCAGAATACACGGTGCTCCGGAAATCCTCAACACCGATCAGGGCAGTCAGTTCACCAGCGAGGTCTTCACAACAGCGGTCGTCAAAGAGGCTGAAGTGAAGCTTTCCATGGACGGCAAAGGACGGGCAATTGACAACGTTTTCATAGAGCGATTATGGCGTAGCGTCAAACATGAGTACATTTACTTCAGCCCCGCCACCGACGGGCTTGAACTCTATCAAGGACTGAAGAACTGGTTCACCGATTACAATACGACAAGGCGGCACAAGTCTCTCAAAGGAGAGGTACCCGCCACAGTCTATTACGCTCAGTCAATTCAGACCCCGGAGGCAGCATGAGCAAACTTATTTTCTCTCGATAGCTGCCCTATAGATGGGGAGTACTTCA
>JBAXBW010000180.1:0-1286 GCA_037141805.1 Chlorobiaceae bacterium | reverse complement strand
TAATATCTCCGGGCTGCCAGTTTCTCTGTGCGGTCTTGACACGTGTTTCCCACTCCTCATACTTCTCCCAGAACTCGCATACGTTGCCAATACGCAAGGACTTCCACTCGTTTTCCTGCAGATTCGGCACCAACTGATAGACCGGACTAATCTTGCGGCCATGCCATGACTCCATCGTCTCCCTGGCCATTCTGGCAAGTGCTATTTTATCTGCTTCAATAAATTCAGGATCAGGAACACTGTCTTTAATATGGTAATGCAGCTTCCGATTGGTATAGATATCAAAAGGCTGATAATCACGTTGACTCTGAATGAGCACAATACCACGCGCTCTCAGGGCGTGCCGTACACCCAGTTCATACCAGACATTCGGGTTATCAATGGAAAGGTCAGCGACGACCAGATCAGCAAGAAGCAGTTCCTGAAACATATCTATCAGAATATCTCCCCCGCGCCGCTCTTCGTCTGCACGGAATACCTCATAACCTTCGCTTTCCAATGCTGGTTTAATGAAATCGCTGTAAACCTTGTTGAAATCAATATTACATTTCACACCGAAAGGCATGACGACAAATACATGCAGTGCCATACTCTGTCTCCTGTGGCCTTAAAGATTTGGTATAACTTATTTTGCATGACAACAACTCTGTTAGTCACCCCATTGTTTTTGGGTTGCATTTCAATACCGTAGCGGCTGAAACTTACATTTTTTTGTGATTACTACAGCAGAAGTTCTAGAGACAATGATATTGTTCCCATTAAGTTATACCGATAAACCCTTTTCTCCTGCTTCAGGCGATATGTCCTCAGCCTTCATCAAAGCCACCTCAAGCTCGGTCTTCCTGGTCTCCAGTTCTTTCAGCCTCTTCTTCAATGCCGTCATCTCTTTTTTGATCACACGCAACTCCGTCTGGCGGTTTTGCTCCACCAAATAATCATCACCAAACTCTTCGGTGATTAACTGTTCCAACTGGCCTCTCAATACCTTCAACCAGGGATTACCGTGCATATTGCCTTCGCGGTATTCCAGCTTGCCTGCAGAAATCCCTTTCACTATGAATTTCTGGTCAACACCGTACTCCTTCAGCGCCGTAACATCGCTGAGAGTTGCGCCCTTACGATTCCACTCACCGTATTCTGCCATAAGTTATAATAGGTTAAGCTCAACATGATGAGGTCTGACCCGATACCCCATTGCCTGATAACCACGATACCGTTTTTGCCACATTCGCGCAAGCTGCACATTGTCGTGTTCGATGTAATCGTAAATGCGCACATCCTGCTTG
>JBAXBW010000179.1:0-1334 GCA_037141805.1 Chlorobiaceae bacterium | reverse complement strand
CGTATCAGTATATTGGCAAGCGGGTTAAGCTGATCTATGATGAATCGGTTGTTGAAGTCTTCCTGGACTTCCAGCGGATTGCGATTCATCAGCGAACCCTCCTGCGTAACGGTTATACGACCAAGCCGGAACACATGCCGGAATCGCACCGACGCTATCGGCTTCATCAGGGATGGACACCCGATGACTTTATCTGGAAAGCTGCTGCTATCGGAACCCATACCGAGTCTGTTATTCAGCGCATGCTCGCCTCACGATCGTTTATCGAACAAACCTATGATGCCTGCCTGGGAGTCCTGCGGCTGAAAGAGCGTTATGGCGCTGACCGACTGGAAACTGCCTGCGGGATTGCCTTGCCGCATCCGACGGTTGGCTACCGGATGTTGAAAAATATTCTTGAAAACAATCGCGACAAGCTTCCTGTCTTTGAGCAGGACAAGATGCTGCGACTTCCTACTCATGACAATATCAGAGGCAAAGAAGCCTATTCTTAATCTTTAACCACAGTACCAATGAACACGCAATTAACGCTCGATCAACTCCGCTCACTGAAACTTCACGGGATGGCCAAAGCCTATGAAGCGGCCCGATCTCTTCCTGTTCACGATCAGTTAGGCGGCGAATCACTGATTGCCCAACTGGTCGAATCGGAATGCCACTACCGAAAGGAACAGACAACCAAACGGTATCTGCAACACAGCAAGCTGCGCTATCCGGCACATCTTGAACAGGTTCACTGCAATGCCAAGCGCAACCTTACCCGCGAGCAGCTTATGAGTCTTGCCGATGGCGGTTTTATTGACAGGGCCGAAAACGTTCTGATTACCGGCTACACCGGATGCGGAAAAAGCTATCTGGCATGCGCCATTGCCCGGCAGGCTTGCTCACTGGGATACCGGACCCTTTACTTTGGCTATAACCGATTCATTGAACAAATTCTTCAGTCAAAACTGGATGGCACCTTTGTCAAACTGCTGGATCAGATCGAACGAACACGACTAATTATTCTGGACGACTTCGGCCTCCAGCCGCTTGACGCTATCACGCGCATTGCGCTCTTGCAGATCCTTGAAGATCGGTATGGTAAACAGGCAATCATCGTTACCTCTCAGTTGCCGGTCTCAAAATGGTATGACGTAATAAATGATCCGACTCTTGCCGATGCTCTTATGGATCGACTGACGGCTAATGCGCATCGAATTGAGCTTGAAGGGGATACACTGAGAAGAAAGAAATCCTGAGCTTTTTTTGTATGTTTTCTTTATCAAATCCATCCTGAATTGGGTGGTACACTTTCCTCCAGAATCAGTGGTACACTTTCCCCAGAATATTCA
>JBAXBW010000178.1:0-1338 GCA_037141805.1 Chlorobiaceae bacterium | reverse complement strand
GCTCCGCCGTACTCACCTCCAAGAGCAAGACCCTGCAGCAGCCGGAGGGCAAAGACTATGGCTGGCGCAAAGAATCCGATAGTTTTATAGCCGGGAACAAGGCCGATAGCAAAGGTGGAACCGCCCATGATCACCAGGGTAACAAGAAAGGTGTACTTTCTTCCGATAAGATCGCCCAAACGACCAAAGAAGAGCGCGCCGAAAGGCCGGATAACAAAACCTGCGGCAAAGGTGGCCAGCGTGGCAAGCAGCGCTGCCGTAGGGTTGTCTTTTGGAAAGAATTGCTCGGAAATGATTTTTGCAAGAGTACCGAAAATATAAAAATCATACCACTCGATGAGCGTTCCGACCGAAGAAGCGGCGATAACCCGCCTGGTGCTGGATACCTCTTCGGTTTGGGAAACGTTTGTGACATTTTGTGCCATAAAAGTTTACGTTGATTGTTAATAAAAAATGTTGTGAACTTTGTGCATGCCAGCCCCTGGCTCTCTGCGTATACTTAATCGATAAACTCGTGCTCGTTCTCCTTGACAACAAGTACCGGACATGGAGCGCGACGTATAACATGTTCTGCCACGCTGCCGAGGATCATCCGTTTCAGGCCTCGCCGACCGTGTGAGCCCATGATAATGATATCAGCCTCCTGCCGTTTGGCATAGTCGAGAATGCACTCTTCGGCAAATCCTTCATAAATGACATAATCGGCAACAATACCAGCCATCTTCTCCTCTTCAATCAAGGCCAGAAGTTTTTGGTCGGATTCAGCACGTTCTTTTTCAAGACCATGTGAATAGGTGATTGTGGGGTCATTCTCAATAACGCCTACCAGAAAGACTTTTCCGCCGGAAAGTCTTGCAAACTCGTTAGCGTATTGCAGCGCCTTGCGCGACAAACCAGAGAAATCAACCGGGCAGATGATTTTTTTAATGGTAATCATAGTACCGCTGTTGTGTTTAAATTATTGAATAAATTGTATGCAATTGACAAATGATCGAAAAGAACAGTTAAGCTGGTCGACCGGTACCCTGCTTCATGCAGCAGGCAAAACGGTATACAAGACGAGAGAGCCGAATTACAGCCTTCCCCAAAAAGGCGCAAACGTGTTCCGTGCCAAATGGACAAAAAAACCGGTCGTAAAAAGGTGGTTTTTGTATGTCGAAAAAATGTAAAACTTCAGGTATAAAAGCCTGATTGTGTCGTTACTGACGGCTTTCAATAATATCGCTAAAATTCCCGAAGTAACAATTGTTATTTACAGGAAATAAAATGCGCAGAAAATGCCACGCACCTTTAAGAAGCAATATATAAAAAAAGCCGTAGTTGCCTACGGCTTTTTTT
>JBAXBW010000177.1:0-1353 GCA_037141805.1 Chlorobiaceae bacterium | reverse complement strand
GAGAAATTGCCAAATGTTGTGTTTTTAGCATCTAAGCAGCAACTGTTTCCTCAATACCGTTGATAAATATTACACCATCAAAAACCTTCTCGATCAATTGATGCCCCTGTAGTCTCCGCCACCGTAACTGAGCTCGCTCTGCCAGCTTGAAGACCATCGCCAACGTTGTCGCCATCGTACCCTGACCCCGAGTTTTCTGCGTTCTCAATCGAACGGTAGAGAATGCTGATTCTATCGGGTTCGTACTGCGGATATGCTGCCAATGCCGGGCAGGGTAATGATAGAAAGTAAAGAGTGTCGCTTCATCTTTCTTGAGCGCCATTACAGCATTCGGATATTTGGCTTCATATCGTTCCTGAAACCGGGCATAAGCTGCTCGTGCATCCTTTTCCGTTTCAGCCTGATACATTTCATGAATCAATGATTTTGCGCTCGGCTGAACACTCTTTGGCATTTTATCCAGGACATTCGCTGTTTTATGAACCCAGCACCTTTGTTCTTCTGTTTTTGGATAAACCTGACGGATGGCTTTCCAGAATCCGAGCGCTCCATCTCCGATACTCAGTTTAGGTGCAGGCATACCTCGTTCTTTGAGATCACGGAGAACTTCAAGCCATGATTCAGCGCTTTCACGGTATCCTCCGGCAACGGCAACCAGTTCTTTTGTGCCTTCCTTTGTGGCGCCCATAATGACCAGAACACAGAGACGACCTTCATCCAGCCGAATATTGAAGTGTATGCCGTCAGCCCAGATATAGGCGTACTGGGAAAAACTCATATCCCTCTTATTCCATGCTTTATGCTCTTCTATCCAGATCTGTTTCATACGAGTGACTGATGCTGATGAAAAACCGGGTGGAAGTGCTCCGAACAGCTTCTCAAAGCAGGGAATGAAGTCATTATTGGATAATCCCCCCAAATAGAACAGCGGAACGGCTTCTTCAACGGCAAGAGATTTTCTCATGTATTTGGGAATCAGTGCGCTGACAAACGGTTTAAGGGAATCATGTGATGATCGGCTTCTCGGCACCTTGATTGCAATCGGCCCTGCACTTGTGGTAATCATTCTCTCCTGATGATAACCATTACGGACCATAACGGCCTTACCATCTGGTGTTTTGACTTGTTGATGCTGCTCCATATAAGCGTTGATCTCCGCTTCAAGAGCCAAAGCAATCATCTGTTTGGCTCCAAGCCTGGCAATCTCTTCAAGGTTCAGCGCTGTACCGACACCATAAAGCTCTTCCTTGTACTGCATTTTCATGGGCTAATGCTCCTTTTTTATTGATCAAGGTAGCATTTACCGCTCTGATTATTACGTCACCAGAAAAACACAACTTTTGAATATATCTC
>JBAXBW010000176.1:0-1359 GCA_037141805.1 Chlorobiaceae bacterium | reverse complement strand
GCTCCTTATCTTCGCTTACCTCTTTTCTCACAAAAGAAGTGTTCTTCTCATTGATGAGCCCGATGCTCATCTGGAAATGCTTCGACAGAAACAGGTTTATGTCCTGTTGCGCGATATTGCCACAGAGAATCAGTCGCAGGTTGTCATTGTTACACACTCTGAAGTGATTCTTGAAGAGGCGCTTGATCGCAATCTCACGTTGCTGCTGGATGGCAAAGCTGATGATCTTGCAGCTAAAAAAGAGATTCGGGATACGCTCAAACATTTTGGTGCTGAACACTATGTTAAAGCACGTGAACGCGGCTATGTGCTTTATGTTGAAGGTGGGACGGATATTGATATGCTGCGTGCCTTTGCCGATCACCTCGATCATCCGGTAGCCAAAATCTGGGACGAACGGATCAACTCTTTTTATGTTCAGAACAATTATCCCAACCAGACACTTGAAGCCGAATTGGCAAGAGTTGAGGGAGGCTTTGGTATTACCCCCAAAGAGCATTTTTTTGCACTTCGGACAATGATTCCTGATTTAAGGGGGCTCGCCATACTCGACAATGATGGTCGCAACCCGGAGGGCTTTGATAGTGGAGGCCTGAATATTGTTTTTTGGCAGCGTTACGAAGCAGAGAACTACTTCATCACTCCCGATATTCTGCGCAACTTTGCGAGGGAGCAATACAGTGATCTGGAGTTGTTCGACAGATTCCAGACTGAAACTGAAGAGGTACTTTCTCAACTCATTCTTGAGAGGCTTTTTGCTGGTAACACAAGGGATTACAAGACCTGGAAAAACGCTGCTCCTGAAGTCTCGAAACTGTTATGGGAGGCTAAAACAGAGCGTCTCAAGCTCAGCGACTTTGCCGAGGAATTTTTCCGGCGTCTCGCACAAAAGCTGGGTCATGCCATGTTGCTCAAAAAAGGGGAGTTGCATCGGTTAGTCCCCTATATCGAGCGGGCAACTGTTTCACAGGAGGTTACGGAAAAACTCGACCTGTTGCTGTTGCTTTTTGAGGTATCAAGTCAGCATGAGGAGACGAAAAATGAAGACGTTATACCCGAGTGACAACGATGATACGCACTATTGTCTGACCGAAAAAGGCAAACTATTGCTGGCGGATTTTCGCAAGACATCCTGAAACGGAATATTCCACTACAAACGGTGTGTAGAACGGAAGCTGTGCAATGCTGAACATTTCTCTATGGGAAAGGGGTATTGGGCAAAACCATCTGGATGACCAGTTTCATGCCGCATGCGTTTGCGTATCGGCGTAAGGTATTGAGTGATGGAGAGTGATCCTGCTTGCCCAGGCTTGCCTCAATGCGTGCCAGAACAGGCTGCGAAACTCCCATACGTGAAGC
>JBAXBW010000175.1:0-1368 GCA_037141805.1 Chlorobiaceae bacterium | reverse complement strand
TGAGGAGCGTACGATAATGTTTTAATTTTTTCGGGGCTGAACTCCCAATCGCTTTAGGTGACGTTTATGGATATTTTTATTAAAACAGATAACGCGCTGCTTGCGGTGAAATAATTACATAAGTGGGTGCCGAAAGCGATTTCCAGAGAAAAATCATGAAAAAGGTTCAGTGGAACTGATTTTTCGTGCAGGGACGATTTCATAAGTTTCGGTTCCACCACACTGGACGATGACGCGATCATTGTTGGCCATATTCAAATATTTACGGAGGTTTTTACGCAACTCCGTTGTGCTGACTGCTATCATAATTTCAACCTTTTGTGTTACAGAATACTGTACAGAGTATAACCATTTTTTCCTTTTAACACGTAGCCAGGCAATTTTTGCACACGTTGAATAATTCTGTAACTTGACGTACAATTTCAATACGTACAAAAGAGACGGCCATGCCACAAATTCCAGTAGAAAGTAACTCACGACTCTCGTTGCGCATTGCTTCAGAAGAAAAGTCTCTTCTTGTGCGAGCTGCGGCGATGCAGCATACGGATTTGACCGAGTTCGTTACCAGAACTGTTGTTGCTGAGGCTCGAAAGGTGATCGAGCAGAGTGAGCGAATAGTCTTGACAGAAAGGGATCGTGCGCATCTCCTGAATCTGCTGGAAGAGCCACCTGCTCCAAACGAAAAACTCATGGCGGCAGCATTTGCACTACCGAAGCTCTGATGTTACTTCCTGCCTGGCACGAAGAGCCGATTGCCAAACACCATGATCGGACAGCATTTGATTGCGGCGATGATGCTCTCAATGAGTTTTTGTTGCATCATGCCCGAAAAAGTCACCTTAAAGGTGGCGCGAAAACCTTTCTCGCTATTGATGATCTTGACGAAAAAAAGATTCTTGGCTATTACAGCATTTCTCCGGCATCAGTTGCTTACGAGAATACTCCGGAACTTGTCAAGCGAGGACTAGCTCGCCATGAGGTGCCGGTTTTCAGACTTGCCCGTTTGGCTGTTGATCGCTCCATTCAGGGTCTGGGGTTAGGCGGGCAGTTATTGCTTGCTGCTGGTCGCCGCTCTCTTCTGGTGGCAGCACAGGCCGGTGGCGTCGCTCTTCTGATTGATGCCAAGAGTGCGCGAGTGGCCGAATGGTATGTAAGCTATGGCGCGCGCTGTTCCGATGCTGGATGCGCCGCTTTCGCTCCTGTTGCCGCTTAAAACTATCCATGCCGCCCTTGTTTCAAGTGGTAAGCTTTGAAGAGAAATGCCGGTTGTTCCTTTGTCAAAGGCAATAATGACGCTCACCCCCTTCCCAGCACCCCAAGAATCTCCTGAAAGCTTGCCAGCCCGGCTTCGAGGTTTTCGATGATCTC
>JBAXBW010000174.1:0-1379 GCA_037141805.1 Chlorobiaceae bacterium | reverse complement strand
CGATTTCAAGCCGAAGGCTTGCTTCATCATCCGCTTTGATGACCCCTTCAATCGGACGATCAACCGGCTTTTTGAAAATGCTCTTAAGAATCATCCTGTTATTTTCGTTTATGCTTCGCAATGAGAGATATCAAAAGCCCGATAGTACTTGTCGTCATGCAACTTTCCGAAAAGATCGAGTGAAGCGCCTGATTCCTGGCAGTGTTCATAGGTGCCCGGAAAAAACATGACTGTAGGTCTTTCTTTTGCAGAACTTTGCAGGTTGTTCAGAACGTTATGCGACCGGATATAGGGAAATACTGCCCCCACTCCGGTAAGGAAGAGCACGTCAAAATCGTTCGCTGCAAGTTTTTTTGCTATGGCTGGGACAAGATTAGCCTCCGGGTCAAGCACTCCCTGAAGCAACTCTTTAAGCTGTTCCCTGGAGACGGATTTCTCCATATCGAGGATTTGCTCCCAGATTCCGCGCTCTTTGAGTATCTCAATAGAGAGATCATAAAGGTTAATCTCCAACACCTTGACACCTGCCTGCTCAAGCCGGTTAAGAAGCTGGCGTTGAAGACGCTCCATTTCCACAGACTCTTCAGGGGAGTATGCACAGACGTAAAATGGAATTTCACCGTTCAGCGCTCTTTTTTCCAGAAAACGACGACCTGAAATGACATTGAATAAATGCTGCAATCGCTCATTCATCGGCTTTTTTCCACTATCGGCACTCATTGGGCACTCCACGTGATATCGGATTCAAAGAGCGGGAAAACAAAAACATCTCTTCGTTTTTCACGAGGGATGGCTGCCAGAAGCCGTTGACTCAACATTGAAGCGTTGATGGTATTCTTTGTTGTCAGCAGATCGGCTTCCCGCAAGATTTTAAACAGAACCTGACGCAACTTGTTTTTGGTCGTTGGCTTTATCTTTTCAAGTTCAGGATGCCACTCCGATTTTTTATTGAAAAAGAAATCGAACTCTACGTACTGAAGATCTTGCTTCAGACCGATATATCTCTCCCGAATAACCTCTTCCGCAAATTCAGCAATAAAGCGGTAGCAACGGCAAACCGCCATCCAGAGCAGGTATTTCTGCTCCTGCGTGCTTCCATAAATCAGCAAATCCAGCTCACTCCGTTCAAGAGTTTCCAGTCTTGAGATAATTTCACGGCATTGACGCTTCGACGTATTGAGGGTTCTTGACTGTAACAGGTTTTCGGACAGAACTTGAGTTCGCACTCGGTCCCAGTCATTGGCTTCTACATACAGCTTGCCAAGGATGAGAGACTCCTGATGAAAAAGGCCGCCTGTGGTAAAAGAGAGGCTGTAGGTATCTTTCTTCATCATGCAACAGGTTCGCTGTAGTAATAGAATCGTGTTGAATATACAAAT
>JBAXBW010000173.1:0-1384 GCA_037141805.1 Chlorobiaceae bacterium | reverse complement strand
TGAGCACACCGGAGTATAGTGTACCACCTCTACCGGAGCAAAGTGTACCAGCGATTCCGGAGCAATGTGTACCACCTGTACCGGAGTAAAGTGTACCAGGTATTCCGGGCGAAAGTGTACCACCCAATCATGTCAGATTTGTAACATCATAAACAGTACCTTCCGTGCAAAAAACGGAGGTATTACCATGGCAAATAAAGCCTTGACTATGTTACAGACACGACGTATTATCCAGCTCTTGATGGAGGGTTGTTCCCTACGGGAAATCCATCGCAGTACCGGTATTCACCGGCTCACGGTTAAGAACTATTTGCATCGTTTTCAGAGCAGCGGGCAATCATTTGCAGAGTTATTTTCTCTGCCTGATCACGATCTTTCGGTTTTGGTTCATCCAACCCGCACAGCCAAAAGCACTGATAAGCGCTGTTCAGTTCTCAACGACCAGCTTCCACGTCTTGCCGATGAACTCGCCAAGAAGGGCAGCTCTCATGTGACCAAACAGGTGTTATGGGAAGAATATCTTCAGCAGAGTCCCACCGGATATCAGTACTCCCAGTTTTGCTATTACCTCGATCAATACACACAACAGCATGACGTCACTATGCCCCAGCAGCGTCAGCCGGGATACCGCCTTCAGATTGACTTTGCTGGAGACACCCTCTGCACTATCGACCCGCTTACCAGAGAACGTCTCGAATGCCCGGTTCTGCTCTGCACCCTGCCCTGTAGCAGCTTCTTTTATGTTGAACCGCTCTCTTCAGGACGGCAGGAGCATCTGATTCCTGCTCTCAACAGGGCGCTTGCCTATTTTGGCGGTGTGCCGAAAAACATCCTGAGCGACAACATGAAACAGGTGGTGACAAAAGCATCTCGCTATGAGCCTCTTTTCAATGAACTTATGGTGCAGTGGGCCCTGCACTACCAGACCAATATGCAGGCAACCAGATCCAGAAAACCGAAAGACAAACCGTCTGTTGAAGGCACGGTGCACCTTGCTTACAGCCAGATTTACGCACGACTGCGCCATGAGGAATTTACCAGTCTCAACGGCCTGAAGTGCCGGGTTCGGGAGCTGCTGGATGATGCCAATGACCGGCTCATGACTGACTATGGCAAAAGTCGCAGAGAGCGGTTTATGGAGCTGGAACAGGAGCTACTTTTGCCACTGCCGCCGACCGATTTTGCTTACAAGCGTCAAACTACAGCCACGGTCAAGAAAAATTATCATGTCATCTTGGGTGAAGACCGCTGTCAATACAGTGTGCCTCATGAGTATATCGGCAAGCTGGTCAAACTGATCTACGACGAAGCGGTGGTTGAGGTCTTTCTGGATTTTCAGCGCATTGCCCTGCATCAGCGCATCGTCGGTCGCCGGGGCATCTAT
>JBAXBW010000172.1:0-1413 GCA_037141805.1 Chlorobiaceae bacterium | reverse complement strand
TTTATCGCCTCAGTCGGAATTGGACTTTCAGGCCGCTTGATCTAATGGTAAGTCAGCTTCACTTGGATGCCAAATTCCTAGGAAGATTTGCTGTCGTTTTTGCTTTCTCAGTTCTCTGGCTTCTTCAAGCTTTCTGTCTCGCTCTTTGAATATTTCAAGGTCTCTGCCGTTCAGTTTGTCGGCTGGTGCAATAAAGCCAATTGAGCTGTGCAGCCTGACGGTATTGTAATGCTCAATGTACTTTTCTACTATCCGGCGCGCATCGTCAAGTGAAAGTGGGCTTCCTGGACGAATGCATTCAGTTTTGATGGTCTTGTGAAATCGCTCCAGTTTGCCGTTTGACTGCGGATAGAAGGGCGAAGTTCGTACATGCGTCATTCCAGAGATCCGGATGAATTCCTTGAAATCTCGTGCAATGAACTGCGGTCCATTGTCGGAAATAATCCGGGGTCTGGCAGCTGGGTATTTCTCTTTTGCTCGCTGCAGGATGATTTCAATATCTGGCTCGGTCATCTGTTCTCTTATCTCCCAATGGATGATTGATCGGCTGCAACCATCCAGGAAGCTGCACAGGTAATAGAAGGTACCACGGATATTGAGGTAAGAGACATCTACGTGCCAATGTTCATGAGGCAGTAGCGGCTGGACAAACCCTGTCCCCTTGAGAGAAGGTTTCTGGTTCCACTTCTGCAGCATGCCTGCTTTTGAAAGAACACGCCAGGTGCTGGAAGGACTGACGGCCACAATGTTCTGATCCAGCATCATGAAGGTCAGCCGCCGATAACCCTCAAGAGGGTTATCTATGGCAAACCTTATGATGGCTTCCCGCTCCCAGAATGCCAGCCAGAAGTCTCTAGGGATTGGGGCATTGTGTTCGTTAGCTTTACCGTACCGTTCGACCCAGGTGTAAAATTTGCTCTTTGAGACAACCAACCAGGATATGAAGCGCTTCAATGGAATTTCAGCTTTTTCGCTCCATGTCTTGGTGTAATCAACGACAGCATCACGAATATCATGGGGAACCCAGCTGCCGGTTAAAGCTCCCCAAGTTCTTTTTTTAGCTTTATGTGCTCCTCCATTAACTCGGAGAGCACTTCGTGCTTTCTGACCAGCTTGGCTTCTAGTTGCTGGATACGGACTTCTTCAACACGCTTTTGAGGACGACCTTCACGGGTAAATGCTGCAGCTCCGTTCTCGAAAAACTGCTTCTGCCAGATATAGAAAATCTTAGGCTGAAGCTGATACTCGTCACACAGGTCGGACACCGCAGTATGCTCGACCAGATGACGTCGTAAAATGGAAACCTTCTCTTCCGAGGTGTAATTGTGACGTTTCTTTCGCATGGACTTTCCTCCGTTCGTGATGGTTTATCACAAACGAACCAAAAGTCCTATTCACGCTGAGCCAAAACAC
>JBAXBW010000171.1:0-1435 GCA_037141805.1 Chlorobiaceae bacterium | reverse complement strand
AGCGGCTGTGTTTCTTTTCAAGAGGAATTTTTAAAAACATCGAATGTTTTGGGAAAAAGATTGAGAGAGCTGGGATAATCTCAGTTCGGGCTCAACAAACGGGGTTCGCCGCCTTATCGTCTCGCCGTCACCTCGACCTTTGAAGGTGCAGGTCGAGGTGACGGCGAGACGAACGGGGCGAACAGCGTAACAATTTTCAAGGATTAGCAAGAGCAGGGTTATCTCGCCACATGGCGTTGTTCTTGACCATGATGTTGAGTGTGGTGAGGAGCTTTCGTATACAAGCAACGATGGCGACCTTGAAGTCCTTCCCTTTATCGCGGAGTCGGTGATACAGTTGTTTGATATGAGATGAATCACCACCAAATCGGACAGCGGATATCGTCGCCATGTAGAGTGTGTTTCGTAGGCTAGTTCGACCGCCTCGAATAGATCTGACGCCGTGTTTTTTTCCTGAATCATCATTAAAGGGAGCGACACCGACCAGCGCGGCAATCTGTTGCCGATTCAGCGTTCCTAACTCGGGGAGTTCTGCAATGATCGTCGCGGCAGTGACGGGCCCCACACCGGGCGCCGAATCCACAATGTCGGCTTTGTGTTTCCAATTGTCATCGGACTGAATTAATTCAACGATGGCTTGTTCGAGAGTTTCAATTTGCTTTGTCAGAACCTCGATCAGCTTCGCGATGGATTGGGCCGCTTTTTTGGAAACCGTCTGTTTTTGTCGAGTGAATTCGGTCGCCCGGATATCAACAAGTTGCCTTCTTCGGACAACGAGCGCTTCGAGTTCGAGTTGCTTTTCAGAGGGTTTGACGGCACGTCTGGGCTGGACTTTCTGACCGAAGAGCGCGAGGACCCTTGCATCAATCCGATCGGTTTTTGCGAGGAGCCCCATTCCTTTGGCAAAGTCACGGACCTGCCGAGGGTTGACAATGCTGACGATATGTCCGGCGTCAATCAAAGCGATTGCGAGTGGCCTCTCGATGCCTCCTGTCGACTCTAGCACGATGTGGGATGTTCCCCCAAATGGTTTGAGTCGTTTCAAGAGATTCTTGAGGCTGGCTGGATCCGTTTTTGAGGTCCAAGCCTGTCCGTCGTGCAAGAGATGAATATCCCAAGTTTGAGTCGAGACATCGATTCCAACAAACACTGTTGGTGTTGAGGTCATCGATTGAGTTTCTAAAGAGGGAGCATCAGACATAAAAGTATCCCTGCCTTGCGAATTCGGGCTCTTCTCACCGAGCTCGGTAGGAAGACCCAGGCGGCTGTTCGGGCTCACAATTAAATGCTGGTCGACGATCTTGCTACCGCACGGTGTCGTAACACCTAGGGACGGTCGATCTGGCGCCAGCGTCTTGCCGACGGGCTTGCAATCCCGTTGACAAGATGAAACCTTTGATATCGGATTTCTTGGTTTTTTCAACATACAAGGGAC
>JBAXBW010000170.1:0-1467 GCA_037141805.1 Chlorobiaceae bacterium | reverse complement strand
GACAAAGATAATTTTAAGTGAGATTTGATACCCAACATAGGCGTAGAGCAGATGCCGCTCCCTATACCCTTCATCTAAGGGATTTGGTAAATACTAAAATACCTTTTATTATGTTTTCATACAGCAACATATTAGACGGAGAAATTGCATATGAAGACATCAGTATTGAATCGAAACAGCATATCACCTGAAGTTGCAGGGCTGATTACTCGTCTGGTTTCCTTAATACCATGGCCAGTACGACGCCAAGCTATGGGAGATGTCGTTCTGACAATATTGGACGGCAAGCCTCGGATTGCAGAAAATGAATTTGGCTGGAATCGCTCAGCGGTAGCTTTAGGGATCAAGGAATTTGAGAGTGGCATTGTCTGTGTCAATGATTTGACGGAACGACACAAGCCAAAATCTGAAGAGAAAAACCCCGAGTTGCTTGAATCCATTCGGAAAATAATGGAGCCATACAGTCAGGCTGAACCGCGTTTACGAACAACCTTGCTCTATACGAACATGACAGCGCAATCCGTCTATAATGCACTTGTTGGTGAAGGATGGCCAGAAGAATCGCTGCCTGCTGTTCGTACTATCTCCAATATTTTGAACCGTCAAAACTATCGACTACGTACGGTTCAGAAAACTAAGGTTGAAAAAAAACAGCAGAAACAGATGCGATCTTCAACAATGTCTGGCAAATGAATGCGCAGGCAGATGCTGACCCTGAAACGTTAAGGCTCAGCATTGACACCAAAGCAACTGTGCATGTAGGCCTCTATTCACGAGGCGGTAAGTCTCGTGGAATCAAAGCTGTAGCAGCCTGGGATCATGATATGCGACCCAAGGAAAAACTTGTTCCTGGCGGTATACTTGAACCAGTCAGCGGTAAATCGTTCTTGTTTTTTGGCACAAGCAACAAGACCAGTGACTTTATGGTTGATGGACTTGAGTTGTGGTGGAAAGAACGAAAGCAAGCACTTTCTCATGTCAAAGAGTTGGTCCTCAACATGGATAATGGCCCAGAGTGCAGTGGGAGGAGAAGTCAATTCCTGTACCGGATGACCGCTTTTGCCGATATGACCGGACTTGGCATTCGATTAATCTACTATCCGCCCTATCACAGCAAGTATAACAACATTGAACGCTACTGGGCAGGGTTAGAAAAATCATGGAATGGTTATCTCCTTGAGAGTGTAGCAACCATCATAAAACGCGCCTGTAAATTCACTTGGCGAGGGATAGCCGCAAGGTCAATACTTGTGGAGAGAGTATACGAGAAGGGTATCAAGCTCTATGGTAAGGAAAAAAAGAATCTGGAAAAAAGACTGATGCGCTCACCAAGCCTTCATTGGTGGGATATAAGCATCAGGCCTAAAATGGTATTTTTATAATGACTGTGTCCCTAACCGCCGCAGCACTGTTCACGCGTCAGTGTTGGGCATACCCACTCTGGCTTCACGTTTTCAGTAAAAATTA
>JBAXBW010000169.1:0-1480 GCA_037141805.1 Chlorobiaceae bacterium | reverse complement strand
GAGTGGGAAACACGTGTCAAGACCGCACAGAGAAACTGGCAGCCCGGAGATATTATTGTGCTGGCGGCAGAAGCGCCTGTTCATGTACTCCAACTGGAAACATACCGCAAGGCTGGTAAATCACTTACTATGCTTGGCCAATTTGCTTTTGCTTTGGAGCAGTACAAAAAAGCATTAGCCATAGATTCCGAAGATCTTGAAAGCAAGCAGCAAACAGGGATTATACTGGGCCGATTAAAGAAGTTCGTTGAGGCTCGGCTACAGATGGAACAATTGGTTAAAGATAATCCAAAGGATGCAGAGTCGCTTGCCCTCCTTGGACGGGTTGAAAAAGATGCATGGACAGGGGCTTGGAGAAAGAATGGTCGGTCAGCTGAGGATATGCAAAATGAAGCTGTTCGTGCCGATGCACTTCTTCGAGAGTCAATCAAAGCTTATGCAAAGGCTTTTACTATTGATTCTCGACATTATTATTCAGGCATCAATGCAGTAACCCTTATCAGATTGTTGCATCACTTGACTGAAGACGAGAGCCTGCTTTTTCAATGCAAAGAGATGGAGGGAGGTATTCGCTGGGCTCTTAAAAGTGCGCTGTCAAAAGAGACACTCCATAACAAGGACTACTGGGCAAGGGTTACACTTGGCGATCTTGATCTGCTTGTTTCTGAGCAGAGTATTGTTGAACGATCATACCGTGATGCTGTTATTGCTGCTGATAACTGTTTTTTACTCGACTCATCCCGCCAGCAACTCCATCTTCTGCGCGATCTGGGTTTCCGATCCGAAGTGGTTACTTCCATACTTGATATTTTCGATGACGCCATTGCAAAATTTGAAGCACCATTTAATCCTCGTCAAGTCTTTCTCTTCAGTGGTCACATGATTGATGCGCCGGATCGACCGAATCCGCGTTTTCCGGCGGAAAAGGAGTCCGTTGCGGCACAAAAAATCTCAGAAGCACTTGATCAACTTGGAGCAGGCCCGGATGACCTTGCACTTACCCAGGGTGCCTGCGGAGGTGATCTTCTCTTTACGGAAGCCTGTCTGAAGCGCGGGGTGAAGGTGAACTGGCTGCAACCGTTTCACGAAGCTGAATTTATTCGGAACTCCGTTGTCTGTTGTGCGGAAGAGTGGCGTCAGCGCTATTTTGACGCGAAGTCGGGACTCGCAGCTCCCATTCGATTTGCTCCTGAGGCACTTGGTGCAATACCATCGGGAGCCAGGGATGGTTATCCCTACGAGCGTTGTAACCTCTGGCTGCTCTACACGGCACTCTCTTACGGTATCGACAAGGTGCGCTTTATCTGTCTGTGGAATGAAGGCGGAGGTGATGGGCCCGGTGGGACAGCTCACATGTATAACGAAGTAAAACAAAGGACAGGGCAGGTAACATGGATAGACACCCGGACGCTGTAGAGGCTTCTGATAAAGCATCGGCAGAGAAATAACATTATAATCGCGGATAAACCATGAACGAAAA
>JBAXBW010000168.1:0-1525 GCA_037141805.1 Chlorobiaceae bacterium | reverse complement strand
TCCCCTTGAGCTTCTGGCTGACTGTATAGGTCTTTCTTGCCTGTTCATTATAGGCCGTAACCCGCTCATAGAGGTAAATATCGCCGTTCGGGCGCCGTTCACGCCGTTCACCAACGTGAGTTTTTCCAGTTACTGGTTTAGACATGGGGTAAACTCCTTTTTATCGTGCTTTCCTTATAATACATACGCACACGTTAAAAAGCAAGATTTTGCTTGAATATCGTGCCTGCGCGGTGATGTTTTTCGTTAATGTGTTCGCTTTATCCTACTTTCAGGATATAAAAATCACTCACTTTCACCTGATGCTGCGTTTCATACGGTCCATGACCAACTTCATTCTCAGGGCTTCCCATGGTAAATTCACCACCTTTTATGAAAACAAAGTTAGCTGGTGCCTGATTTGGCAGTATCGTTGGGAAGGCTTTGCTGAAAACAGTGAGACCTGCCATGCATACACCGAGAAAACAGAAGAGACTGGAGCAAATCAACATGCGTCGCTTGTAGCGTATAGCTGCCAGATACATTGCTTCGGTGCCATCCGACCTCTGCTTGCGCGGCATAAGACCAAACAGACTCAACAACAGCGACACAAACCAGCTTGCGAATGCCACAACAATAAACCATAGGCCGCTTGGCGCTGATTCAAAACTTTAACCCAATGGCATAGAGCACTGGCACTACAAAACTGAAGATGAGCACCAGTCTGGCAAGTTTATCAAGCTGTTTTGGCTGCTCAATGAGGTCTGCTACAAAGGCTTTGTCAAGCTCTTCAACCCGTGTTGACGGTGACGCAGATTGTTGGGGGGGGTATGTTCGTCCATGGTCACGCTCTTTTTGATGGTTGCGGCATACGTCGATTGAAGCGAAAGGTAACGTTTCTTTGTTCAAAACTTACCCGTTCTCTGATGCCAACTCTTTGGGTCGAGATTGAGATGCATAATGGCACCGACACGAATAGCATTCCTGTCTACTCGGTAAAGCACGCCATAAGGAAATCGATTGAGCACACAACGACGAGTACTTTTTGAAAATAATGGCCACGCAGCCGGGAAAACCTTAATCCGATCGAAAGCACGTCGGACTTCAGCGGCAAATTCATAACCGAGTCCAGGGCATTGTTCATTGTAATAATCCACGGCTTCAGCAAATTCTTCTTCCGCAAAGGAGAGAATGAGAATATTCATCTCTGATTGATCCTTGCAAAAACATCTTCTGCTGACGAAGCCTTGATTTCACCACGATCATAAGCATCTAATCGAGACTCAACCTCTTCTGCCCATGCAGCATCAACGGCATTACCTGCGGCATCATCAAAACTCTGAAAAAGTTTTTCGATAAGCTCCGCTCTTTCTGAAGGATGCAACTCGAGAGCATCTTTGAAAATACGTTCTGCAACTGCTGTCATATTTTTTCCTTAAAATTATCTTCGCAATTATACGACACTTTTTCGAGTCAAAAGTTACCAGCAGGGAAAATTTAGCCAAACTGCTTTTTTGCAAGTTATGAAGAACAGTGAATTTTTTTC
>JBAXBW010000167.1:0-1527 GCA_037141805.1 Chlorobiaceae bacterium | reverse complement strand
TGACTACCCAATTCAGGTCAACGATGCAACAACCGACAAAGAAGAAAACGACTGATATACCAATGAATCACCGCTGATGCATTTCTACTTTTTACCCTGCTTGAACTCGATTCGCACTGCGGTATGTGGCACCGCTTCAAGTCTTTTTTTCGGAATCGGCTTGCCTGACTTTATACAGATCCCGTACGTCTTGTTTCTTATTCTGTCCAGAGCCTGATCAATATAGGTGATGTATTTTTCGTCACGGGCAATAAACATAAAGCGCTGTTCGCGATCCATCGTATCAGTACCATGATCGGCCATGTGCATGGAGTAGTTCGAATTAACAGAATCTTCCACATTCTCGTCCGACAGTGAAGAGCGCAAAATTTCCAGATCACGAAGCACCTCCTCACGTCTTTTCAGCAACAAAAGCCTGAAATGTTCGAGTTCTTCGTCGGTTAAATACGTTTTAGTCAGGACAGGCTCTTCCATAACCTCATTTTCTTTTTTTGATGCACTCTCATTTTTTTTCGCCATAATAAACCTTTTTTTCTTTATGCTAACAGAATTCCGTAAAAAAAGAGCTTGCTTAAAATACCATTAACAGCAACATTTTTCAAGTAATAGCTCACATTCATGACCGTTTATCGAATACAGGATACCTGGATGTGGCATAACATGACCGAGAGACAATGCTAAAGTCTCTTCTTTAATATACGCTTCATTGGCTTCAATCGCGTCCAAAAGTTTTTGTGATGACGTATTGATATAGATATTAATCCTGTCAGTAATCGCAAAACCATTCCCTTTACGATCTGTTTGAATGCGACTCACCAGTTCACGGGCATCACCCTGCATCTCAAGCTCTTCGGTCATCTCCGTATCAAGTGCGACCATAATACCATTCGCTTCATCGGAGGCCACAAGCCACCCCTCAATATCTTCGTGCATGATCTCGACATCTTCACGCACAAGATCAAACACCCTGCCGTCAAGCTCCAGTACAAGTTGACCCTCTTTTTCCAGAACCGCAATCTGTTTATGGCTCATGATCCTGACAGCTTCAGCCAGCGCTTTCATCTCCTTGCCAAAACGGGGACCAAGGGTTTTGAAATTTGGTTTTACCTTCTTGCTGATGACCGAACCCTCATCTTCGATGTACTCTATCTTGTGGACATTGACCTCTTCCATAATAATTTCACTGACCAGCCGATATTCTTCCCTTGCCGCCGCATCAGAGACGGCAAGTAAAATACGTTTGAGCGGCTGACGGACCTTGATTGAGGCTTTTTCGCGCATGGTACGCACAAGCGAAGTGATAATCTGCGCCTTTTTCATCCGTTGCTCCAAGGGGCGGTCAATCGCCGACAGGTCAGGCATCGGAAAATCTGCAAGGTGAACGGACTTGCATGATTCAAGATGGCTGATTCCGTTCAGATTCAGGTACATCCGCTCTGCAAGAAACGGAGTAAACGGTGCCAGTAGCTTTGACAGTGTCACAAGAGCATGATAGAGCGTCTGATAGGCAGCAATCTTGTCCGGCCC
>JBAXBW010000166.1:0-1542 GCA_037141805.1 Chlorobiaceae bacterium | reverse complement strand
TTTTGCTCTTTCTCAGGCCATTTTCAAAACATGCATCCTTTTGATGTTATATGCCATGCAGGTAAGGTTCCATTCTCCTGCTACGGCTTCTTTACCACGCAGCATAAAACCTCTGAATCCCATGACCGCCTTTATGATGCCAAAGACCGGTTCTGAGGTTACCTTGCGAAGTGCATATACTGCCTTGCCTGCCTTGGTTTTCAATCGGTGCTTCATTTGGGTCACGGAATCAGCATCATCTGCTAGTGGTGGCGGTTCTGTGAAACGTTCCCATAGTGACCGGTTGTGGCTTTGTCGATCAACAGCTATGTATGGCGTTATCCCTTTGTCTGTGCAGGCATTGACGTTTGTTTCACTGTAGTAGCCGCTGTCGGCAAGCAGTGCAGTGGTGGTAGCGAGTTCCTTGGGTAAGGCAGCCAGGTTTTCCAGAGTTGGTTCCAGTTCCTGCTTGTCGTTGGACTGCTGGGTTATATGGGCAGCTACGATCAGCTTTGATTCTGTATCAACGGCAGCCTGGGCATTATAGGTCTGTTCAAAGCCACCGCTTGAGACCGGCATGATTCGGGATTCTTCATCAGTCAGGTTGACCTGGTCTTTGGGAGTTGGGCCCGGTGTCGGTGGTTTGGGCTGTTTGCCTTTCGGCTTCTTCCCGGTCTCTTCTGACTTCTTTGCCCGTGCAGCGACCTTCTCTTCATAAGCTGCCTGCTCGCGAGCGTGACGCTCAGCTGCACGACGTTCGATCTCGGTCTTGGCTGCGGCTATCACGGAAAGGCGTTTTTCACGACGCTGCAGTTCTTCCGGAACGTTCATCCCATCCGGAATGTCTGCTTTGTCGGCTGCTGCAGCTTTCTTGAAAAGGTCTGCTACTTCCGCTTTGAGCTGTGTCTCCAGTTTGCAGGCATGCTCATAACTCAGCGCCTTGTGCCGGGAGGCATTAGCCTTGACCTTGCTGCCATCCAGACTGACACTGCCCAATTTCAGCATGTTAGCCTGGCGGGCAATCAACAGAACCTGGACGAATAAACCTGAAAGCTCCTTCAGAAACCGTTTCCTGAATGTGGCGATGGTATCATGATCCGGATGTGTGTTTGCTGCAATGTACCGAAACGCTACTGAGTCATAGGTGCTGCGTTCGAGCTTCCGACTGGAGAATACTCCGGTAGCATAGCCGTAAAATAAAAGCGCCAACAGCATTACCGGATTGTACGGTTGTGAGCCACGACCGGCATATGATGCTTTCAAAGAACGCAAGTCGAGTTGTTCTACAATCTCGACGACAAACCGGGCCAGGTGCCCTTCGGGCAACCAGTCCTGAACTGAAGGTGGCAAGAGATACAGCGTCTCCCTGTCAACTTCTACAAACGTGGGTTCCATGAAAGCCTCCAACATATAACCAATTGATATTGCAGGCATAATCTACATGAAAACCAACTGAAAAGCAAGAGCAAAATGACACTTATTTCAATAATTTCGAGTTGTTATGTCAGTTTGTCAGGCAATGGCAATATTAAGGCCGATGCCATAAGCCCGACAGACTCCTAG
>JBAXBW010000165.1:0-1557 GCA_037141805.1 Chlorobiaceae bacterium | reverse complement strand
CAAGTGCCGTTCAGTCAGATAATCGGATAACATTTTGGCAGTCTTGGACATTAGGGGGACATGGCGAGTTTTTTTCCTTTTACCGGTCAACGCAATAATCGGGGGAGTATCAAGACGAATATCTCTAACAACCAAGTCGATAAGTTCCTGGACCCGCGCACCGGTGTCATATAAAACCGTCATCAGGACAAGATCTCTTCTTCCGTCCGACGTAGTTCTGTCAGGTTGTTCCAAGAGAAGCTTGAGGGCATCGGGAGTGAGATGATCTAGCGCCGCCCTGCCATTTTTCTTAAAAGGTATCGCAAGGATTCGTTGGCATCGAAGCAACATTTCCGGGGCTTCAACCTGCACATATCGAGAAAAAGCGTGAATGGCCGCTAATCGCTGATTGCGCGTAGAGATGCCACACTTGCGTTCATTTTCTATCCACACTAGGAAGTCATTAATAAAAATCTCATCGAGGTGTGCCAATGCTAAATGCTCGGGAGGAACACCTTTCATGTCGCGAGAAAAGATCAGAAACAGCTTGAACGTGTCTCGGTAAGAAATGATGGTATTCGGGCTCATGTTTCTCTGCCCCGGAAGATATCGGGATAAATACCCTGCCAGCAGTTTTGCAAAATCAGTTGATTTCATAGTTCACCTCCGGGATCATTTCACTGAACTTTGTCTCAACCGCGGAAACGATCCCAGGATACAATTCCGCTGTGAGCCGAAGGTAGCGCTGGGTACCTTTTAGGCCAGTATGGCCGAGATATGTTGAGAGAAACGGCAAAGCAACAGTTAGATCCACTCCATCGACAACCCAGCGTTTCAAGCAGTGGACAGCAAAAGTGTGCCGAAGATCATGGAGCCGTGGCCCGTAGCCTCTCCCCCCATGGGATATCCCGGCCTGCCAGAGAAATCTCCGAAAATACTGATAAATTGTGCGTTCCTTATACTTACCTCCAAGGGGAGAGGGGAAAAAATACTCCTCAGGGTTTGGTATGAAATGAACTCGCTGCATATAATCTCGGCAACGCTTTGATAGGGACGGGCACAGAGGAACCAGCCTGTCTTTATTGAATTTTGCATTCAGTATTTGCAGCGTTCCGTCGTCCAAGAGGACATCTTTGACCCTTAGCTTCAGGACTTCTGAGATTCTTAGGCCGCATCCATACAGTATCCTGAAGATAAGGGGCAGCATCAGGTGCCTGTTTGGAGATCGATTATGTGATGTACAGCTGTCAGCCTGCTGAAAAAGACTCGCCAATTCCTTATTAGTAAAAATATGTGGCACATACTGATAGTCAGTAATTATGTTCACCCGTGAAGGGTAGATATAAGCATTATAGCCGTTTCTAACCATGTATGAGCCAAGCATTCTCATCAGTGAAACCCTTGTCGTTTGATTGGTATCTTTTTCGTGTTGCTGTTTCCTTGTCCAATTCAGGACCAGCTCCTTAGTTAGGTCAACATTATCGTGTTCAGTGTTGATGCAAAAAAGATCAAATCTTTTTAGCGTACTAACTGCTTTACTATAGCTGTAGCCAGTCGCCTGTTTTTCAGCCACAAACC
>JBAXBW010000164.1:0-1571 GCA_037141805.1 Chlorobiaceae bacterium | reverse complement strand
CCAAAATTCGAGTCGGGTCAGGTTGAGCTTTGTAAGCTTTGAGGTCGGCGTAGAGATCCCATATCTGGTCACGCACCAGAGCAACAGCTTCGCGCTGCCGATCAGTCATCGGAATCAGTTTATGTACAAGGCGCTCCGCGTGAATCCAGCATAAAGCATGTAGGAGAATCGCAAACTGCCCTGCGCCGTCACTGATGATCGCCAATGCCGGATTGAGCCCTTTCTCCATAAGGCCACCCAGTAGTGCACCTTCCGTGACGATACGCACTGGTCGCTCGTTTTTGATTTCCAACAAATCAAGATAGTTCTGCCAATCTTTACGGGAAGTTATTTCGGGTGACGTTTGTTGGGATAGCTGCTGACGTATGGTTGCATTCAAGCCCTGATCCTGCATGTAGGTCAAGGCCTCTTTGGTGATAACGTAGGTGAGTGAGCCCGCGTGAAGTTGTTCAAGAAAGTTTATCCGACTCTTGCTTCCTGTGCTGGAAAACCAGGCAAACAGATCATTGCCTATCTGTGTTACGTAGCCGTTCTTGCCCTGATGCCGTGCGCCAGAATCGTCGACTGTAATGAAGCTACTGACGTCCAGTCCGGTAACCAGCAGTTCATTTTTTTCCGTGTGGAACACCTCGTGACCTGCACTAAGCAACGCATCAATTTGTCCTGCGGATATATCGATCTCCCACTCCCTCAATTGCTCCAGCAACAGCGGTTGGGTTACGTGGCAATGATGATGTTGATACAAGATGTAGCTGCGTAGCACGGGATCAAAGTGATGGCCTTGCAGTGATTCCGGCAGTTCTCCCGTTAGGAGATTTCCTTCGGGTGTCTGCCAGCATTCCAGGCGATAGCGAATATTGTGTGATTTGATCACCAAGCCTTGGATTACAACATCCCGATAACCCTTGAATCGTGATCCAAGAGGAGCTGATTCGACAGGAGGAACAACTATACTTTCATGAATTGTTAATTCCGCAGTTTTGCTACGCTTGGCTGAACCGGCGCGCTTCTGAGGCTGATCGTTTCCGTCACCCTCATTCTTGTCAGTGTTTTTATCCATCTTACTAGATTTAAATTTTGGCTTTGCTTTTTCGCCTTTGAGAATAGCTATTTCATCACGAAGTTCCTGCAGGTTGCTCGCAAGACGCTGATTTTCCTCCCGCAAGAGGTCAATAATGCCCACCAGTGTCTTGACCAAAGGTGTCGCTTCTTCGATAGAAATAAATGGAATTTCGTCAATTTTCTTCATTTGGGGATAAGATTCTCCGGAGAGTTGTTTTGTATAATCGTCACCATACCTGATTTTATAAAAATTAAAAGAGCTAGTTTAATAAAATATGTTTTAAATCAGGTGAACAAACAATTTCACCGAGTGAGCTGCTTTTTAAATAAAGGTTTTTTGCCATGACTTATTGAGAAGTTACCCATGTCAGCACCTCCATGAGTAATTTTCCCATCCATATCTCACAGATACAGCTCAAAATCAATGGTACAAACGTTAAAAGGCCACCCCGAGAGATGGCCTCCTACAATACCTCCATATTCAAGTTTTCCCCTTTATTAGCTTTTAG
>JBAXBW010000163.1:0-1598 GCA_037141805.1 Chlorobiaceae bacterium | reverse complement strand
CTCTCATTTATGCCCACAGAACAAACAGGTCGCAGTGCATAGAGCTTTTGATGTGGACATTCGTTTGTCCAGAGAACTCTTGATCTCGCCGACAATCAATATGCCGCCATGGATCGCTCCATCAAAAACAAGAGCAAGAAAGGCAGCCTCTGGAGATGGCACGTTTGGTCGTCCCGATTTTCAGAGCTGGCTTGGCTGTAATCTCGCAATATGTTACTTTGTTGCAGACGTTACTCGGGAGCTGTTTTTTATAAACGCAGGAAAAAGAGTCAGAAATGAAAAAAAGAGTTGCGGGAGTTGTTGCTGGACTCATTGCCTTGTTGAGTTCCGTTCCATCTGTTACTGTTGCAATGCCTTACGTGAGAGGCGCCGCAGGTTTTGCCTCGATGGACAATTCCGAATATACTGTCAGCTCTTACGATACAGGTTATCATCTTGCTGGAGCTGTCGGGCTTGATGGTGGCCTTTATCGTGTTGAAGCTGAGATCGGGTATCAGAACAACAAAAACAAAAATATTTTGAAAGAGTTGTCGATGACCACCTATATGGCGAATTGCTATCTGGATATAGCCGCTCCAGTTGTTCCTGTCGTTCCCTTTCTCACTGCCGGAGTTGGTGTTGCCAATATTTATGGAGGGAGTGGCCGTGACCGTGTAGTTGCCTGGCAGGTAGGAGCTGGTGCAGGGGTTCATGTTTTTCCTTCTATAATTCTTGATCTCCAGTATCGTCATGCAGGTACAGCCAATCCGGTACTGGATGGCCAGAAACACAGTATTGGATCGAATAATGTGGCTGTGGGCCTGAGAGTTGGTCTTTGAAGCAAGGATATCGGTTCCATCCTATTTCGAACAACCAGAGGAGATCATTGTGTCGCAGGGTGATGAAGCCATCTATGATCATGGAACCATGAAACGGTTTGATTATTTCTGATCGAGTTTTATGGCATTATTCTGCTGTTTCCCTGAAAAAAAGGTGTTTGTATAAATGCTTGATACCCCATTCCCTCCTTGGCCATCATATGCGTATGCGGCCGTGCCGGTTGGAGATGGGGCGCTTGACACGTTGATCCTGCCGACAGGTCAGCCGTTTACAGCAGCCTCAGATGTACCGCTGGCTGAGGCTCTCGATGCCATCCCGTCCCCCAAAATCCTTCACGGAATTGGTTTGGCGCCATGTTAATATTACCTTTATAATCTCAGAAAATCCATTTGATATCATAGTTTTTTCCTCACCTTAACTATTTGTCGGTATGGCTATACTTGCTCAACTTTCGTCGTTGCGTCGTGAAGTTTTTTTTCTCGATGCGACCCTTTCAGATCTTGCCACACTGACCTCCTCGTTACCAGTTAACGCTGAGATTCATCTCATTGATCCAAAGCAGGACGGGCTTGAGCAGATTGCACTGATGCTTCAGGGGCTTGGCGGCATTGATGTCATTCATCTCTTCAGCCATGGCAGTGCGGGTGCTTTGCAGCTTGGTTCAACAACGCTTTCAGGTTCAACCATCAATAATTACTCGGCAACGCTGTCGCAGATTGGCGCGTCACTTTCTCCAACGGGTGATATTCTGCTCTATGGCTGCAATGTTGGCGCGGGTG
>JBAXBW010000162.1:0-1598 GCA_037141805.1 Chlorobiaceae bacterium | reverse complement strand
GGCATTGAACAGGATAAAGTTCAGGAGTGTTTTGATGAGCTCAACCAGGCAGGCTGGGATCTCGGCGGCGCTGGTGCGGGTATGCGTACGGCCGTCTCCTGTATTGGACCAGGCCGTTGCGAGAATGCCTGCTACGATGATCTCAAGGCTCATCTCAAGCTGCTCAAACATTTTGTGGGACCGCTTCATCGTCCTGAGTGGAATTATAAAATCAAACTGAAATTTTCGGGATGCCCAAATGATTGCACCAATGCCATCATGCGTTCCGATCTGGCCGTTATAGGCACATGGAAGGATGCAATCCAGATTGAACCCGAAGAGGTGACGGCCTGGGTTGAAAAAAATGGAACCGATGCACTGGTTAACCAGGTAATCAATCTTTGTCCTACAAAAGCCATATCGCTCAAAGATGGTGAAATGGTTATTGACAGCAGGGATTGCGTGCGCTGCATGCACTGTCTGAACGTGATGCCCAAGGCGCTTTCTCCTGGCAACGAGCGGGGAATTTCCCTCCTGATGGGAGGAAAGAACACCCTGAAAGTCGGTGTCAACATGGGCTCCCTGATTGTGCCCTTCATGAAGATGGAGAGTGACGAGGATATGGATGAGTTTATCGAACTGGTCGAAGGAATTATCGACTGGTGGGATGACAACGGTCTTGATCACGAACGTATTGGCGAAACCATTGAACGTGTCGGCTTGAAGCTCTTCCTTGAGGGAGTCGGCCTTGAAGCAAACATCAATATGGTGACAAGACCTCGTGACAATCCTTATTTCAAGGCAAAGTATTGAGCCTCTTTGAACGGCAGATTCTCTTGATCGAATTCAACTCTCTCGATGAGGTGGTAACACACCTTGTTGGGAAAGGCAAAATTTATAGGAATTAACTATATGAGCAGTCCTGAAAAAAAGTGGAAAACCGTTGAGTCGGGGCCTCACAGCTACGAAGAGGCCTTGCATCCGGTTGTAAGAAAGAACTACGGAAAGTGGAAATATCACGAGATTCCAAAACCGGGAGTTCTGAAGCATGTTGCACTGAGTGGTGATGCCATCTACACCGTTCGGGCAGGAACGCCTCGTCAGGATACGGTTGATATGCTGAGACGGCTTTGTGATGTTGCCGACAAGTACAGTGACGGCTACCTTCGCTTTACGGTACGCAACAACGTTGAGTTTCTGACTCCCAACGAAGCAAATGTAGAGCCGATGATCCACGAGCTCGAAGCGATGGGCTTTCCTGTTGGTGGCACGGGAATGTGTGTTTCCTCCGTGTCACATACCCAGGGCTGGCTTCATTGTGATATTCCTGCGACTGATGCTTCCGGCGTTGTCAAGTCAATGATGGACACGCTGTACAATGAATTCAGGGGAATGGAGATGCCGAACAAAGTGAGGCTCTCAACCTCCTGTTGCGCAATCAACTGTGGCGGGCAGGCCGATATCGCTGTGGTTGTCAAACACACCCGTCCTCCAAGAATCAATCACGATCACCTCGCAACCATCTGTGAATTACCGAAAGCGGTTGCCCGCTGTCCTGTCGCGGCTATCAGGCCTACGGTGATCAACGGCAAGAAATCGCTGATGGTCGATGAGGAAAA
>JBAXBW010000161.1:0-1614 GCA_037141805.1 Chlorobiaceae bacterium | reverse complement strand
TCAAGCGGTCTGATTTTTCTCCTTCACATTGCATATGACACCTCCTCATTCAACAAGAGAAGGTCGTAAACAGCCAAGTCAACCTGGGCGACACTGATATCGGCAACAGATGTAGGCAACTGCTTTGTGTTAAGGATTTCTGCCACGGCATCGGCAGTTATCGGCTGTTTGCCACAGAGCGAATACAAAGCCCCTGTCACTGCTGCTTCACTCTCCGTGGCGGCCATGCGCAATATTTTCAGGTATTCTCTGGCAGCTTTTTGAGGCGTATGCAGCACTTTTAGTTCGTCATATGCAAGCCGGAAATAGCTGCCGGGAAACATCTCTTCCCGGTAGCGGTAGTTTTCGAATGCCCCAGGCTTGCGCTCCAGTTGGTCGATCATATGTCGGTAATTGATCATATGCCGTTTTTCACCGCGCAAGCGGGGAAGTGTGTCCACACATTTTTGAGCATAGAAAAGATCAAGATGTTCGGCAAAGAGATGAACCTGAATGGTTTCGCCGATTAATCTGCTTTCCACCGAGTAGACGTTGTGATTGACACGGATACTACTGCTCGGCCCAACACTGACGGAAAGACGCTTGCAGCTTTCAAGGTGCTGATTTGGTAGGAAGCGCAAAACTTTTTGCTCCTCCAGAAAACGTTCACGGCGACCGCTGTTTAATTGGGCAAACAGCTTCTTCAGAAATTGCTTGTACTCATCACGAGTGGCAAAATCTGCGTTACCGCGAAGCAACAGAGCCTGAGTAGCAGCCCTCTTGAACCGATGGTTGCGTTGCTCTACGTCACCGTTTTCATTGGGACTTGCTGCCTGTGTCTTGCGCCCGACAAGACCATAATGATCGAGCAACGCCTGGTAGCGCTGGGTGAATTCATCGGGATGCAGAGATTTTTGTACTGCTGCCGTCAGCCTGTCGGTCTGGTGATAATGAGGTACACCACCAAGCTCCCATAGGGCAGACTGAAGTCCTTCACTCAAACTTTCAAAGCTCTCTGAAAAACAGATGCTGCCGGTTTCCCAGTTGGAATAGGTCAGAACAAAGTGATACACCAAATGATCGAATGGCTGCTTGGCGATGGTAATTCCAAGCCCGCCCATATGGGTGTAATCCGATTGCGCCAGTTCGCCGGGGTAGTGCAACTGAGGAAAGAAGATTTCCTGAGAAGGCCCTTCCAGAGCGCGCCAGCATTTAACGCGCCGCTGAAGCGTCCGCAATTGCCCATCGGAGAAATGTCCAGGAAAGCGTCTCTGCAAATCGTCGAAAAGAGTCTTTGCTTCAAAACCAGGATTTGCCGAGAGGTTGTCACGGAGTTCATCCCAAAAACCATCGAAAGGGTCAGAACGAGTTTGCCATGTTCTCTCTTTCTTAAGTTCACTTGGCAAACAGCATGCTTTTGAATACTTTCGTGCCGTTTTCTGGTCCATACCGGATTTGGCTGCGGCCACAGCCTGTGTAGTTTCAGTTTGCATGAGCTTCAATAACCTCCTTACCTGTTGATCAGTTACCATCCGTACCATCCTTTTTCCAAAGAGATGGTGGACAGCTTACAATGCCCGATACTTTCGGGAATTATAATTGTCGTCGGTCGGGAGTTCTAATTGTCGCTCATCA
>JBAXBW010000160.1:0-1636 GCA_037141805.1 Chlorobiaceae bacterium | reverse complement strand
TTGAGAATAACACCCAATTCATTATTGTTACGCACAACAAAAAAACCATGGCTTCCTGTCAGGCCCTCTACGGGGTCACCATGGAAGAAGAAGGGGTATCAAAACTGATTCCCGTACGAATAGAAAAAATAAGGCTTTGAGAGGTATCAGAAAGACAATATGCTGAAGAAACTGGTGTTATTTGACATAGACGGCACACTGCTTACGATGAGTACGATCAACCGCACTGTCCTTGCTGATGCCCTGAAAGAGGTGTACGGCACTGCAGGAAGTACCGGCACCCACAATTTTGCCGGCAAGATGGACAGAAGCATTATTTACGAAGTGCTGCAGAATGCTGGGCTCAGTGAGCGTGAAATTGCAGCGAAATTTGATCAAGCCAAAGCAACCTATATCGAGATGTTCCGCAAGCAGGCCAAACCATCCGATGTCCTCCTGATGCAGGGAATAAGGGAACTTCTGGAAGAACTTTCCGGACGTTCCGAACTGATGCTTGGCTTGTTAACCGGAAATTTTGAGGAATCGGGACGGCACAAGTTACGCCTTCCCGAAATAAACCATTATTTCCCGTTTGGAGCCTTTGCTGATGACGGACTTAGTCGCAATGACCTCCCTTTGGTCGCCGTTGAAAAAGCGTACCGGCTCAGCGGAATAACATTTTCTGAACACAATATCATCATTATAGGCGATACGGAACACGATATTGCGTGCGCCAGGGTTCTGAACGCAAAATCAATTGCCGTGGCGACCGGCACCTATTCTACAGAGGAACTGAAAAGACACCATCCGAATGTCCTGTATGAAAACCTGAACCGGACTGATGTTGTTCTCAGTGAGATCCTCGAATCCTCAATCAATTAACTGCTCTTTTATGAAGACGTACCGTCGGCAAATCCGTGAAAAGATTTTACAGGCCCTCTACACTATTGAAATCAGGGATACTGACATAGACTCTGCTGCTGGCTGGCTATTGACCGAAGAGATTCTTGCGGACGCCAATGCCATGAAGTTTTTCAACACGCTCCTGACAAACATCAAGGAACACAAGGATGAGATTGACCGCTATATCGTGAAGCATACGTTTAACTGGGATATGAGCCGGATTGCGATCATTGATAAAAACATCATCCGCATGGCCCTGACGGAAATTCTCTACTGCGAGGATATTCCACCCAAGGTTTCGATCAATGAGGCGATTGAAATTGCAAAAAAATTTAACAGCACCGACAAGAGCAGCAAATTTGTCAACGGCATTCTTGACGCCATTTTCAATGATCTTAAAGGTGAGGGAAAGGTTCATAAAAACGGGAGAGGTCTTATTGACCAGTCGGTAGCAAGGCTGCAAAAAGCGGAGAGCGAAAACGAAAGTGAAAGCGAAAACAGCAGCATCGATACCTGAGAGTTCATGAAACAAACTCCTGAAGAAAAAATTGTTTTTCTTAATCAGGCGCTTGGAGCAAAATATCCTGATCCGAAAAGCGAACTGCACTATGAAAGCCCTTTTCAGTTGCTTGTGGCAACCATTATGGCTGCCCAGGCAACTGACAAACAGGTTAATATCATTACCCGTGAGCTTTTCAGGCAGGCTCCGGATGCCGAAAGCATGAGCAGCATGGAGCTTGACGAGATAAAAAGC
>JBAXBW010000159.1:0-1643 GCA_037141805.1 Chlorobiaceae bacterium | reverse complement strand
ACTACCGCATCAAATCCTGCGATCTCATCCAGATGACCTTTCTTCGGCCACCCGCCCCGGAACTGGCGCCGGAAAACATTCCGATTGACATCATGTATGAAGATGATGATCTGATGGTCATCAACAAAAAGCCGGGCATGGTCGTCCACCCGGCTTTCGGCAACTGGACAGGCACACTGGCCAACGCTATTCTGCACCACCTCGGCAAGGATGCCGAGGCTCTCGACAAGTCTGAATTGCGACCCGGCATTGTGCACCGGCTCGACAAGAACACCTCCGGGCTTATTATCGTCGCAAAAAATCCGGTCGCTCTTCACCGTCTTGCCCGCCAGTTCGCCGATCGCAAAGTGATAAAGGTCTACAAGGCAATCGTCTGGGGCGTGCCCGAACCACCATCTGGCACCATAACAACCAATATCGGACGTTCAAGAAGAGACCGTAAAGTGATGGCAAATTTTCCCTTTGAAGGAAAAGACGGAAAAACCGCCATCACCGACTACAGCGTCACCGAAAATCTCCACTGGTTTTCACTCCTCTCGCTGACCCTGCATACGGGACGAACCCACCAGATCAGGGCACACCTGCAACACCTTGGCCATCAGATCCTCGGCGACGAAACCTACGGAGGGGCATCGCTGCGCACTCTTCCCTTCAGCAAAAGCGAAGGCTTCGTCAAAAACCTGCTGGAACTGCTGCCGCGCCAGGCATTGCACGCCGAGACCCTCTCGTTTCAGCAGCCCACCAGCCGTGAACAGCTCTCCTTTACCGCACCATTGCCCGAAGATATGGAGCTTGCGCTGGAGAAAATCCGGGGTATCATAAGCGCTGTATAACGTCATCGAAACTTTCCGTTGTCTTGCGTTCAACGTTGCCGATGAGTCTCAATCTGAAAGACAATATCATCCAGTGTAACATTCAGCGCTTTGGCCACAGCCAATAAGACTTCCGTCGTTCCAGTCCGTTTACCTGTTTCGATTTGCGATAAATATGGTGTACTTATCTCCGCCACCTCCGCTAATTGCTGTTGAGTCAAACAACGATATTCACGCCATACTTTAACCGGATTTTCACCATCAAGCAAAGCAAAAGTAACTTCACCGGGAACAAGCTCTTCTTTGCCTTGCTTAATTGCACTTTTTACCGCATCATAATCGCGTACATCCTGCAACATTTCCGATTCTTCAACAAGTTGGACGTATGCGACATAGGGCAATACAGCCCATTCCGGCTTACCATCGCGTTCGATTACTTGTACAGGTGCATTCATCGGTAGACCTCTTTGCGTTGCACTATTTTTAAGACCAAAACAACTAATAAAAAAATATTGCTTCTCTATGCGAAGAGTAGCATATTTGTAGTACAAAGTTTTGAGTAACGATTTTTTTACAAAATCACCCTTTTTCAGAGCATGATGCCAGCATCTATCGACACAACAAGCCTTCCTCTACCAACCTCTCTGGTCGGAACCTGGCGTCGTTTTGGCTTGTTTGGTCCCGTTTATGAGATTATCAGCGTTGGAGATAAACTGGCGAATGGCGATAACTTGATGCGTGTTCGTGTCGTTGAATCCGGTGAAGAATTGGACTATCGCTTTGCTGACATTCTGGATGACCCCAAGGAACGCTGATGTTTGCCATTGCTTT
>JBAXBW010000158.1:0-1650 GCA_037141805.1 Chlorobiaceae bacterium | reverse complement strand
CTAGGAGCCTGTCGGATTATCCAGCAAGACGAAATCGTAAAAACAGCGGCATAAGCCTTTTATAAGAAACGAGATAAGTCGTATATTGCTTGCATAATAATCGCTTAACTGCCCACGAAAAAGCAATGCATTCAGACTTTCTTTCAGCCGATCGAGATACACTCTATCTTTTGCCGCCATCTGTTCAGGATTGGTTGCCGGTTAATCATCTCGCACGCTTTGTTGTTGATATTGTTGCACAACTTGATCTTACTCCATTAAGAGACGCCTATGCAGGCAGAGGCTGCAAAGCCTATGATCCGGAAATGTTGTTAAGCCTCCTGTTTTACGGTTATGCCACCGGAACCTTTTCAAGCAGGAAGCTGGAACTTGCCACTTATGAATCCATAGCGGTCCGCTATATCACCGGAAACAGTCATCCGGATCATGATACCATAGCAAATTTCAGAAAACGCTTTCTCGCTGAACTGAAACCATTTTTTATCCAGATTTTGACTCTTGCCCATGAAATGAACATCCTCAAGATCGGCAAGATCAGTATAGATGGGACCAAAATCAAGGCCAATGCCTCCAAGCATCAGGCACTGAGTTGGGGTCATGCCTGCAAACTTGAAAAGCAGTTGAAAGAGGAAGTTGACTCCCTGCTTCGTCAGGCCGAACAGGCAGACCAGTCAGCAATCCCGGACGGGATGAGTATTCCTGAAGAGCTTGAACGCCGTGAAAAAAGGCTTGAAGCTATTGCCAGAGCAAAGCTTGAAATTGAACGTCGAGCTGATGAGCGATATGCAAAAGAACAAGCCGAACATGAGGCGAAACTGGCAGAGCGTGAGCGCAAAAGTCAAAAGAGTGGAAAAAAACCTGGCGGAAAACCACCAAAAGCTCCAGAGTCGGGAGTGAAGGATCGCGACCAGGTTAATTTGACGGATGAGGAATCAAGAATCATGCCGGTATCGGGCGGTGGATTCATGCAGGCATATAACGCTCAGGCGAGTGTTGATCTCGACACCATGCTGATGGTCGCAGTTCACGTCACCCAACATACAAACGATAAACTTGAGCTCCAGCCAGCTTTTGATGAATTGAACAAACTACCTGAACGTCTGGGCAAGGTAACCGAGGCAACTGCCGACGCAGGATATTTCAGTGAAACGAATGTTGGACTTTGTGAAAGAGAAAAGATAACTCCCTACATCGCAGCAGGACGTGAATCTCATAATCAGTCGCTTGCTGACCGATTCAGCGAACCCGAGCCAATAGCCGAAGATGCTGACGCGGTGACAAAAATGAAACACCGGTTGAAGACAAAGGACGGCAAGGCCGTCTATGCAAAACGCAAATGTACGGTTGAGCCGGTGTTTGGGGTCATCAAATCAGTGCTGGGCTTCCGACAGTTTCTGCTCAGAGGCATAGAAAATGTAAGAGGTGAATGGGATCTTGTCAGCATCGCCTGGAATCTGAAGCGATTGAATGTGTTACGTCAGATAATAGCTTGAATATGGAGATGTAACTGCCTGATTGACCCTGTTTTGGTCTCTTCAACAGAAAAAAGTACCGTCATAAATGACCAAGATCAAAAAATAAGGTGATTTGCAGCTTATGGGCAATATCATTGCTATTTTGGCTGGAATGTCAATTCCGACAGGCTGCTAG
>JBAXBW010000157.1:0-1690 GCA_037141805.1 Chlorobiaceae bacterium | reverse complement strand
TGAACAATTCAATAAGTCCCTTCTTTTCTGTACTATAGAAACTCTGGAGTATTTATCAACAAGCTGAAGGGAGCGACCGATTGTCTTTTGGTGGTTTTTACCCCGTTTTTGAACATGGTACAGGGTTTCCTGCGGATTCGGCAGTGGCGACATCATTCATGATGATCCCGTTTAGGAAAGTGATAATTACCGCAAGCCCCACCTTCAGCTTTTTTATTGTGGAGGAGCAATCATGGCACAATGCGCACCGTCATCATCCATGCCTGTCATTCACCCAAATGCAGCGGGCATTGACATTGGTTCTCAGTTTCATGTAGTAGCCGTACCACCTGACCGAATTGCTAAATCGGTACGGACATTCAAAAGCTTTACAGGTGAACTTCATGCTATGGCAAAGTGGCTAAAAAAGTGTCGTGTTGATACCATTGCCATGGAGTCAACAAGCGTGTATTGGATTCCAGCGTTTGAAATTCTTGAAAGCTATGGATTTGAGGTTTTTTTGGTCAATGCCCGAGAGGCGAAAACAGTTCCCGGTCGTAAAACGGATATCAATGATGCCCAATGGTTGCAGAAATTGCATCAATTCGGGTTGTTACGGGCAAGCTTTCAGCCCTCCAAAGAGGTTGCTGAACTGAGAGCCTATGTGCGGCAACGAGAAAAGCTTCTCGAATACAGAGCAGCCCATATTCAGCATCTACAAAAATCGATGATGCAGATGAATATTCAGTTGCATCACGTCGTGACAGACGTTACTGGAAAAACAGGTATAGATATTATCAGGGCAATTGTGCGCGGAGAGCATAATCCTGATGAACTGGTCAAGCTGCGGGATGCCCACTGCAAGAATTCTGTTGAGGTGATGAAGGCAGCCCTCACTGGCAGTTATAAGAGCGAGCATCTGTTCTCTTTAACTCAGGCTCTTGAACTGATAGACATTTATACGGAAAAAATTGAAGCGTGTGACCGTGTCATTGAATCGACGTTAAAACGGTTACAGCAAGAGGGTGATTCAACTCCTCCTGCCCTTCCAAAACCAAGGAGTAAAAGCGCTTCGAAGAATACTCCGGGCTTTGATGTTCGTCAAGCATTGTTCAGTTATACTGGCGTAGACCTGACTCAGATTCATGGCATTGGTTCCGCTGTTGCCTTGAAACTGGTTGCAGAATGTGGAACTGATATGACCAAATGGCCAACATCGAAGCATTTTACCTCATGGCTGTGCCTTTCGCCATGCAATAAAATCTCTGGCGGTAAAATACTATCATCCAGAACACGACGTTCCTCAAGCAAAGTAGCGATGAGCTTAAGACTTGCAGCTGTGGTTGTTGGAAAAACTAATACAGCGCTTGGAGCTACTTACCGGAGGCTTTCTGCTCGGATTGGAAAAGCGAAAGCAGTGACCGCGATTGCCAGAAAATTAGCCATCCTTTTTTATAATGCGCTGAGATACGGTATTGAATATGTGGACAAGGGAGCAAACTATTATGAGGAGCAATACCGGCAAAAAGTGGTCAGCAATTTGAAGCGGCGTGCAGAATCACTGGGATTTACCCTGCAGGAAAACGCTCAAACCCTGTCAGCAGCGGGAGTTTCTTAGGAAGAGCATCGAGCTGATTTGGGTTTAAGCCGACAGGTGGCAGTTGTGGCCGACCATTCTGTTCTTCGATACCGACAACGATATAGCCCCCAC
>JBAXBW010000156.1:0-1696 GCA_037141805.1 Chlorobiaceae bacterium | reverse complement strand
ACCAATAACCGAATTTATTAAAGATTTAGAGCACCAAAAGATAATGATTCCCCATCAACCTCAAGAGTTTATACTCCAATGAGTCGTTTCTTTGAGCGGTACGAGCCTGAAACCCGTCAATTTTTTGATGAAGTTATTGCAACAGAGGGAGCTCCCCGGCCTCATTACGATAAAATGCTTCAGCGTTTTGCCCAGTTTTCGATCGACGATATCAAGGCCCGCAGAGAGATTGTCAACATTTTTTTCCGGAACCAGGGAATCACCTTTACTGTTTATGGAGAGGAGGAGGGTGTCGAACGACTTTTCCCTTTTGATCTTATTCCAAGAGTGGTGCCAGCTCACGAATGGCAGACCATCGAAAAAGGACTTACCCAGCGAATTACTGCGCTCAATGAGTTTCTGAACGATATCTATCATGGACAGAAAATCCTCAAGGACAAGATTATTCCCGCCGAACTGATTCTCGGAAGCCAGCACTTCAGACGCGAATTTGTGGGGGTGAAACCTCCGCTCGGCATCTACATTCACGTCACAGGGAGCGACATCATCCGCGATCGTCAGGGCAACTATCTTGTGCTCGAAGACAACCTGCGCACCCCGAGCGGTGTCTCCTACATGCTGCAAAACCGGCAGGCAATGAAACGCGCATTTCCGGTACTGTTCGACAAATATAAAATCCGGCCAATCGAGAATTATCCTCAAGAGCTGCTTCGCACCCTGCAGGAGATCGGGCCGGTTTCACGCCGTGAACCCAATGTTGTGGTGCTTACCCCAGGAATCTATAACTCAGCCTACTTCGAGCACAGTTTTCTTGCGCGCCAAATGGGCGTTGAGCTGACCGAAGGCAAAGATCTTGTGGTCAACAACAACAAAGTCTACACAAGAACCACAAGAGGGCTCGAACAGGTTGATGTGATCTATCGCAGGGTTGATGATGCCTATCTTGATCCGCTCGTCTTTCGTCCTGATTCAAAACTTGGCGTTGCAGGCCTTGTCAACGCCTACCGGAAAGGAAATGTCACACTCGCCAACGCCATTGGCTGCGGCGTGGCCGACGACAAAGTTATCTACAGCTTTGTGCCAAAGATTATTAAATACTACCTCGGAGAGGAGCCGATTCTGGAGAATGTTCCAACCTGGCTGGCCAGCAATCCTGCCGACCTGAAATACATTCTTGCAAACCTCGATTCGCTGGTAGTGAAAGCCGCCAACGAGTCGGGAGGTTATGGGATGTTGATCGGGCCGGAGTCAACCATTGAGGAGCAGGAGAATTTTGCCGAGATGATTGTGGCCAATCCACGAAACTACATTGCCCAGCCAACGATTTCGCTGTCGCGTCACCCAAGCTTTTTTAATGACACCGAACTGTGGGGATGCCATATTGACCTTCGTCCTTATGTCCTTTATGGCAAAACTGTTACTATTGTCCCCGGAGGTCTCACAAGAGTCGCCCTCAAGCGCGGTTCGCTGGTGGTCAACTCCTCTCAGGGCGGAGGCAGCAAGGATACCTGGGTTGTCGATGAATAAACACTAATATTGTAACTATCATGCTAAGCCGTGTTGCCGAATCACTTTTTTGGATGAGTCGCTATTTTGAGCGAGCTGAAAATACTGCAAGGTTTCTTGATGTCAATTTTAACCTGCTGCTTGACCTCAACAAAATCACCCACGTTGAGAACCCGAGCTACTGGATCGC
>JBAXBW010000155.1:0-1711 GCA_037141805.1 Chlorobiaceae bacterium | reverse complement strand
ATGGTGCTGTCAAATCGGCGACATCGCCCGTATTGATCAGCCATGCGGATGGCTCAATGCCCTGCAGCATCTTGGCCCAGGCCTATTTTTACGGTCGTGGGTCCGCAATTCCTCAGCTGAATGATCCATTACAATAATCACGCATTCCGTTATTCACGAATTGGGGACTTGGAATTCTCTTTATCCAAGCAGATTGGGTTATGCGAAAAAATGATGTCGTTGGCTGAGCGTCAACAGCTCCTAAAGCTCATGGGCAAGGGCCACGCTAACGCATTGGTATGGAACGACATCCAAACTCTGGAGATCCCAGCTAACCAACGCACCGAAAACTTCAATGACGTTTCTTAGAAGAAAAGAGCAGGACATGCCAACATCACGACGTGATTTTATAAAGCGAGTCGCTGCCGGTTCTTGTGCGGTTGCGCTGACGCCAAATGCTGCTAGCGCAAGCGATGCTATGAAACCAGTCCCATATAGGGTTGGTAAATGGTTATCAAGCGATCAAACCGTGCTCAATAACTGGTTATCGGCTCAAATCACTCAGCTCGAGATCAGCCCTCCGTCTACTCTTCACCCTACCGTTCAAGCATTAAAGGACAAAATTGAGTCCGATGGACGTCTTTACGCCCTTTTTGTCTCCATGTTCGTTCAGGTGCCCTTCAAAAAGACCCCCACAGGTGAACCACAAGTTAGAACCTACGAGCAGGCACTTGGCCTGATCAATAACGTGCTGAAAACGGCGCCGGAGTATAACAAGACGGGCCTTGTAGGATTCCCGATCAACGCCATTTTGGATTGGGCGATGGGGACTGAAGCCGGTTTTACGGCATTCCAGGATCCTGAAGTGAATCGATTAATTCAAAAGATTCTGGAAGCGTGGGGTACTTTCCTCGCCTCGCCTGAATCCGTGTATGTGCTCAATGAGGATCCAAAAACTGGTTGGTTCGGCTCAGATGCCCTTCAAAAAATGCAGCGTTTTTCTGAAACCTTCATTTGTAATCCGGCGTTACCGCACTGGGGTTTCACCTCTTGGGATGACTTCTTTACTCGTCAGTTTCGGCCGGGCGTGCGGCCCGTTGAATTTGAGAACGACGACCGGTGGATTAGCAATTCCTGTGAGTCAGCACCTTACAAAATCGCCAAAAACGTCAAGGCAGTCGACAAGTTCTGGATCAAGGCACAACCCTACTCACTTCGTCACATGCTGAATAAACAAGACTACCTTCAGCAGTTCGTTGGTGGCACGGTTTACCAGGCCTTTCTGAGTGCACTGAGCTATCACAGATGGCATAGTCCGATCAACGGTACGATTGTGGATGCCTACAACCTCGACGGAACTTATTACTCCGAAACCCGCGCAGTGGGTTTTGACCCTGCAGCGCCCAATAACTCGCAAGGTTATATCACCGCGGTTGCCGCCCGCTCTGTTATTTTGATTCGGTCCAGTCAGCCGGGCTTAGGGCTCGTCGCTCTCATTCAGGTCGGTATGGCCGAGGTTTCATCCTGCGAGATCACGGTCAAACCCGGCGACCTGGTTCGTAAAGGAGATCAGCTAGGGATGTTTCATTTTGGGGGATCGACCTACTGTTTAATCGTAGGTCCTCAAGTGAATCTCAAGTTCAACCTTGGAGGCCGGCGCCCTGGCGTTCATGCATCAAACATCCCTCTTAATGCAGCACTGGCTGAAATTGTCGGGTAACCGCGACTTCTA
>JBAXBW010000154.1:0-1716 GCA_037141805.1 Chlorobiaceae bacterium | reverse complement strand
ATCCCGGCTTATGAGCAGATTTATGCGCTTGCCGGCCCGACACAGACATACCGTGTAACTGGCGATCCCGAGATTGCAAGCGATATCGATATGACGCTGAATCTTTTTGACAAGTACTTTTATGATCGGCAACTTGGCGGTTATTTCTCACACATTGATCCAGTGACCTTCGATCCAAACGCAGAATCTCTTGTGGGCAATCGTGGACGCAAGAACTGGAACAGTGTCGGTGACCATGCACCAGCTTACCTGATCAATGCCTATCTTGCCACAGGTGACGAGCGTTTTAAAAAGATGCTTATTAATACAGCCGACACTATCACCGAGCATTTCCCTGACTATGAGCATAGCGCTTTTGTACAGGAAAAATTCCATGCTAATTGGGAACATGATTCCACCCATGGCTGGCAGCAGAACAGGGGTGTTGTAGGTCATAACCTGAAAATTGCCTGGAATTTGACTCGTATCAACAGTGTTGAAGGTCTTGAGCAAGAAAAGAGTGACGCTTACATGGAATTTGCCCACAAGATCGCAGCTCTTATGCCTGAACATGGCTGTGACCGGCAACGTGGCGGCTGGTACGATGTTGTTGAAAGAACTCTTGAAGAAGGCCAGAAATTCCACCGCTATGCATGGCATGACCGTAAAGCATGGTGGCAGCAGGAACAGGGAATACTTGCCTATCTTATTCTTTTTGGCACAACCGGCAAAAAAGAGTATCTCCAGCATGCCAGGGAGTCAAGTGCATTTTACAGCGCATGGTTCCTTGATCAGGACAGCGGCGGGATATATTTTAACGTGTTGGCAACTGGTATTCCATATTTGCTGGGTACTGAGAGGCTCAAGGGCAGTCACAGCATGAGCGGTTATCACTCATTTGAGCTGGCCTATCTTGCTACGGTCTACCAGAACTTGCTGATTACCAAACAGCACCTTGACCTCTTTTTCAAACCTTACGCTCATGGTTTCAAGGACAACATTCTTCGTGTTGCCCCTGATATTCTGCCAGCAGGATGTTGCAAGATTGAAAAAGCATGGATTGATGGAAAGGAGTATCTGGATTTTGATGCTGATAATCTTACGGTCAAGCTTCCAGAAACACAAAATCGTGTCAAAGTTCAGGTTCGCCTTATACCGGTTGGTAGTGTCGAACACTTCACGTTGGCTGTGGAGCAGGATGGTGATATTACCAAATTGACACTTTCAGGTGAACTGGATCATGTAGCAATTCACTCGTTCAGAAAAAAACTTGTAGAGATTGCCTCTAAGAACCCGGCAAAAGTAGCTTTTGATATGACAGCACTGCAGTCACTCGTTGAAGAAGCAGTACGCACAATAATATTCGAGAAGCAGAAAATGAGTATTGATTGTGATGTCTATATCTGTGGAGCAAATGAGGGGGTTAAGGCGTTCTTTGATCGTGAAGAGCTTTCTGAGGAGATTGTGTTGCTTGATTCGTACGATAAGAAAAAGATGTAGTATTAATTAACTGTTTCCCACTCTTGCAATTATGACGGATATTTTGGTTTTTGTCATTGTAACTGGGTTAGTAATGGCTGTCTCGGTGTTGTGCCTCTTGATCTTCAGAAAAGTGTATGGGCATACATTGATGGCCAAGCATAATGATGTTGTCGGATATATTTATTCGGTAATTGGCGTTATTTATGCTGTTTTACTTGCTTTTGTTGTAATTGTGGAGTGGGAGATGTTTCGTAA
>JBAXBW010000153.1:0-1733 GCA_037141805.1 Chlorobiaceae bacterium | reverse complement strand
AATGGCCATTATCATGAAACTGGTTTCAGCCTTGATTTTCAGCTCAAAGCATCAAAAAACTGTATCATCGATGATACACATCTTCGTTATGATCTGGATGTTGAAACCCACAATTATCTGGTTGATCGTGCTCCAAGAGCTGCCACTACGCCGGTGATTCTTATTTTGATGGTATTACCTGAAGCTGAAAGCGAGTGGCTCTCTCTTTCAGAAGAAGAGTTGGTGTTGCGTCGCTGCTGTTATTGGATCTACCTCTCTGGAGAGAGAAGCAAGAATGCGAGAACGCAACGAATTGAAATAAGCAGACAAAATTTCCTGACTCCAAACATCCTGAACGAGGTGTTAACTGCCCTTGAAAAAGGAGAACTTCCATCATGAACAATCACGATATAAGCATTCAGCTCCGCGTAGAAGATATAACCGCCTACATTCGTAAAGCCGGTTGGACCAAGCTTGAGCATCCCAATCCATCCTTACTCGTTTACCAATACGAGCGTAACGACGATTACAACAACCAGATCAAGCTTGTTCTTCCAAACGGTAACGACTATCGGGATGCTGTTGCCAAAATCCATTCAGCGGCCAAACTTATCGCGGCACTTGAGCAAGTTTCCGTTTCAGATATTGTCCAGAAGATAAAAAACCGCTCGCTTGATATTTTTCGTCAGCGGATATACAGCAGCGCCCGCCTGACAAGTTTACCCCTTGAACTGGCACCTCTGGTTATTTCACGCCTGCGCGATCTGGTCTATTATGCCGCATGTGCGGAGGAAGATAATCAGCCCTACTTTGCCAAAGGGCGGAAAATTGGAAAGGAGTATACCCATAAATGCAGGTTTGGTCACACGTTTCAGGGCAGCTTTGGACTGACCATCGAAATGCCATTGCCACCCTCCATCCTCACCCTGCTTCCTGATATTGAAGCATCACCGCTTGAACGACGGGTTATGGAGCGCATTGTACGGGGGTTGCAATTTGCCGTTAAAGGTGTTCGTGAAAGTGATATCGGCATCATGACCAGCAACTATGAACAAGGCTTCAACGCAAACTTGTGCGAAGTTATGAAAGAGCTTACTGAAGATCTTGATGATTTTAATCTTGAGTACTCAATGCTTTGGTCTCCCGAATTTAACGCCAGCGCCGATGTAAGTTCATTTTCAAACATCATTATTGAACCATCAGTTTTTCGGCCATATTTTGAAGCCGCCGCAAAATCACTTCGGGCAGTAACTGAATCGCATGAAACGGAAATAATCGGTAAAATCATACAGTTAAAAGCTGAATCAATCGACACCGATGATGATTCAAGCGACTCCGACGGAAGGCAGGTGATCATTGCCTGGGATATCGGCAACAACCGCAAGGTAAATATCAAGGTCTCCCTGAGCCCCGAGAATTACCGTACAGCATGTGATGCGCATAAAGATAACAAAACCGTATCAGTCATGGGACGGCCCGAAAAAGTCGGCAAATCGTGGGTATTAACCTCACCGGCAAATTTTGCCATCAATGAAAACGGTGCATAGGTGTGGATATATTCGGTTCAAACCGGATATTCAGGATGATGAAGCCATCTGGTTGATGTTTCCACTCAGAAATGCGGCTGGGACATTACCATATATCCGCAAGGTATTAGGGTTGAAAGACCGGTCACATATACATAAAAGCTTCTTGCACACATGGGGTGCAAAGCGGTTGACGTCTTTTTCGGGTAGATGTGTTTTGATGGGCTG
>JBAXBW010000152.1:0-1744 GCA_037141805.1 Chlorobiaceae bacterium | reverse complement strand
TGAAGGTGTCCTAAATAAAAGGAGGCTTTCATGTTTGCACGAATCAAAACATCTGGTCGTTACCAGTACCTGCAACTGGTGGCAAACCGCAAAGAACAGGGCAAGACAAAACAACAGGTCATTGCGACGCTTGGTCGTCTTGATCAACTTCAGGCAAAGGGTGACATTGAGAAAATTATTCGCTCTCTTGCCAAATTTTCAGAAAACACCCTGCTGGTTCTTTCTGGTAAAGGCGAAGCTGATGCTCATGCTGTCAGTATTGGGCCTGCTCTCATTTTTGACCGACTTTGGCATGAGCTTGGATTACCAAAGATTATTGGCGAGCTCCTTGAAGGACGAAAGTTTGAGTTCAATATTGAGCGTACCATTTTTCTCACCGTACTCCATCGACTCTTCTGTTCCGGCTCTGACCGGAGTTGTGATCGCTGGCGACGAGATTATGCCATTAACGGAGTGGATGGTATCGCCCTGCACCACCAATACCGTGCCATGGCTTTTCTGGGTGAGACTCTGACGGAACAGTATGGTGCCACACCTTTTTCACCCCGATGCAATAAAGACCTTATTGAGGAAAGTCTTTTTGAGCAAACTCGCGATCTTTTCACTGGCCTTGATCTGGTGTTTTTCGATACCACGTCAATCTACTTTGAGGGTGAAGGCGGAAAAACAATTGGTCGAAATGGACACACCAAAGACTTTCGCCCAGATCTTCACCAGATGGTCGTAGGAGCATTGCTTGATAGTAACGGTCGTCCTATTTGCTGTGAAATGTGGCCTGGTAATACCACCGATGTCACAACGCTTTTGCCTGTGGTTGCAAGGCTTCAGAGCCGCTTCACTATCAAGAGCTTTTGTATTGTGGCTGATCGTGGTATGATAAGCGCTGATACCATGAAAAAGCTTGAACATCCTGATTGCAACATGTCCTATATTTTGGGAGTCAGGATGCGGAATGTGAAAGAGGTGCGGGATAAAGTAATGTCTGATATGGCTCCGTGTCTGGAGGTATACCCTGAAAGCGATCTCCTCAAAGATCCATCACCCCTTGCGGTCAAAGAGGTTTTCGTTGAAGGACGGCGCTACATTGTTTGCCAGAACTCTCGTCAGGCAAGAAAAGATAAAGCCACCCGTGAAGCAATAATTGCTTCTTTGACGGAGCGAGTCAAAAGTAACCCAAAGGGATTAATCGGTAATAAAGGTTATTCTCGTTATCTCAAAGTCAGTCCAGGAGGCATGAGTATCAATCAGAACAAGATTGAAGAAGAAGCTATTTTCGATGGCAAGTGGGTGCTGCGTACCAATATGAAGGATCTGTCTGCCAAAGAGGTTGCGCTCAGGTATAAGGAGCTGTGGCAGGTGGAGCAGGTGTTTCGTGATATAAAATCCATACTTGAGACTCGCCCTGTTTACCATAAACAAGATGAGACAATACTGGGCCATGTCTTCTGTAGTTTTCTTGCACTGGTACTTCGCAAGGAACTCGATCAACGCCTGGAAAAAGTCGGCCATCAGTTTGAATGGGAGGACATTAAACGCGACCTGATGGCTCTCCAGGAGGTAACCATTGAGGAAAGCGGTCGAAAGCTTGCTATCAGGACCGCCAGTGTTGGAACTTGCGGCAAGGTCTTTCAAGCCGTACATGTAGCAATGCCTCAAAGTATTCGTAACGTATAAATTTAGGTTAAAGACATGAATAAAAAACACACCATGGTGGTGCCAACACTTTTTTTAAAAACGCCAACTT
>JBAXBW010000151.1:0-1791 GCA_037141805.1 Chlorobiaceae bacterium | reverse complement strand
TGAAGACCGCGCTTTCAGTAAAATCGAGCAGCTTCAGGTGTGTAAAGTACTGACTCAAGGCTGAGAGAATGCGCTCTTGGCTTGCATTCTCTTTGCAGTACTTCGGTGAAGTTATGTACACGCATGGAGAGCGGGGCAAAATGTGGCTCCTTTTCGGGGAGCGGATGGGGGGACGATTATTGATGAATTGAATGAGGTGTTGACGGTTTGAAATTGCGACAAATACTTTTAAATTACACAATATCTTTTGTCGTTTTTAAAACTGAAGCCATGCAAATTTTAAAAGAGTTCGACGATAAAGTACGTCAGATAGCGAGAGAGGGAATAGTCGCTCTTGAGGAGCACCTGGATGCTGATGCTGCTTTTTTTTACGGGCCAATTTACCCTTCACTTGAAAAAATATTTTGCGACTTTGTTGAGGCTTTGAAAGCCGATGGCTCCGGCAGAGAGAGGCTTGCCATTGTTATCAACTCGCCGGGAGGCAGCGCTGAAACTGTTGAGAAGCTGGTGGACATTATTCGTTATCACTACAACGAGGTTTATTTTATCATCCCCGATGAGGCCATGTCGGCAGGAACGATTTTCGCTCTGTCAGGCGACAAGATATTCATGGACTATACCTCGTCGTTAGGCCCAATTGATCCGCAAGTTTATAATGGAAAAGAGTGGGTTCCTGCGTTAGGCTATCTTGACCAAGTAGACAAAATGATCCGTAAGTCAAGTGAGGGCTCACTGACTGAAGCTGAGCTTTTGATATTACAAAACCTTGATTTGGCGATGCTTAGTCTATATGAACAGGCAAAGAACCTCACCATAACACTGCTCAAGGAGTGGCTGGTCAAGTACAAGTTTTGTAACTGGACACAACATAAGAGCAATCCAGAAAAACTTGGGCAACCGGTCACCATAGAGGAAAAAAGAGCAAGAGCAGAATGGATAGCAATACTGCTGTCTGACAATAAAATATGGCACTCTCACGGCAGAAAAATAGGCGTGAATACATTACAGAATTATCTTAAATTAAGGATCGAAGATTATTCCTGCGATACTGACTTTCGCAAAATAATACGTTCTTACTCCGAATTTTTAACCGATTACATTCATCTCCATGGCATCCAATCATTTTTGCACAACAGAAACTACTTCTGATATGGCGCAGAAGGTTTCGGAGATTATCAAGGACGCGAACCATTCGACATCACCAGCTCGAACCATTCATTTGGGAGCGGTTATGGCGAAGATAGCCGATCTTGAGGCCCGTGGCTTAATTAAACGACAGCAATATAAAGCCTTCACCACTGCTGATTTTGAGCGGGACCTCGCTAAAAAAATGAAGCGCAACTTTTAAAGTGCCTTACCCGCTCGCCATTGTGCTGCGGAAAAGAGCATGATAAATCCTTCCACTGGAGAGTCTTTGATGGTTTAGTTCCGCTTGTGGTGTGGGTATTTTGGAGGAATCTGGCTTCACTGATGTCATGACCACAGAATAACGCATCACAACAATGTCACAGTCACATATAGAGTGGACGGAGATGACCTGGAACCCTGTTACTGGATGCGACAAGGTTTCTGACGGGTGCAGGTTCTGCTACGCCGAGGCATTCGCAAAGCGTCTGCAAGCAATGGGAGTTGAGAAGTATCGCAACGGGTTTCAGCTTACCCTGCATCCCGAAACACTTCAGGAGCCATTCAGATGGAAAAAGCCGCGAGTGGTTTTTGTCAACTCAATGGGAGACCTGTTTCACAAGGATATTCCACTCGACTATATCCGGCAGGTGTTCAACGTCATGA
>JBAXBW010000150.1:0-1797 GCA_037141805.1 Chlorobiaceae bacterium | reverse complement strand
CGGGTGAAGATTTTTTATCAAGAAGCTCCAAAAGCGAAATAACCCCCAATAATAGGTGTTTTTAGTCAAGAAAATGTGTAGTAAGGTGCCAAGAAAGAGCAATTGCCTCCAAACTTCGATTTCTGAAATCCACTATGCGTAGCGTCATCAACCATCAAATGATGTTCGGCCAGACCGATATTTCTGCAATACAGTTCAATGAAAAGTCTCGTGATGATATGCCAAAAATCTTACGGGGTCTTCAGGCTATTTACACCAATATTGAACTGCGCAAACGAGTGTTTTCCATTCTTGAAGAGGTACGCCCTGAGCGGAAAAATGGCACAGGAAAAGCCGATCCTCGTACGGGACGGCCAGGCCTGGATCAATGGGCTATTTTGGTAATGGGTGTTGTTCGGCTGGTGCGCAATGCCGATTATGATCATCTTCATGATTTGGTCAATCATCATGATACTCTTCGTCAGATGCTTGGTCATAACGATTGGACAGATAAAACCTGCTATGAACTTCAGACGATAAAAGATAATGTCCGGTTATTTACACCCGAACTTCTTGACAGAATAAATCGTGAAGTCGTTATAGCAGGTCATGGCCTGGTTAAAAAAAAAGAACACAAGGAGGTCATACCACTTATGTGCCGATGTGATTCGTTTGTGGTAGAAACAAATGTGCATTTTCCAGGCGATATCATCCAATTGTATGATGCCATTCGCAAAATTATTGAGCTATGTGCGGACTTGAGCGCACGAAACGGTTCAACGCAATGGCGCCAGTCACCGAATAACGTTCGTAAGATAAAAAGGTTGCTTCGAGCTATGCAAAAACATAAAAGCTCGACCTCAAAAAATCCGGAAAAGAAAGCGGTCAAAGATGAAAAGTACAAAGAACTTGTACGAAATTATCTTGATAAAGTTGACTATCAGCTCCAGAGGGCAGAGAGCACCAGTAAAGAGCTTTGTGCCAATAACCCGTTATCGAAAAGCAAGTTGAACTATTATATCGCTCATGCAAATTTGCAAATAGGTCAAGTTCGTCGTCGAGTGTTCAACAATGAAGTTATTCCACATGCTGAAAAAGTTTTTTCTCTTTTTCAGCCGCATACAGAGTGGATCAGCAAAGGAAAAGCAGGAGTGCCTGTTGAACTTGGATTACCAGTCTGCATAGTTGAAGATCAATTTGGTTTTATTCTGCACCATCAAGTGATGATAAAAAAAACTGATAGTGCGATTGCCGTATCCATTGTCGAGGAAACGAAAGAGCGCTTTTCAAACTTGCATTCGATAAGTTATGACAAAGGATTTCATAGCAAAACAAATCAAATTGAGCTGATACCGCTTGTCAAAAAAGTGGTGTTACCGAAAAAAGGAGGCTCTTCAATAGCGGACAAAGTACGCGAATCAGAACCAGAATTCAAGAGATTGAGACGCAAACATTCGGCAGTCGAATCGGCAATCCATGGCCTTGAGGTTCATGGCTTGGATATATGTCCAGATGATGGCATCAAGGGATTCGAGCGCTATGTCGCTCTTGCTGTGTTGTCGCGCAATATTCACCAGCTCGGTGCTCTGTTGCTGAAGCAGGATGCAAGACAACACCGAGGGCCATACAAAAAAGCAGCCTGATTCTTCTCTGAAACAGGAGTTTTTGATGCCTTTAATGGGTAAGGTGCGTCCGGTTTATGGCTTTTGGAACCAAAATGAAGCTCATGGTTGAACGCAACGTCCTTCAGGCGCAAAAACGCTTCTGGTGCACCATAAAAATACCGATGCTTACGCCGAAAAGGTGACTGGCGTTTGA
>JBAXBW010000149.1:0-1819 GCA_037141805.1 Chlorobiaceae bacterium | reverse complement strand
TGCATAGACTTCTTTAACGAGTCCATCCATGCTGAAACTCGGAGTGCAACTCCATCTTGCATCTACCCTGTCGAAAGCCTGTCATCCCCAGAGTACAATAAGACATAACCGTATATATACATTTTAACACAATGGAACAACAACAATCACGCCAGACCCACAGTTGATTTATTATGCGATTTCAACAACACACTACCAACACTCCACCACCACGGGGCTTAAGAACACCCTCCAGAGTTCAGCGACCAAAAACCAGCCCAACTCAGTTCAGCCCCGGCAGTTCAGGTGAGTTGGCTACAAGCTGGTATTCACCACCCTTGGAACGCACCGACCTGCCCCACATCCTTTCATAGGCATCACTGAAAACAATATTTCTGGATGCTTCTGCCGTATACCATGCTCCTTGTTCAAACTCCGCTTCAAGCTGTCCGGCACTCCAGCCGGCATAACCCAGGAAAAAGCGAATTTCCGAGGGAACCATAACACCGGTATTGAGGAGATAACTCAACTCGTTTTTGTCTCCACCCCAGAACAAACCGGGAAAAATCTCAATTGAGCCATCAATAAGATCCCCGCGTGAATGCAGAAAATGCACGGTATCAACCTGCACGGGGCCACCCTTATGCAGCCGCTCTTCTACCTCCTCAAAACCAGCCAGAGCCTCACAAACCTTGAATGCCATCGGACGATTCAAAATAAAACCAAGGGAACCACGCTCATTATGCTCGCACATAATCAAAACAGTTCGCTTGAAATTAGACTCAAGCATATTGGCTGAGGAGAGCAGAAGCTTTCCTGCTTTAAGCTTTTCAAATTCGTTTACCATCATCTTCATCTCAGGTTTTTTGCTGCAAATAATCAAGCAACTCCTCTGCATGTTTGTCAGGGCTGACTTTTGGCCACACATGTTCAATCACACCCTTCTCATCAATAAGATAGGTCACCCGACTCGTTCCCATATACTCACGACCCATAAATTTTTTCATTCCCCACACACCATAAGCCTCAACGATACTTTTGTCAGGATCCGAAACAAGCCTGAAGGGGAGATTATACTTCTCCGCAAACTTTTTATGCTTGCGTTCATCATCAACACTGACTCCAAGAACCTCGACACCCACCGTGTTAAATTTAGGTAAATTATCACGAAAAGCACAAGCTTCCTTCGTGCATCCAGGAGTATCGTCTTTCGGATAAAAATAGAGCACCACCTTGCGCCCGCAGTACTCTTCAAGGGTCACCAGTTTTCCGTCCTGATCGTTTGCAGATATGGGAGGAGCGAGAACACCCTCTTTCAAAATTGTTGTTTGCATGAATAAAACTTATTCTGTTTGGAGGCACTTTCTTATTTATACGTCTGGTTTCTCTTTTTAATTCATTGCCACAACAAAAAGTTTCTTGATTCGCAACCCATGAAACCTTTTTTATTTTGCCCTCTCTGCACGAATAAGCTTGAGAAGGCCATGATTGATGGACGTGATCGAATGTTTTGCCCCTCTTGTTCATGGGTGCATTATATCAACCCGCTTCCTGTAGCCCTCGCCTACACCATAAACAACAACAACGAGCTCCTTGTGATACGGCGGGCTCATGAACCCGCGCTCAATGAATGGGCGTTGCCTGGCGGATTTCTTGAAGCTGGCGAAGAACCTTATGAAGGATGTCTGCGAGAACTGATGGAAGAAACATCGCTCAAGGGCAAAATCGAAAGCCTTATAGGTATCTATCACCGGGAGGTCGACATGTACGGATCGCTCCTGGTCGTGGCCTACAAGGTTGTGGTTGACGATGACACCATAACGATTAACCATGAACTGTT
>JBAXBW010000148.1:0-1819 GCA_037141805.1 Chlorobiaceae bacterium | reverse complement strand
GGCGCTTTATGGCCCAGTCAAAGGTGATCAGTTTTCTTGTATTGCTCATAAGCTGTTAACATGACTGAAGATGGACGTTTGCTGTTCATCATAAAACCATAAACCGACGATCACCCTGATAAATGATGACCTGTGGGTTGCTGACTGGTACTGAATTCATCACGGATAATAAGGAAGCTCTGTTAAACGATCAACGACTGACAGTACATCTACTGCAAATATCTTGAAATAGCACACTGAACCCGCAGCAATAAAATCTGTATTTGCCTCCACATCATCTGCAGCCTGAGGAGACCACCTTATTGCAACCATTTCGACATTCTTTCCTTTACTTCCAGGTGCAAGAGAGTTTCTCCTGTATCCGCCTGCTGGACTCCTCTCTCAACTTTCGCGATAAAAAGAAGACGCTCCATAGCCTCCTCAAATGTGGTGTCGGCAAGAATCGTTTCAACTGCTTGAATAATTATCGTTTGCCATCATAGCAAATCTACTTGTTTATTTGCTTGAACAACAGGGGAGTGCAAGTTACTGAAAAAACCTCTCCGCTTTCAATACATAAAATCTCGTCTTTGGAATGTCTTTGGAGTAGAATAAAATATCGATGGGGAGTTTTCAGCCCCGAAATAATTAAACCATTATCGTACGCTCCTCACAAGCTCTTCTATCGCTTTGACACGTAACCCTGTCACCGCCTTGATGATTGCAATCTCCGCGCCTTGTTCTATCAACTTTAAGGCAATCGTTCTGGTTGTTTCCTCGACACCTTGTTCTCTGCCAATTTCAATACCGACCACAATACCCTCTTCTTTGCCCTCTTCTTTACCGGTATAATAGCCATCACCATAAGATGACTCAAACATGCTTGCCTGGTAGCGCAAATCATCCTGGTACTGTTCATAAGCTTTTCGTTCCCCTTCCGGCAACTTCATGATGCTCAACTTCTCCTCCGCCTCTTTCAGCCCTTTTGCGGTGAAGCTCTCTTTAATCTCTTCATTTTTCAGAAAATAGATCCACTCATCAAGCGTATCCCGGGCAATGTCGTTAAAGCGATTGATTTTGATGAGGTAATATTCAGGGTAGAGCGCCTCGACACTCTCTTTTCGGAACAGTTGTTTTTGTTTTTCATTAAGTCCCAGAAGATCATGATTATGCATGCCTATAAAGCGGGTGGTGCCATGGTAAATGTAATCGTCGCCAATGCCCAGATCAAAATAGAGAATGTTTATTGAAATGACTTTGGTTATCCCTGCATACGGCTGCTTCTCTTTCATCCCCTCAATCACCGTTTTGGAAACGCCATAAAAGATTCGCTGCAGGTAGTCATACTCCCGATCATACTGTATCTCTATAATGATGATCTCTTGTTTCTGGTTGCGTACCCTGAGATCAACCCGATTAAATTTGTCGACGTTATCATCTTTGTTGCTCTCACTTTCAATGAGATCAAGGATGACGATCTCCTCTTTCAGCAGCTCGCTTAAAAAGCCTTCCAGAATCCCGAAGTTGGCCTTGCTCCGCAGCAGGCGCTTTATGGCCCAGTCAAAGGTGATCAGTTTTCTTGTATTGCTCATAAGCTGTTAACATGACTGAAGATGGACGTTTGCTGTTCATCATAAAACCATAAACCGACGATCACCCTGATAAATGATGACCTGTGGGTTGCTGACTGGTACTGAATTCATCACGGATAATAAGGAAGCTCTGTTAAACGATCAACGACTGACAGTACATCTACTGCAAATATCTTGAAATAGCACACTGAACCCGCAGCAATAAAATCTGTATTTGCCTCCACATCATCTGCAGCCTGAGGAGACCA
>JBAXBW010000147.1:0-1830 GCA_037141805.1 Chlorobiaceae bacterium | reverse complement strand
GGGTCTACGACATGAAAATGTGATTTCTTGACAGAACTCTTTTTTTGCCCTATTATCTGCATGCATTATAAGCATGCAGATAATAGGGGGCGGTTATGAATACACTGGTAGACTTGGAACGGAAGCGTGAAAACCTTTATAAGCAGCTTCAAGAGACCGGAGACTTTAGAAGGGGGATAATTTCTGTAACATATCGCAAGTGTGGTAAGAAAAATTGTGCATGTGCCAAGGAAGGCCATCCTGGGCACGGTCCACAGCATTTATGGAACACTACCATTAAAGGGAGAAGCTACGCAAAAAGCTTAAAGCTCGGGCCAGAGATGGAAAAATATTTGGAGGAAATAGCCAACCACCAACGTTTTATGAGACTGTGTGATGAACTTGTTGAGGTAAATGAGCAGATATGCACACTGCGGCCTGTTGCAGAGATTGATGATGACAACGAACTGGTAGCCCTCAAAAAAAAATTGCAGCAGCAATTCATGGAGAAGTACAAAAAGAAATAGATCGCGTTGTCGACCAATATGGCAAAGAGAAGAGGGCAAACGGTAGCTTTGACCTTGAAGCGTTTGAATTCAGCATTCGTTCCGGTATGCACGGTGTCGGTAGCAAACTGCTTGAAGCGCTGATAAACTCTGACGGTGGTTACCGTGGTGCAGCTATTACCTGTGAAAACGGTCATACTGCGGCATTCGTGGACTATCGAGAGAAAGAGCTGCTCACCGTTGTTGGTAAAGTGACGGTCAGGCGCGCGTACTATCACGACAGAGAATGCCACGTTGGTTTCTGTCCAAAAGATGACGAACTTGATATTGTTGCAACTGGTTACAGTCCCGGAGTTCGCCGGTTGATGAGCAGAGTGGGCGCTATGCGCCCCTTTGGCCTTGGGCATAATGATTTGTACGAGCTTGCAGATATCCGGGTTACCACCAAGGAAGTTGAGCGTCAGTCCCACATAGTTGGTGGTCAGATAGAACAGTTTCATCAGTCAGAGGTCGCTTTGTCTGAAAAAGTTATTCCGATCAAAGCGATTCCACGCATGTATGTCAGCATGGATGGCACCGGAGTGCCGGTGGTAAAGAAGGAAACCGCCGACAGGCGAGGTAAAGATGGTGGTCAGGCAAAAACCAGAGAAGCCAAGCTGGGTTGTATATTTACTCAGGTCGGCGTTGACAAAGAGGGACGACCAATACGCGATGAACAGTCTACCAGTTACATCGGGGCAATAGAGACAGCGGATAATTTTGCCGTACGACTCTATAACGAGGCAAAACGACGTGGGATAAACAGTGCCAGTGAGGCCTGTGTTATCGGTGATGGTGCTCTCTGGATATGGAATATCGCCGATGAACAGTTTCATGGTGCCTGCCAGATTGTCGATCTGTACCATGCGCGGGAACACTACTGGAATGTTGCCAAGGATTGCTTCAAGAGCAAAGAGGAGCAAAGCAAATGGGCGGAAGGTCGACGCCTGGAACTCAATGACGGCAATGTAGAAGCGGTCATCAAAGCGATTGAAGCTCTGGCATATATGCCTGGATACGACAAGGAACTATGCGAAAGAGAGATCGGCTACTTTGAGAAAAACAAGGAGCGCATGAGGTATGCTGACTTCAAGAAGCGGGGTTTGTTTGTTGGTTCCGGAGTAATGGAAGCAGGTTGCCGTACTGTAGTTGGTCAGAGACTGAAGCAATCAGGGATGCACTGGACAGTCAACGGTGCCAATAGTATTATCGCATTGCGATGTAATCTGCTGAGTAATCGATGGGAAGACTTCTGGGAATATCGGGCGGCAGCGTGAAAGAAGACCCATAGATATGTCGCACACCC
>JBAXBW010000146.1:0-1848 GCA_037141805.1 Chlorobiaceae bacterium | reverse complement strand
GAGGCAATTTAAGAGTTAACCACCAACGGCGTCTCTGGGGTTGGCATCGTAACAAGATTTGGAGCGGATCAGCACGGGATCGATTTTTGAGGGTGCGGGAAGATATTTGGTTGCAGTAACGGCTGATATTTTAGTGGGATCAGCCGCAAAGATTACAGGTGGCAGGAAAAAGAAAAAAGGATCCCTCGGTTTTAGGCATGCAGAATACGACAAGACTTCTTCCTTCCGGCTCACTCCCGTTGAATCAGACTGACGATAAACTTTGGGACGTCGGGACCGGATATATAGGGTTTTATAGGCGGTGAGTTGCAGCTGAACATTTTTCTCATGGCAAGCGTGACCTTGACGATGAATCGGCTGATACGCTTGAGGAGCAGCACCGTGACGGCCATCTGTGCAAGAACCCCGGCATTTTTCAGCCCCCGGATCTTCGGCTTGCTGAGGATGCAGAAGTCGTCTTTGATGGAAGAGTTGGTTCTTTCGGAGGCGGAGCGGAGGGCCTTGAGTTTTTGATGCCGGTCGGTACCGCGGAGAATCTCGATGATCAACCTGGGGAAGTCGTTGACCGACATATGGCGGGTAAATCCGTAGTAGTTGATCCAGTGTTTGCAGGTTTCGGCGTATTGTCGGATATGCTGATCTTTTGAATCGACGCATTGACGTCGGCAGGAGAACGAGGCTCTTTGAGATTTTTGATCGAAGCCATTGGGACGGGTAAGAATACCACAGGGGGCGTAAGGTCGGCCCTTGTGATCGTAACCTCTTGTTTTCAGTGCTTGCGGTGAGAGGTTTTCCGACCGGGGGTTATAATCGATGATGGGGATCGCCTCTTGAGAACGGGAGAATTCATAGTTACGGATCTCATCGTACTTGGCGTCGGCCAGATGGATTTTTGAGGCTTTGCCATGATGATGCAGAATCTGATTTTTGTTGGTGATAAAGTGCCTTCCCTCTTCGCCGTTACCGGCGATGGTGGTACAGGCCACCGGCAGTTCTATCCCGAGTTGCAGTTCGATGGAAGTGTCGATAATTGCATTAAATCCGAAGATCTTCTCTATACGGTCGGGGTTTTTGGGGTTTCTCCGCACGCCGATCCGGGCATCAATGTCGTGAGGCAACTTGGGACATCTAAAGAAGAAGGAGTCCGTTTTGGCGTTGTCGCCCAGGATGATTTCCGTAAAGACCCCCCGTTTGACGATCAGGTCGAGGTTTTCCCTTTGCAGTCCTTCCTGAACGCCAAAGACCTGATTGAAGATGCTGGGATTCTCCGGATCGGCCACCTGAAGAGCGAGAGTCAGGACTTCCACCTTGGGCCTGGGGGCTTTGGCATCTTCCGGAAAGCGGCTGGAGGGGCATTCCACCTTGACGCGTATCTCTCTATGAAGTGCCTCCTTGTCGGGATGGTTCAGCCGATAGAGAATGCGTCTTCGAACATTTTCGATAATGCCGACAAACTCGACACAGTTGCATTCTTTCTCAAACCGGGTGCAGCCTTTATATCGGGCACGGGTAGGAAAGAGAGTCCCGTCGGTGGCGATGATTTTATAGGAGAGAAACCCGAGGCGATAAGCGATCTCCACCAGAACATGGAAAATTTGATTGTAGAGTTCCTCCCCCAACCGTTCTTTAAAATTCGTAAAAGTGGCTTCGCAGGGGATGTTCCTGCTGTTAATGCCGGCGTAAAGACGAAAGTGTTTCCCTTGATCCCAGTCTCGCAGCACTGCTGCGAAGGTTTTCATGTCGGGGTATTTTTCGAGGTAGCGGAAGAGATCCAGCAGAAAAAGGCTGACGGGATCATAGGCAAACCCGATCAGGCTATACTTATGGGCGACAATGGAACGGATAAAC
>JBAXBW010000145.1:0-1855 GCA_037141805.1 Chlorobiaceae bacterium | reverse complement strand
GTACGCTCTTCACAAGATCGTCTATCGCGGCAACACTTAGCCCTGTCACTGCGTTGATGATTTCAATCTCCGCGCCTTGTTGTATAAGCTTTAGAGCTATCGTTCTGGTTGTTTCCTCTCTGCCTTCTTCTTTGCCTGTGTAATATCCATCACCATAGGATGACTCAAACATGCTTGCCTGATAGCGCAAATCATCCTGGTACTGTTCATAAGCTGTTCGTTCCTCTTCTGGCAACTTCATGATGTTCAACGTCTCTTCGGCCTCTTTCAGCCCTTTTGCGGTGAAGCTCTCTTTAATCTCCTCATTTTTCAGAAAGTAGATCCACTCATCAAGCCTGTCTCTGGCAATGTCGTTAAAGCGATTGATTCTGATAAGGTAATATTCAGGGTAGAGCGCCTCGACACTCTCTTTCAGGAACAGTTTTTTTTGTTTTTCATTAAGTCCCAGAAGATCATGATTATGCATGCCTATAAAGCGGGTGGTGCCATGGTAAATGTAATCGTCGCCAATGCCCAGATCAAAATAGAGAATGTTTATTGATATGACTTTGGTTATACCTGCATACGGTTGCTTCTCTTTCATCCCCTCGATCACCGTTTTGGAAACGCCATAAAAGATGCGCTGCAGATAGTCATACTCCCGATCATACTGTATTTCTATGATGATGATCTCCTGTTTCTGGTTGCGTACCCTGAGATCCACCCGATTATATTTGTCGAGTTTATCATCTTTGTTACTCTCACTTTCAAGGAGATCAAGGATGGTTATCTCCTCTTTCAGCAGCTCACTTAAAAAGCCTTCCAGAATCCCGAAGTTGGCTTTGCTCCGCAGCAGGCGTTTTATGGCCCAGTCGAAGGTGATCAGTTTTCTTGTATTGCTCATAAGCTGGTAAATAAAGTGGAGGAATCCGTTCGTATGGTACACTCATTGAATACTTCATCGGCCACCAACACGCCCTCAAACACCTGCGTTAACAGGCCCAACTGATTGATACGCGCAAACGCAATAAGCGGCCCCGCATCGGCGATAACGATCTTAGGCAAAGGCGGCGACCTCTTTGGCCAATTTTTAAAGCACCAAGATGGTTAATGAATTCGTTTTTAGAAACGCCAGCAAGTTTAGCGGCCTTGCCCAGGCTGATGAACTCTTCATCAAATAATTTAACGGCCAATGCAACGCAAACACCAGATGTCAGCAGAACCTTGTCAAAAGGCTCCGCTACAAAAACAGCCTGTCCATGCTTGGTGATAACGGAGAGTTTTCCTGCCTCGGCATCGCGCACCAGTTCTCCAGTGCGTTCTCGTAAATCCCGAATTGTAAAAGTTTCCATAGGGTTTCTCCAGAAAGAATAGAACAGTTACGTTGGCGACTATGCTATAATCACTTGCAACACAAAAGCCGAATTTCGTGAATCCCGATGAAGCGGTGCTCTTTTTAATATTGCAATCTACGCAACACCTGGCCTCAATGTAAAATGTTTCAGCAAATAACCCATAGGCATACACTGCACAACCGAGACAGAAACCGTGCGGCCTGTCACACGTTATCCAACTCCTCCATCAATGCTTTTCGCTGACGATACTCTTTCCTGAAAAACGATATCACTTCGTTTGCCTTCTCTCTTGCACCAAGCTTGATCACCCTCCGAAGATACCTGCATACCTCTTTATAGTGGGTCCTTCCCACATTGGTTTTCATGGAGGCAAGAAGAGCATTGACATACAGCTCAACAACTTCAGGAGTATATTTTTCAGCAAGATGTGGTTCGTACTGCCCGATAGTCTGCAAGTCAGGAAACCTGCGTACCAGCTCCAAAAGTCTCTCCATCCAACCCTCTTTGATGAAAATACCGGC
>JBAXBW010000144.1:0-1943 GCA_037141805.1 Chlorobiaceae bacterium | reverse complement strand
TTAACAGAAAAAAAATAAAAAATTTTAATACATTTCGGTTTATAAGCAGAATCTGCTTACTTGCAAGCCGGTCATCAATAAAAATGTCATCCAGAGAAGTAATAAAAAAAAGATGACCGGAAAAATTCCAGCTCTTATTATTAAAAAGCTGAAGTAAAATTATGTCACTGTGGAGAAAACCAAAGATTTATTTAAAAAATGCATTGAGTATACTATTGCCGATGAGGTGAAGTCTCAGGGCATATATCCTTTTTTTCATCCGATAGACGAAAATGAAGGTCCGGTAGTCTCTTTTGGTGGCCGCAAGCTGGTTATGGCGGGCTCAAACAACTATCTTGGCCTTACCGCCGACCCAAGAGTAAAGGCTGCCTCAATTCAAGCCATCAACAAGTACGGCACAAGTTGCAGCGGTTCCCGATACATGACGGGTACCGTGAACCTGCACGTCGAACTGGAAGAAAAACTTGCTGACTTTTTTGAAAAGGAACGCTGCCTGCTGTTCAGCACCGGCTACCAGACAGGACAGGGCATCATCCCGACGCTTGTTCAACGTGGCGAATATATTGTATCAGATCGCGACAACCATGCAAGCCTTGTGGCAGCCTCAATCATGGCGCAGGGAGCTGGAGCAAATCAGGTGCGCTATAATCACAACAACATGGAAGATCTGGAGCGTGTTCTTCAGACTATACCTGAATCCGCAGGCCGACTGATCGTTTCTGATGGGGTCTTCTCGGTTTCCGGGGAAATTGTTGATCTCCCGAATCTTGTGACATTGGCAAAGAAATATGGCGCCCGCGTTCTCATTGATGATGCTCATGCCGTCGGCGTAATCGGCAAAAATGGCCGGGGCACACCATCGGAGTTTGGTCTTGTCAACGAGGTTGATCTCATCATGGGAACATTCTCAAAAACCTTTGGTTCACTTGGCGGCTACGTTGCAGGAGACCGTTCTGTCATCAACTATATCAAGCACAACGCAGCATCACTTATCTTCAGCGCGTCACCCACCCCGGCAAGTGTTGCCGCTGTACTGACCACCCTCGAAATTATCCGCACCGAGCCCGAACTCATGGATCGCCTTATTTCCAATACGGATTACGTTCGTCAGGCGCTGCTTAATGCCGGATTTACCCTTATGCCATCGCGCACGGCTATCGTCACCGTGCTGATAAAAGACCAGATTAAAACTCTTCTTTTCTGGAAAAAACTTTTTGATGCCGGTGTTTACGTAAACGCCTTCATCCGGCCTGGCGTCATGCCCGGTCATGAAGCCCTTCGCACCAGCTTTATGGCAACCCACGAGCGTGTGCATCTCGACAAAGTCATTACCGAATTCTGCTCCATCGGCAGGGAACTTGGTGTCATTTAGGTTATTACCCGTTCACCCTACGGTTATAAAAAAATCCCCGAAAGCCACCGGGGATTTTTTGTTTGACCTCTTAAGGCACAAACAGTCCGTCGGCTAACCGTTTTACCTTCAATAGTTGAGCAATTCTATTATTTTTTTCATAGATTGAATGCAAAGGGTTTATACGCCACGATTGCATTTTTGCTCTACAGACCGGTTTAGCTGGTTTATGAAAACAAGCAAGGTAAAGTTATAGGCCCTGTTTTAATTTGTTCGTATCATTGCAACTAAACCACACACAATCATGAAAACAAAACTACAGGCATTTCGCTTTGTCCGTTTTGTTCTATCAGCATTTTGCCTGATGACGTTGCTGGTGCCTCTCCCCTCTTATGGAGCTGATACCGGAACGGTAAAGGGCAAGGTCATCGACAAAGCTGACGGTGAGGGCGTTTACGGTGCTTCGGTCACCATTGCAGGTACCACCATTGGTACAGCAACCGACCTGAATGGTAATTTTACCCTTCAGAACGTCCCGGCAAAATCGCAAAAAGTCTCTGTATCCATCGTAGGCTACGCTCCGGCAAGCCAG
>JBAXBW010000143.1:0-1944 GCA_037141805.1 Chlorobiaceae bacterium | reverse complement strand
CCTAAGAAGCCATAGTAGCCTGTCGGACTTTAAATCGCTATAGGATATATTCTTCTAAGCTCTGCTTAGTGAAGTAATTCTTAAACATGAATTTATACCCCGTAGCTCTGCTGCGGGGTAGTTGATTTCTCCTCTTTTACTTCTTTTTTTTATGCGATATCTCATCTTTGTTGTGGCATCGGCATCTTCAGCTATCGGTAATGCTTCACTGCTGAATCGTACTTCATCGGTAAATTATCTCGATCCTTCGTTTGAGTGCCGGGTTCAGGCACTTTTAAGGCTTTACGGTTGCTTTTTTCCCCGGCTTTTTGCTTTTTACGAGGCTTCCTGGAGCAAAATTCGGTAGCTTACTCCCGTGTCCCAATCCGCATAAAAAACGCCGTTGGTAGATCATAAAAACGGTTTTTGAGCCTGCGGTAGATTGTCAAATTTAATAAAAACAGGGGTTTTCTTTCTGGTACCAGGTACTGCAACTATGAAGAGGTATGAACATCAGGAGAAGCAGGATTTGCAGAACGTGGTCACTGTCTCCAAAACGGCAAAACAGGCTCATGCTGTTCAGTTACAATCAGCGATTGTGCTGCATCAACAGGGGCGTTTGGCTGAAGCTGAAGTTCTGTATCAGGCTATTTTACAGGAACAGCCACAACAGGGTGATGCCCTCCAGCTTTTGGCAACCATTGCGGCACAACAGCAGAGTTATGTCAAGGCGGTTGAATTGTTTGATCAGGTAATCAACATAAATCCCCTCCATGCGGTGGCTTATTCCAATCGCGGCTATGCGTTACGTGAATTGAAACGGTACGAAGAAGCCGTGGCGAGTTATAATAAAGCCCTTATCCTCAAGCCAGACTATACTGACGCTTACTATAATCGCGGCATTAACCTGGCGGAGCTGATGCGGTACGAAGAAGCGAGTTTGAGTTACGACAAGGCGATAGCTCTGCGGCCAGACTATGCTGAAGCGTATTCCAGTCGAGGATTTGCGTTATATGAGTTGAAACGTTATAAAGAGGCGCAGTCAAGTTTTGACAAGGCTTATGCTCTCAAGCCGAACACTGATTTTTTGTTTGGCAACATGCTGTATAACAAGATGAAGATGTGTGACTGGAGTGGTATCGACAATCACCTTCAGCACCTTGTAGCAACAATTGACTGCCGGCAAAAAATCTGTGCCCCCTTGACGCTGCCTGGACTTCTTGATTCTCCCTCTTTACAACAAACGGCGGCAGAGATTTTTGTGCAGGAAAGATTTCCGGCAAGTCATGTGCTTCCTGCCATTCAAAAGTATGCCAGGCATGATAAAATCAGGATTGGATATTTTTCTGCGGATTTTAGGAATCATGCAACAGCATATTTGATGGCAGAGTTGTTTGAACAGCACGATCGCTCAAAGTTTGAGATCATTGCCTTTTCTTTTGGACCGAACACACTGGATGTGCTGCGAAAAAGAGCTGTTGTCGCCTTTGACCAGTTTATTGATGTGCAAGCGATGAGAGATGATGAGGTTGCACTACTCTCAAGAAAGCATGAAATCGATATTGCTCTTGATTTAAACGGGTTAACGACACACTCCCGTCCAGGTATCTTTGCCTTGCGGGCGGCACCGATTCAGGTCAGCTATTTGGGCTATCCTGGTACCATGGGAGCTGAGTATGTCGATTATCTCATTGCTGACGAGACAGTTATTCCAACAAAAAGCAGGTCGTACTACACTGAAAAAATTGTCTGGCTGCCCCACAGTTATCAGGTAAACGATTCCAGGCGCGTCATTGCGGAGAAGGTGTTTTCTCGGAAAGAGTTGGGGTTGCCTGCAACGGGGTTTGTTTTTTGCTGTTTCAACGATAGCTTCAAGATTACCCCGTCAACGTTTGACGGCTGGATGCGAATTCTCGGGCAGGTTACGGGCAGTGTGTTTTGGCTCCTTGAGGATAATGCCACAGC
>JBAXBW010000142.1:0-1982 GCA_037141805.1 Chlorobiaceae bacterium | reverse complement strand
GGTCATTTTCTGATTCTCGGATCGGCTTCACGTGATCTGCTGATGCAGAGTTCCGAGTCGCTTGCCGGACGAATCACCTACAAGCGGTTGACTCCGTTTTTGTGGGAAGAGGTAAAGGAGCGGGTGATAATCGAGGAGTATCTTGCACGCGGAGGGTTTCCGAAAAGCCTGCTTCAGGAAGAGGCTCAGGTGTCGTACATGTGGCGGGAGGATTTTATCACGAGCTTTCTTGAGCGTGATCTGCTGCAATGGAGCGGGTTTTCTCCGGCAACGATGCGTCGTCTCTGGCAGATGCTCGCTCACAATAACGGTCAGATGGTAAATCTCTCCTCCATTGGCGGCTCTCTTGGAGTAAGCCATACCACGGTAAGGAATTATCTTGATCTTTTACAACAGACCTTCATGGTGCACCTGTTGCAGCCATTGATGTCGAATAGTGGTAAACGCGTTGTCAAATCGCCAAAGGTTTATGTGGCCGATACCGGTATTGTCGCCGCTTTGCTTGGGCTTGTTGATTTCAACCGGATTGCCGGGCATCCGGTATTTGGTTCACTTTGGGAAACGCTGGTGATGGTCAATATTCAGGGAATGTATCCGGGCTGCAGGCTTTATTATTATCGCACTGTCAACGGAGCCGAAGTGGATATCGTCCTGGAACAGTCGGGCAAGCGTTTTGCCATAGAGTGCAAGGCCTCTGCTGCTCCGGTGCTGACAAAGGGGAACCGGTCGGCAATTGTTGACATTGCTCCTCTACACACCTTTGTCGTGGCTCCTCTTGAGAAGGGGTATGCATTAGCGCCAGGTATCTCGGTCGTGGGTCTGTCGGAACTGTTCGACGAGATCAGGAAGCTTCTGTGATCGCTTTTCATGGATGGCGCGAAAGAGAACTCGCATACTGAAAAAAAACACCCCGTTACCCAGTGCTTTTTTTCAAAGCATCAAGAGTAACGGGGTGTTTGCTTTTACGCTTGCGGTGGAACCGGATGATCTTTCAGTACAGCAAGTGAGCGTTGCAGGAACTCTTCCGGTAGTCGATAGTCACTGATTTTGCCGGACAAAAAGGCATCGTAACCCTGAAGATCCATCAATCCATGGCCTGACCAGTTCATAAGAATGACCTTCTCTTTTCCCTCCTCCTTTGCTTTTTTCGCTTCACGGATGGTCTGTGCAATGGCATGAGAGGTTTCAGGCGCCGGGATAAATCCTTCGGTATGAGCAAACAACAGCGCGGCTTCATAGCACTCCGTCTGGCCAATAGCCGTGGCCTCAATCAGTCCAAGTTGCTTCACGTGGCTTACCAGCGGTGCCATACCATGATAGCGGAGGCCTCCGGCATGAATGGCTGGTGGAATAAATCCGTGGCCAAGGCTGTACATTGGCAGCAGTGGTGTCATTTTTGCCACATCTCCGTTGTCATAGACATAAGGGCCTCTGGTAAGTGTCGGGCAGGCTTCGGGCTCTGTTGCAATAATCTGGACCTCACGTCCATGGATTTTATCGCAGATGAAGGGGAAGCTGATGCCTGCAAAGTTTGAACCTCCACCGGCGCAGCCGATAACGACATCAGGATAAAGGCTCACCTTTTCGAGCTGTTTACGGGCTTCAAGGCCGATAATGGTCTGATGCAGCATCACATGGTTTAAGACACTGCCAAGGGCGTAGCGTGTATCATCTCGCTGGACAGCCTGTTCAATGGCTTCGCTGATGGCAATGGCAAGGCTGCCCGGCGTATCCGGGGTCTCCGCCAGAATCCGTCGTCCCGTCTCGGTTTGTGTGCTTGGACTGGCAATGCACTCTGCTCCCCAAGTGTTCATCAAGATTTTACGGAATGGCTTCTGGTCAAAGCTGATGCGCACCATAAAGACTTTACAGTCGATACCGACAAGTTTGCAGCTCATCGCAAGGGCGCTTCCCCACTGGCCTGCGCCGGTTTCAGTGACGAGATGCTTTATGCCAAACTGCTTGTTGTACCATGCCTGGGG
>JBAXBW010000141.1:0-2051 GCA_037141805.1 Chlorobiaceae bacterium | reverse complement strand
GGATGATGGCGAAAAAAAGCAACCACAGAGACTGCGGCAACAACGCCCTTGACAATATCGATAAGGGTAACAATAAGCCCGGGCCTCCAGCCAAGCACCCTGAAAGCATTGGTACCCCCGGCATTGCCACTTCCGAATTGCCGAATATCAATCCCCTTGAGCATTTTTCCCGCCATGAGACTGGTAGGAATAGAGCCTATAACATAGCTCACCGCCAAAATGGCCAGCAACGTCAGCATAAACTTTTTTGATTATCAGGTTCTTGATACCTTTCCAACAATGTACGCATTTTCTCCCTGAGATTTCAAGCGGGAGAGCACCCTCTCTACCGCATTTTTTTCAACAATCATCACTAATCCGACTCCGAGGTTAAAGGTTCTTCTCATATCCTCTTCAGGCACCTGACCTTCCTTGCGAATGATATCGAAAATGGCTGGTTCCGGCCACGAATTCCACTCAACATCAAGCCTTAAACCATCAGGCACAATTCGCATGGTATTGCCCATAAGACCGCCACCGGTAATATGCGACAGCCCCCTGACATCCGGGGAACCAAAGAAAGGGGCTATGACTGAGAGGTAGGAGCGATGAACCTTAAGAAGTTCATCGCCAACCGTTCCCTCAAAACCCGTAACGGTATGATGCATCTTGCCATCAAGCACTTTTCTGGCCAGAGAGTAGCCATTGGTATGCAGGCCGGTCGAAGGAAGGCCGATCAGCACATCGCCCTCTCTGACAGCAGAGCCGTTGATGATTTTTTCATGATCGACAACTCCAACAATAGAACCAGCAAGGTCAAAATCCCGCTCCTGATAGAGGCCGGGCATCTCGGCCGTTTCGCCGCCGATCAGCGCACAGCCGTTTTCACGGCAGGCATTCACCATTCCTGTCACCACAGCGGCGGCAATCTCCGGGGTAAGTTTTCCACAGGCATAGTAATCAAGAAAAAAGAGCGGCTTTGCTCCACAGACAAGAATATCGTTGACACAATGATTGACCAGACATGAACCGACGGTATCGTACTTGCCAAGCTCAATGGCAATCTTGAGTTTGGTGCCGACTCCGTCAATGCTGCTGACCAGTACCGGCTTTTTATACTGAGAAAAATCAGGCAGAAAAAAACCTCCGAAAGCTCCGATATCAGTGATGACTCCTGGCGTAAAAGTCTGGCGCACCTGTGGCTTGATCATGCGGACAAACTCCTCACCCGCACTGATATCAACTCCGGCCTTTTTATAATCCATGCTTCAGCACCTCTCGTTTTATCGGCTTCCTGCCGGTGTTTCAAAAATTGCATGATCCTCGGGAGCAGAGAAAAACTCCTTGTGGAGATTGTTGACGGCAGTAGCAACCTCTTGCTCCTCAACCACAAAGCCAACGTTGATTTCTGAAGCGCCCTGAGAGATCATCCTGAGATTGACATTTTTCAAGGCGCTGAAAATTCTGCCTGCAACACCACGCGACATACGAAGATTATCACCAACAACACTGATGGTTGCAACGTGGTGCTCAATATCTACTTCGCCCAAAATTTTCAGATCATGAATCAGCTCATCAGTGAAACTCTTGTCGTCAACCGTGAGCGATACCGAGACTTCACTGGTTGAGATCATCTCCACCGACACACCGTAACGGGAAAAGACATCGAACAACTCGTTCATAAATCCGTGGCGCCCCATCATACGGTTTGAGCGAATATTGATGATGCACTGCCCCTTTTTCACCGCAATGGATTTGACAAGCCCCTCGTAACTCATTCCCGAAAGGCGTTCGGGATCATTGGTAATAATGGTGCCCTTGGCATCGGGATGCAGTGAGTTCAGTACATAGACCGGAATATTTTTCTGTACGGCAGGTGCGATGGTATCGGGATGGAGCACCTTTGCGCCGAGGTAGGCAAGCTCCGCCGCCTCAGAGAATGTCATCACCCTGATGCTCCTTGCTTCAGGCACGAGACGCGGATCGGTGGTCATGACGCCATCAACATCAGTCCAAATCTGTATCGAAGTATCGTTGAGCCATGCCCCAAGCAGTGCGGCCGAAAAGTCGGA
>JBAXBW010000140.1:0-2090 GCA_037141805.1 Chlorobiaceae bacterium | reverse complement strand
CTATGCGGCATCCATCTTCACCCACTACCTGATCAATCACTGATCGGACAGAGGGAGAAACCAATCAAAGGGGCTGCTTCGGTAGCCCTTTTTTGTTGTTGCCTAAGTTTCTTTACAATGGTTTTCGATCGTTTTTATTCTGATGAACCATCGCCCGGGGGGACAGAAGCGGCATGGTGAGTAGAGCCCTATTTTGGCGGACATAAAAGACCGGAAATAAAGTCATGGATCCTTCGCAGGGAGCATTTTTCCAAGAGGAGTGCCGGCCCGAATGGGTAGATCCGCTCTCCTTTGAGTTTCAAATATCCAGCGTGGCAATTCAGAGAAACGCTCGACGGCGTTTGGAAGACGATCAGCCGCGGATTGTTGATTTGCGCGGCACCACCAGCATGATATGGTTTTATCGTGATTAGATGAGGGGTGATAATCCCAATGTAGCCCAATGGCATCCACGAATCTGGTTTTTTGAGACCAGAAGCTTTGCCAAATGAAACCAGATTCAAAAAAGCCAAAAAATGAAGATGTAAAAACGCGATTGTCCCTCTGACGCTACTTGCCGCCCTCGCAATTTTTTCAACCTCGGCCTCTTTGAACGGCGTCGGCGATTCATATAAACGCCTGTATAAAGGGAGTAAAGTTCCAAAGGGCTTGAAGTTACATCAGGGGGGGTGGACAGCGATTCATCCAGATTGATGCTTAGAGAAACAAAGGGACCTTGCTGTAAGCCATTAAAACTTCAATATAAACGAACAAAGAGGTGGATTGTGCCAAGCAATGAATTTGATCAGGATAACAACCTTAATAATTCTGAGTCGAAAGGTTTAAAACGGAGAAGCTTTTTAAAAGGTGTAGCATCCTCGGCGGCACTAATCCCTCTATTAGGGGTGGACAGCGTAAATGCTGATGTTATTGAAAATTCCCCAAGAGCTAAAATGCCTTCTTTCTTGGGACCTGGAACGCTTTTGAAGGTCCTGACAGCATCCGGCGTGCGCGCGGGGTCTCTGACAAATACAGCCGGAAACGAACCCGTTACAACTGCTCGTAAACCCTTTGCGACGAACGAGGCATACGCGGACCCCGGTTACTGGTTCTTTTTTTATGAGAGCAGTGAGCTGGTCGTAGCTGCAAGGATATTTACCACCCGTAAGAGCGGTAAAAAAGTGGCATTCACGGTGCTTGGACAACGATCAAAGACGGGACCTGAACTGATCAGCAGTATGGGTACACAGGTTTTCGAGCGATCAGGACCTCGTTATATCTGTCGACTGCTTGCAGCGAATTACTTCGCTCAAAAAGCAGAGGCAGTGAGTACGGCCCAGCATTCAAGCCCGTACTTCGTATCCACCCAAGAACTCGTCAAGGTTAAAACGAATACTATCGATCAAGATTCCAAGGCACGCATTAACACCGCCATCAGTGAAACTGCAAGTCAGTTGGGCCTACCCAAGGACAGGGTCTCTTACTTGTAAGCTTGAGTCATCACGAGATGGCTTCAAAAATTTTGGCGCTCTTCCGTTTCGAGTGGGAATGAGCATAATCTAATGGCCCTTCTGAGCCTTCAATGAGTTTGCTCTCCCATGGAATCGACAGCCCTCTTTTCTGCCGCCCTGGGTCTCAAGGAGCCTTGGAAAGTATCTGATATTCGCTTTGAGCCTGATCAAGGAGAGATCCACTTTGATCTCTCCTGTGAAGTGAAACGCCTGGGATGTCCTGCTTTGTTCTGAGGGGGATCAACCGATTCATGATCGAATTTCTGACCACGGGGAAATTAACCGATCTGCCGGCTAACCCCTTCTTGAATCAGACCCCGGCATGAGCACCTTTCCACACAAAACGGAAGAGCGCCGGGTTTACTTCAGCCCTCGTCCTCCGGATTGGGAAAGTGCAGGTTCTACTCTGATTTTTTAGCAACCTGGGCACTCCAGCATGGCCATATAAAAAACAATATCTATCAATATATTAGGTAGAAAACGCCCAATCAATCACTGATCGGGTCGAGGGCGAAAGCAATGAAAGGGGCTGCTTCGGTGGCCCCTTTTTTTGGTCTGAGGGTTGAGACCGACCCACCCAAAAATTAATGTGATCCTTAA
>JBAXBW010000139.1:0-2315 GCA_037141805.1 Chlorobiaceae bacterium | reverse complement strand
TTGGCATATCCGCCAGTAGCAAAAATCACGGTTCTTGCCGGAAAAGCCTCAACCTTACCGCTCTTCATATTCATGGCAATCAACCCTCTCGAACGACTGCCGTTGACCGACAGGTTCAGCGCAAAATATTCATTGAAGAAAATCACCCCTTTTTTCAGACACTGCTCGTAGAGTGTCTGCAGAATAGTATGTCCTGTTTTATCAGAGCAGTAGCAGCATCTTGGAAGCGTGGCACCACCGAATGGACGCTGTGCAATGGTGTTGTCCGGCATTCTTGACCAGGGCGTCCCCATATTTTCAAGTTCACGGATAATTTTTGGCGCCTCTGAACAAAGCACCTGAACCGCATCCTGATCGGCAAGATAATCGCCACCCTTGATGGTATCGAAAATGTGCATTTCGACGGTATCATCCTTTGCCTTGTTGGCCAGGGCGGCATTGGCCCCGCCCTGGGCAGCAGAGGTATGTGAACGGTTCGGATACACTTTGGAGAGTACCGCGATATTCAGTGACGGATTGGTTTTCATAGCTTCCATGGCTGCATAAAGACCGGCCCCCCCGCCACCGACAATAACAACATCAAATGGTTTCATACGCTAAATTTCCTTGTGAAGCTGTAAAGAGAGCCTCTCTGATTACATGAGCAGAGCACTGCAACAGGTAAGCCCTGCTCATTGAAATTGATTTTTCTGGTAGTAACTGAGGAAAACCGTATAAGGTATCCTGACGACTTATAATGCTACATGGTCGTCATGAACCGGAAGTTCTTCTACTGCATGAAGAACATCGGTCATATTGAGAAGACCAATAACTTTATTGTTTTCCATAACGGTAAGACGCCTGATATTGGTTCTTTTCATCAGACGCAGCGCATACTTTATCCTGAGACTTGGATTGACACTGATAATCGGCTTGCTCATGATCTGAAAAACAGGAGTATTCCATGGGTCACGGTGAATATCCTCGCCCGGATCAATCACTTTTTCAAGAATATCCTTTTCCGTAACGATACCGTAACAATCATCTTCGTTTCGGGGTTCGACAATAAGACCGCTCTCCTTGCGCTGCTTCATAATCTGCAGAGCCTCGGCCACAGTACAGCTTCCCTTGATAATCTGAAAGTCTTTCCGCATAAGGGCAGATACCGGCATAGTCCGTAATGTTATAAGCTGATCCATAGTGTCAATGTTAACTTAATATTTAAAAAGCTCATAAGGCCCATCTCCTTCTTCAAAAGAAAAGATAAACGGGGACCGATATTATGTCAGAACGCAGGAAAGAGTGAGAAATGAACGCAAATGGACGTGCAACTATATAACTATAGTAATTTATAAAAAAATTAACAACTAAATGCAACAACGGCACAATTAAAACTCAAATTATGCTAATCGCGTGACTTTTTTTGCAGGCTGCCCGGTTTTGTTTGAACAAATTATTTTATTCCACCCTCTACAGAAAGTTCAGGCGAGGTACAGGTAATATCCGCTTGCACCTTGCACAACATGCTTTCAGTTGCCTGCTGCATGATTTGTGACATGATCGCTTCGCTCATGAACTTGAGTATGCCTTCCGGCATGAGGCTCAGGGGAAAAGAGATCTCGAAATCAAGACAGATGTCGGTGTCGAAGTACACCGAAGTCTTGTCATCATGTTGATGGAGCAGACAAATCTCGGAACTGGCTTTCCCGATAAAGGTATGGGGAGAGGATTTTTCAAATTCAGGATGATCTTGAACAGCTTCCCAGCGAATCCGCTTTCCTTTGCCATTATAGGGTGCCCTGTTTTTTACCCTGGCTTCAGCAAATGCCTTGCCATAACTGTCGTCAAGGGTAAAATTCTCTTCATGCTGGCGAACAAAAAAAACTGCAATAATCGGATTACTTCGGGGATCAGCCACCTGAAAAATCCATTGAAAAATACCAAGATCCTTCAAATATTTAACGTTACTGCAATAAGGATTACACATGATCAACTTTTCATGATCCGCAAAATAGATCCCTGATTCATGAAAATGTGAATCAAGAACGATGTGCGCTTTGCTTTTACCAACAACTTCCATGATGTATAGTAATTATTATGACCCCGAAAGAATAAACTTTGAGATTCCCAGAACGCCTTGTCTTGACTGAGAGTTCCCGTTAATGCTCATCTGTCCATTGCCCATTATCTTCATGCTTTTGTGATGACATCAAGTGTCCTAAATTCTCGGCAACGGTATCAGCAACTTTGTCGGCTACCTTACCGGCCAAAAGCCCGCCAACTCCTGCAAGAAGGATTCGGGGAACACCGCGAACAAAAAACGGTATACCGAGAGG
>JBAXBW010000138.1:0-2325 GCA_037141805.1 Chlorobiaceae bacterium | reverse complement strand
GCAAGCATATTCAGCTCATCACGGGTATCCTCTTCATCTCTCGTTCCGAGAACGATGTTGACAATTTTCTTGCGCGCCCTGTAATCGTTCTGGGCGGTAAACGGCACAATAATGCCTATCCGGTCGAGCAACCCCATACGGACCTCGCCGTCGGTTGGATCATACGTGCCCACAAGCATAAACTTTGCCGGATGCACCTCACTGAGACCCTCACGCTCGACAAGAACCTCGCCACGCGATATAGCGTCCATGATGTGCGATACCGCCGAGCTGTCGAGAAGACTTATGGAATCGACATAGAGCACTCCTCCATGCGCCTTTGAAAGCACGCCATGCTGCACCACACGGACACCGGTAGCAAGAGTTGCCTCAAGATCAACGCCACCAATCAAACGATCTTCGGTCACGTTCAGAGGCAGCTCCACAAAAGGAGTGCCCGGAGGAAGAATATCAGCAAACGCCCTGGCAAGAGTTGATTTCCCCGACCCTACAGCCGAAGGGATAACAACTCCGCCAAGTTCAGAATCAACGGCCAGCAGCATCAGCGCCTGCTTGGCCAGATCCATCCCTACAATATCGGTAAATGCTATCATTATACGGCTTCCGCTTCTCCAAGGACTTTAGCAAGTTCACGATCAATTTTCTCACCGGCATCAAGGGTTTCAAGAGGATCCTTGCGCAGACGGTGACGCAGACAAAGGCCTGCAATCTCCTTGACATGCTTCATGGTCACAATAGTTTCACCAAGAAACGCGGCATGAGCATAAGCAGTACGAGTAATGGTAAGCTCACCACGGTGACCGTCAATACCAAGATTCATACAAAGTTTGGCGATATCGGTAAGTACACTGTCTTCCATTGTTACTGATGGCAGCAACTCTTTTGCCGTCTGAATCTTCTTCTGCAACTTCTGCTGTTCGCGGTTGTACTTTTTCATGAACGCATCCGGATCTTCATCAAATTCACGACGGCGTTTGACAATGTCAACTCGTTTTGCAACATCAAGAATCGTGATGATACGGGCGTGCAGACCAAAGCGGTCAAGAAGCTGGGGACGAAGCTCGCCCTCCTCAGGGTTACCGGAGCCGACAAGCACAAAACGGGCCGGGTGGCGAATACTGATACCTTCACGTTCAACCACATTCTGGCCACTTGCTGCCACATCAAGCAGAACATCCACCAGGTGATCGTCAAGCAGGTTAACCTCGTCAATATAGAGAAATCCACGGTTCGCCTGGGCAAGAAGACCTGGCTCAAACGCTTTTACACCACTGGTGAGCGCCTGCTCAATGTCAATGGTACCGCAAACACGATCTTCAGTAGCGCCAAGGGGAAGATCAACAACCGGAACAGGAATTTTCTCAGTTCTCAGCGAAGCAGGATCAATGGCCTTCCGTCCCTTTTTAGCCTCTTCCCCTTCAATATATTGGTCAATAGTACGATTGTAGGTATCACCTTCCACCCTGTCAATAAAAGGAAGCACTTCGGCAAGCGCTCTGACCGTGGTACTTTTTCCTGTACCCCTGTGGCCCATAACCAGCACACCTCCGATTCTCGGATCGATGATATTGAGAATCAGACTCAGCTTCATTTCCTCCTGACCGACAATTGCTGTAAAAGGAAACGCCTGGCCGGATTTCTTTTTTGCAGCAGGCTTTACTGCTTTTATCGGTTCCGAAGTTGTCGTCACATCAGAACCAGCCTTCGCCTTTGCCACAACTGTTTTTCTTGGTGCAGTTTTTTTTGCAGCCGTTTCAGTCTGAGTCATAATTGATCATTTAGTTGATACCTTCACCCCGTGAACAATGAACTGATTCACCGAAAAAGGTTTACTGTTTTTAAGGAGTTAAATAATTGACACTGAATTTATGCTTTTAGAAAGACAATAGAAAATGGTTTTCAAAAAGTAACTCAAGGAGAGCATTTTCTGCCAGCCAATATTCTGCTTGCAGAAAATATCTTTCCGGCAACCGCGGGTTGGAATAACATAGCAGATATGGGATGGTTTTATTATACTGACTCGGCAAGTGTACCGGCCATAGAGTTCAAGTTTCGCTAAATGCAAAATCAGTTTATAAAAAACGAATCGGAACCGGTAGAAGAGACTCCTCCTGAACCGAAAAAGCTCACCCTGCAGGTCAGTCGGGTGCAGACACCGATGCGCATCGACCAATACCTGACACGCCAGGTTGAAAACGCAACACGCAACAAGGTTCAGGAGGCAATCGAAGAGGGACGAGTGCTGGTTAACGACAAAACCATCAAATCGAACTACCGCATCAAATCCTGCGATCTCATCCAGATGACCTTTCTTCGGCCACCCGC
>JBAXBW010000137.1:0-2359 GCA_037141805.1 Chlorobiaceae bacterium | reverse complement strand
CGAATTCTGGTTGCAATCTCAAGTACGTTTCTTGACAGATCAACAATCTGTAAGCTATCTGTTGAAAAGAAATCGTCATACCAAATCCCAAGAGTTCCGCTCATTGGCGATTTGCCGGTCAATCTCCTCTTTTGACCGCAAGCCTGCTGGCTTATAATTCATAATCCAGTGTGCAGCGCCGGGATTTTGCTTGCGTGATTGTGTCTGTATGAGATGTTGATACTCAGATTCTCGCAAAATAACAGCCGCTGGTTTTTTGTGTTTCATGATATGTACCGGCCCGAAAGCAAGAGCCTTTTCTATAGCCGCTATACCCCTGCGTTGAAGATCGACTGTCGAGAGAGTGTTCATAGGGGTTGATTCATCGTTGATGAGTGCTTGTTGAGCGAGTGGAATTTAACGATTTTTTCCCACTTGTTGCTTGTACATAACCATCAAAAACCTGTTTGCCAAAGTTGTTCATGTTGAGAATTAAAGTGGACATACGGCTTAATCTCAGCACTGATGAATAGACGTGAGCAGGAGCTGTTATTTTTTTCGATTTGTCGTATATTGACACTATGAAAAAGAAGCGGAACACTCTTCTGGCGAGAATAAGAACGCGTGTCAGACGTAAACGTTGGAATGTCATTTTACGTTCTGATTTTCAGGATCTTGGTGATTATGACCAAGTTGGTCGTTGTTTGCTTGTTCTGGTAAGGGAGGGTACTCTTGTCAAAATAGGGCAGGGGATATACGTTCGCGCAGTAGTCTCTCCTTTCGATAATCGTCCGGTTCTTCCAAAAAGTCTCAATACTCTTGCCGAGGAGGCTCTGAAACGGCTTGATATACCGACTGCGCCGACGAGTATGGAGCGCAGCTATAACGAGGGCAGAACAACTCAGGTTCCTGCTGGCAGAGTTATTGGTGTTTGTAAACGAGTTCGTCGGGTCATCGGGTTTGATGGCTATAGCCTGATATTTCAGCGTACCACATGAAAACATTTCCGCCGAAAAAATCAGCGATTGAACGGGTTTCCGGTCTGCTTGTCACCGTCGACGAAGCGTTTATCGAAAAGGATTGGTATGTGGTACAAGTGCTCCGATTGCTGAACGATATGCAGACGCATAATTTTCAGATTGCTTTTGGTGGAGGTACGTCATTGGCAAAGGCAGGCATTATCAAGCGTTTTTCTGAGGATGTAGATTTCAAAGTTACCATTCACCCTTTTGGGCATAAGTATTATCGGGAAGCTCGCAAAAAAATTATCGCAGCCATTGTCTCTGAAGGATTTGTTCTTGTTACAGACCCAAAAGTTTATGATGAAAGCCGATTTTTTTCGATTGAAGTAGATTATGGCTCAACTTTTGCGAAACACTCGCGATTGAGAACACATATTCGTATCGAAGTCCGTTTTGGCTCAACGCAATTGCCTGTTGTTGTAATGCCGGTTCAATCCTTTTTTGCGACAGGTGAAAAACTGCCGTCTGAAATTGCTTCTATGCCTTTCATCAATCCTGTTGAGATTGCTGCTGATAAATTAAGCGCTCTCGCATGGCGGTTGCAAGACAAGGATGAACGTCAGGATAAAACACTTATTCGTCATGTTCACGATCTTGCTGCACTGGAACCATTTGTCACATCAAGAGAAGACTTTACAACCCTTTTTCATCAATCGGTTGCTTGTGATTACAATCGTACTGATGTTGATCCAGAAGAACGCCTTCAGAGGGTTATGCCCCAATTACAAAACACTCAATGGGCAACGGCTTATCAATCGTTTGTTCAGGATATGACCTTCGCCCGTGATGACGAGCTGATTTCCTATGCGGCAGCATTGAACGCCTGCGAAAGGTTGATTGCATTGGTTGGACTGTAGTGAAGCTCAGTTGGCAGCTTATTCCTGCGTGTTTTGGTGTGGGGGCGCACTGCTAAATACGTACTTTCAATCATGCCCTCAAATTCCGTCGCTTCGATACTGCCCTCGGCCTACTCAGCGACCGGAGACGTTTGGCGGTACTAAAGTGGACCCCTGAATGGTCGATGAGCGAATATATCTGCCGCTCAATCGGAGCAAAGACCCTCTTTGCCACCCATTACCATGAACTTGCCGAACTGGAGAGCCGCCTGCCGGGCGTGGTGAACTACAACGCTACCGTTGTTGAGACCGCCGACCGGGTGATTTTTCTGCGCAAGATTGTCCGTGGTTCCACCGACAACAGCTACGGCATTGAGGTGGCCAAAATGGCTGGAATGCCGGTGGAGGTGATTACCCGCGCCAAAGAGATTCTGGCGGGGATGGAGAAGCGCGACATTGAAATTCCTCCGAACCGTCCACCAAAAATAAAAAGTATGCAGATCAGCCTGTTTGAAGAGGCCG
>JBAXBW010000136.1:0-2442 GCA_037141805.1 Chlorobiaceae bacterium | reverse complement strand
GGGAAGTATGGCTATGGGAAGTATGGCTATGGGAAGTATGGCTATGGGAAGTATGAGGAGGACGAAGAGAGTGCCTCTGTATGAACCATCACAACCCGGATGGTCACCGGAAAACCATCGATTACCATTGCCATATTCTGCCGGGCGTTGATGATGGGCCAAAGGCACAGGATGAATCGATTGAGATGGCTCGTCTTTTTGCTGAGGCAGGGTATCGTGATGTCTATTGTACGCCTCACCTGATCAAGGGCATGTATGAGGTCTCCAACGAAGAGGTGCTTTATGAGCGCGACAAGCTTCAGCACAAGCTGGAGAACGAAGGCATTGGCATCAAACTGCTTGCCGGTCGCGAATACTACCTCGACGAATATCTGCTCGACTACATCAGTAAGCCATTGCGCCTCGAAGGCACGAACTGTATCATGATTGAAATTCCCAACAACACCTCTGTGGATCTGGTGAAAGAGACGATCTTTTCGGTTAAACGCCGAGGCTATACTCCTCTCATCGCACACCCCGAGCGCTGCTTTCTGCTGGAGACGGCGCAACGTGAACCGCAGAGCGCTGGAAGTTGGAAGAGATGGTTTTCACGAGGCATTGCGGTGAACAACGACAACGAATCGGGCAATGAGCTGCTCCGTTATCTCAAACAATTGTGTTGCCAGTTTCAGGGCAACCTCGGCAGCATCAATGGTCAGTATGGTGGCAGGGTAAAAGCGAGTGCCCGGTATTTTGAAAAAAACGCTTTGTATACACATGCTGGCACTGATGCGCATTCACCTGATGCCGTCAAAGATATTCTGGGGATTGGGTGAATTCAATGAAGTCAAATAACGTTATGTGTAAAATAAATCCCCGCGTCGACTTCGCGTTTTTAAAGCTCTTTGGCAGCAAAGAGAATAATGATTTGCTGCTCTCGTTGATCAACGCCATTGTTTCGGAACAGGATCAGGTGGTGGAGGTGGAGTTAAAAAATCCTTTTCGCCTTCCCGATTACCGGATAGATAAAATCCCCTTACTCGATATCAAGGCAAAAGGCGGAAATGGTCGCTGGTTCAACATCGAAATGCAGATCAGCGGAGATCGGAATTTCCATAAACGCGCTATTTATTACTGGGCAAAACAGGTGACGGAACAGCTCGGTGATGGGATGTTAGACAAGGAGCTGAACAAAACCATCAGCATCAATATCAACATTCTGGATTACGATCTGGTGCCTGATACTACTGAGGTTCACAGTTGTTATAAAATAATCAATACAGCGACGGGCAAAGATGACGGGCTGCATGATTTTATTGAGCTTCACTACATTGAGTTAAAAAAGTTTACAAAAAAGTATCATGAAATCCAGAGTGCGCTGGATCGCTGGAGCAGCTTTTTGACGACAGCGCATCAGCTTGGAAGGGAGCATACGCCAAAAGAGCTGGCATCAGACAAAAATATTGTAAAAGCCATTACTGCTATTGACAGGATGTTTAATGAAGAGGAGCGTCAAGTTTATGAGGTTCGTCTGAAAGAGTTCGCTGTTGTAGCGAGCGTCATTGCCTCAGGAGCTGAAAAAAACATTGCCAAAGGCCGCGAGAAGGGTCGAGAGGAGACAACCGTAAAGATAGCTCTCAAGCTGATACAACAAGGTGTGGAGATTGAAATCATCAAAGCGGTAACAGGGTTAAGTGCTGCAGGGATAGAGGAGCTTGCAAAGAGCGGCGCATCATGTTCCGCTTGATTTCCAGCCTGGGGCTTTGCATTTACAGGGCGCAGACTTGTGATGCAAGAGATAATCGTGTTGTTTCGAGCGTTAGCGAGGGATCAGAAAAAACCGTTATTGGGGAATAAAAACTGTATATTTGCTGTATCTAAAAACATAAATATACGCATGTATGTCCACCACCCAACCCCCTGCAAACCCGGCTGACGACTACGACAGCCCATGGAAAGAGGCCATTGAACACTACTTCCCGGAATTCATGGCATTTTACTTTCCTGTCGCTTATGATGGTATTGACTGGTCAAAAGAGTACACTTTCCTTGACAACGAATTGCGATCTCTTCTGCCGGAAGCCGAAGTAAGCAAGCGTGTTGTTGACAAGTTGGTGCAGGTAGAACTCTTGAAAGAAAAAGAGACGTGGCTCTATATTCACATAGAGGTACAGGGCGGACAACCAGCAAACTTTGCCAAGCGAATGTTTGTTTACCACTACCGTATTTTTGACAAGTACGATAAACCGGTAGCAAGCTTTGCGATTCTTGCCGACAGGCACCGTCATTGGCGACCAAATTCCTGGGGGTTTGCATTTGCTGGCAGCAAACTTCTGTTAGAATTTTCAATCGTGGGTATATCGCACACATCACGTTTGTAAGGGCGTATAGCTATACGCCCCTACCGCTGGATAATGCTTTTGGATTGATAACGGCGGCGCATTTACTGACACAGCAAACCCG
>JBAXBW010000135.1:0-2453 GCA_037141805.1 Chlorobiaceae bacterium | reverse complement strand
AGCCCACCTATCTCTATGCTGATGATGCGGAGTGCGACTGTGTTTACGTCGGCGGACAAGCGGAGTTTGAGCGGTTCGAGAAGTTGGTTCAACAGAAACAGGCTGCTGATGCCGTGATGTACCAAGCTCAGTATAACCAGAGCATGTACGGCATGGGCGGTATGTACGGGGGCAGGTATGGCATGGGGGGGATGGGGATGTACCCCATGGGTGGTATGGGCATGGGTGGCATGGGCGTTATGGGCGGGTATTGGTGATCACCTTAGGCTGGGTTGATCGAAACTAAGGACACCTAAAACGTGCTCGCAGCTGAAGTCATCATCGTCTTATTGCTTATTTTCTTAGCCTGGTTCTGGAATATCAGTATGAAGTCCAGAGAAATTGGTCTTTTTTTAGTCAAAAAGGCGTGCGATGAGGAAGGACTTCAGCTACTCGATGAGAGTATTGTCTGCACGAGGATGTCGCTCCATCGACAATCTTTTGGTCGCTGGGCCGTTCAAAGGGTGTATCAATTCGACTTTAGTGAAGATGGGCTAAACCGGCGTCCCGGTGCGATTCACCTGATGGGCGCCGAGATCATCTTTTTAAGTCTTGGGCTTCGCGCCGTTCGATAACATGTTTTTTCAAGGGCGGTAAAACGATGCGTCACTCTGTTGAAACTTATTAGACTGACTTTTGTCATTATGAAGGTGTGATGGTTCGGGAGATTCACCTGAGGATACAGTTTTGCCTGTTGCCCTCTTGCTGATCCACCGCGAGAAGATGTCTCGAATGGCCATATTCACCAAGGAAGTTGAACACTTAATAATACACATCCCAGAGGATACTCCATGCAGGCTCAGAACCACTCGTTACCCCGCGCCTTCTTTATCGCACTGACGGCCATCATGTTGCCTTTGAGTTCTGCTTGGGCAAAATCTGATATGGCGATTCAAGAGGAAGCTCTGAAGGCACGTGAGCTTCAAAAGGGCATGGATCACTCGATGGCTGCTGATGATCCATCGGTCGGTAAATTTCGCGGAGTCTTCTATGGCTACCTTCCTTGCTATGAAGAGGACTGCTCTGGCATAAAAATGACGTTATCGCTCAACCAGAAGGATCGTTACCTATTGGTCATTCAGGCGGCAAAAGCTTCCAATCGTGAGAGCTATGAAAAAGGCAGATATGAATGGAATGAGTCGTCACAGACGGTGACACTCACGCCCTCCAAAGAGGCCCCTCAAAGACGTTTGTCGATCAAGGACGAGAGTACCTTGCTCTATTTGCGGAGTGATGGCGGGGCCATTATCGGTGATCAGGATCGTTATCTTATGAAGCGGACTGATGTTGCTAATAATCGAGATATGCATATCCATTAAGACCGACAGATCCCCTTTGAACCACGGGCCAGAGGGGGTCATCACGATACCGGCTGTTTGTGATGGTTGAGGGACTAGACCTCGACCGTTGTCTCTGTGTATTGATCAAAAAGCCCTTCAATGATCTCTGAGCGTTATGGGCAGCCGACCCATGAGAGGGTGCCTTTGTTTACTTTTAGATGCCGACAGACCATTTCTTCATCAGCAGCCGTTTTCAGTTGGCTTAGATGCTCTCGCGGGAGTAGCATACCCCCCTATGCTATGGGCCAACTAGCCAAAAAAAACTATTGTGGAGCGGATCGATGATTGCAAAAGCCTTATTAAAAACCGTGTTTCCTATGGTGGCGTCTGTGGTATGGACCCTCTCTATGGGTCACGCTTCGTCTGCTTTTGCGCATGACGGTCTAACAACAGAAAACGCTTCCGCCTATGGCGCGACAGCGGTCTATATTCAACTGCCCTGCACAAGCGGGCTACCAGCTCCTTGCAAGAATGGATCGACCCATGAATTAAGTTTCTCAAGAAATGGTCAACATCTATGGGTCACGCAAATGACCTCGTCGAAGATTTTCCACTTCGATGTGGTCGATAACGAGGTGGTGACGGCATCTATAAAGTCTTTTGTCATGCCCAATCAGAGGCAACCTCATGGCATCATTTCAGAAGGCGACCATGCCTGGGCTACCCTTGAGGTCCCTGCGTCCAATAACGCCTTAATCAAGATCGATAGCAATGGAAACATCCTGCAGGAAATTCCTCTGTCATCAGGCACTGCACCTCACGGGCTTGATATTGCGAGGGATGGCACCCTGTGGTTCGCAGGTAAAGGCGATCCGGACTCAGGGGTAGGCGCTGCGGTCGGGAGCGCCAATCCCATCACCGGGGTGAGTCGGTACTTTCCACTACAGACTGGCAGCAAGCCGATCTATGTCCATGTGACGAAGAATAACGATGTTTGGTTCACGGAATTGGTAGGCTCTCGTATTGGTCGCATTCGTGAAGGCAGAATCACCGAGATTAACCTGCCAACAGCTAATTCTCGTCCCATATCCATCGATTCCGCCCCGAATGGTTCGGTGTACTTCACCTTGGAAG
>JBAXBW010000134.1:0-2479 GCA_037141805.1 Chlorobiaceae bacterium | reverse complement strand
TGTAACCAAAAACGATAAACTGACCTAAAACGACATCGATAAAACAGGCCAACTATGGCCGTGATTTCAACCTTCAACAACAGTAAACCATCAATAAATCGGACAATGAAAGGGCTACCTTGCCCCGCTGAACAGCGATCAGCAGGGCAAGGTTAAACAAAAATCAGGATTCTTTGGATGCCTGAAAAACCTCTTCTTCGGTGACGGTGTTTTTCTTGGCCATAGCGGTGGCCAAAAGTGACTTGGTCGCGAGATTGGCGATTTCCCTGAGATTGCCTTGGGTGTTGTTGAAAATAGCTTCCAAGGCATTGGGTGAAAACAGTGATTCCTGTCCCCCGACCTGTTTCAGGGCATTGTGAATATAGGCATCGCATTCATTTTTCCCCAACGGTATCAGATGATATTTCAGCGAAATTCGCTGATCAAACGAGGTAAAGATATCACGCGACAGCCGATCTCGCAGGTGAGATTGGCCGGCCAAGATCACAATAGCGGGCATGACAGAATCGAAGTCAAAGTTCAAGATCATCTGAAGTTCTGAAAAGTTGTCATTCTTCATCAAATGAACCTCATCGAAGATAAACACAGGCACCATCTTTCGATTCTGTACCAGCGATTTGATCCCCTCCTGAACGTGTCGAAACAGCTCTGCTTTGCGGTACGTTCTCGTGCCGTTGAGGTGGTAATCGAGCTGCCGATAGAAGTCCATCACACTGACGGTTGCCAATGGGATATAGAACGTTCGATACGCATTTTCACCCAAGGTGCTATGGAAGTGTCGCAGCAAAGTTGTTTTCCCTGATCCAGGATCACCCGTTAGCAGAAAGATCCCTCGATGGGTTCGGATATGGTCAAGGCGCTTAGCGCCCTCCGAAAAGACCGATGACTCAAAAAGAGTGTTCACGGGGCAGTCCTTTTTGAAGGGAATGTCCTTGAGGTTAAAGTGAATCGGTATCATGAGACTCGTCCTCCTTCGAGAAATGAATGCCGGTGTAGGGTTTTTGTGAATTTTCGATGAGATTGACGGGGTTAATCGCACAGATGGGCTTGCCGTCGATAAACAACGTGAGTGCACTGGCGTGATCGAGGGGCGACCGCAGTTCAACCTTTTGACCAATATACGCGGGCGGGACTTCAAAAAGGCAGCGGTTAATGGATACCGTGGAATCTTTCTTCACGTGCCGTTCAACGGAGTAATAAAATGATTGGTCCAGTTCGTGCTCGGCTATCCGTCGAATCGACTGATGATCGAGGCTCTTCATGAATCGGGCTTTGGGCGCTTGGTCAGTGCCGCTATGGATAGTGAGATGATACTCGTCGAGCCATGCTTTGAAGCACGTATTCATCGCATCCAGTGAAGTCAGAGCCTCGGGTACCAGTACGGAAAGAAACATTTGCCGAACGGTACGGAAAAACCGCTCAATCTTGCCTCGAGAGGGTGAATCATATGGCTTCGAATGGAGCAGAGCGATGCCCGTTCGTGCACAAGCCAATTGGAGATATCCTGTCGAGAAGGCCGCCCCATTGTCACAGTACAACTTTTGAGGAAGCCCATACTGCAAAATAGCGGACTTAATCACCGTTGCCAGCGCAAAACTATTCTCGGCAAAAGCAAACTGAGCCCCTACAATCAAGCGCGAGTGATCGTCAATAATGGCACATAAATAGACCTTCTTCTTTCGGTTGTGATCAGCACAGTCCCTCACGTGCGGGCCATGAAGAAAGTCCATCGTCCACAGCATATTGATCGCCGGCATCTCAAACTTTCGACGTCCCACTGAACTCAACGCTGGCGTACGTAAGTCGTTGCGACGAATATAATTGCGCAGTGTGACCTCGGTGAACATCGTCTTGTCGATGGTGCCTTGCTTGACCAAAGCCCGATACAGCGCAGAGGCTGAAATCCCTGGCAGCGTGTCAATCATGGTTTTGATCGCAGCGGATACGACAGGGTCGATCTTCTTCGATATCCCCGCATCCTTTCGGGTCGAGGGGTATAAGGCATTAATGCCCCCTTGTCGATATTCACGCAACCACCCTTTGAGCGTCGATACGGAATATGAGACCGTTTTGCTCATAGGGTTCTGAATCGTTCGTGTGGCAACATCCCGAAAATAGGCCATCTGTCGTTGACCCTGTTCGTGTATGATCGGCGCAATCAATCCATATCGAAATATTGCGACCTTTTCTGCTTGCTGTTTGTCCATGCTTCGCCTCCTTGTTTTTTGCCTATGGCCATAAGCTCCGACCACTTTACCTGCTCCTGTTCAAAAACGATAACAAAGCTGTGTTGTTATTCAAAAATCAGATCGGCCTCAAAAGCGGCGGGTCAAAAAATGACGATCGATGAGGGGCGGTTTTCGGTTTTCACCTATTCTGGGTGCTCTTTTTTGCCGAAATAGTCTCCAAATCGACCCAATGGCTACACGGCTCCCTTGGCTTAACGATGTTGAGAGGCTGTCCCAAACAAAAATCGATG
>JBAXBW010000133.1:0-2503 GCA_037141805.1 Chlorobiaceae bacterium | reverse complement strand
CTTAGGGTGTCCATTTTATTGTTGCAAGTTCATATGGTTCGTCATAAGGTGTAACTCAGGATGTAAAAAATACGTTTTTCCTGATGAGGAGTGCAAGAGTCTTACATGAAAAGAATAGTCTTTTTCAGTCACCCTAAGCGTTGTTCAATCCTGAACGAATTGCCCGGAGGCTTTCCTGCCCGTTCTGCAGGCGCTGCGCCAGATCCAGAGAGCGGTCGAGCAGGGCGCGGGCATCGTCATGCAGAGCTTTGTTGTGCTTGACCATTTCAACGTTGTGCTCCATGTCCTCCGCAGTCCAGCCGCGACTGTGAGCAATGAACGGAAACTGGGGAAAGTACATGCCCAGTTCGCCAAAAAACAGCATCATCTGCCCTGCGACGGCCTGAATGTTGTCCTGTCCTCCTGTCACTATGAGCCCCGCAACTTTGTTCTTCAGCATGACGCGGTTCTTCAGCGTGATTTGGTTCTGCACCGTGTTCAGGCGCTCCGCCATCTTGAAGTACAACGAACTCGCCGCACCCCAGCGGATGGGCGTCGCAATCAGAACAACGTCCGCCCAGAATACCAGGTTCTCATACACCGCGTTCATGCCGTCATCCGGTTCCATCTGTGAGATGCTGCATGGCCAGGTACAAGCCTGCGCGCTCTTGGAGTAGTAACCTTCGCAGGCACGAAAGGACAGCTCACGCAGCTTGATCATGCGTGTCTCCAGGGAGTGGTTTATTCGTGCGTGTTCAAGAGCACTTTCCAGCAGCGCCTCGGAAGTCGAATAGCGTGGATTGTTGTTGTCCATGGTCGTGGTCGAGATACCCAACACGCGAAGCACCCCAGGCTTGCGTCGGGTATCGCGATCAAGCGGATGCGGTGCATGTTCCAGCTTCTGGCGATCGGTAGTCGGCATTTCGCGTATCAAAAGCTGGCCGTCCTCCACCTTGAGCTCGAAACGGGGCACACGGTCGGTCTCGAAGCCGGGTTCTCCTTCGCCTGAAATGCGATGGAACTTCCAGTTGTGCCACGGGCAGACGATGTAGTCGCCGTCGAGGGAGCCATGCCCAAGCGGTCCGTTCACGTGATTGCAAGCACCGTGGATCGCCCCAAAGCTAACGCCAACGTATGACAGCGCAATCCTCGTGCGACCTACCAGTATCTGCTGTAGTGGCTTCTTCGACAGCTCGGCCACTTCGCCCACGTCATACCACCTCTCTTCGTTCATCGGGACTTCCTCAATCGTTCGGGCATCCGCATGAACTGCGAATTATTGAAATTATTCCATTAATTGCCTTGTCAAATGACAATACCTTAATGAAAGTATAGCGAAATAATGTCGGCCCTTCAAAAAAACATAGCAGTAAATTTCCGATAACTACTCCACAACGCGCTGGCTTCCAGCAGTCTTCTGTTATAATAAAAGGGAGCTGTAATCAGATGGTGGCCACTACTTTTGGTGATACAGAACAGGAGAAACCGCTATCAGGGAGTGCTTTTCTTTGGCGGATTATAAAATTATATATCCCGCCAAAACGATGATTATTTGTTATTTTTGGCGAGCTATAAGCTTTATAACCTGTAATATAAGTGCTTGTGAGTGGCAGTCATATTTCTGGAAGAAATGCAAAAATCAACCTTTTACAGTAAGCATATTATTCGACAACGTCTTAATTCATTGCTGGTTATCGGCATCGTCGAGTAACTGGATGACAGGTCAAAGTGATCCGGCCAGAACGGCTTGGTCTGGTTGCTTTATCGTAAAGCACATTTCACCTCCAAAACATACACATCATGACACAACACGATTTTTCGGATGAGTTGCTTGCCTTCATCACCGACAGTGAGCTGACCGAGCTTCAGGATTTTCTTGATTCTGATATCGTGCCTGACGATGCAATGATTCTTGAGTCTCTCGATGGTTTTCTTACTGCGCTGGTTATTGGACCAGCACCTGTTCCGACAGAAACATGGATGCCTTTGGTATGGGATATGCTCAATGGTCGTAAAACTCCTGCATTTGAATCCGTTGATCAGGCGAAAAGAATGACAAAGCTTGTCCTGAAAATGAAGGCGAGTCTCACGATATTCTTTGCCAGTTCTCCTGAATTATATTGTCCATTGTGCATGGAGTTGGAACTTGAGAGCGAAGAGATCTACAACGGTTTTATAAAGTTGTGGGCGACCGGATTTATGGCGGGAATATACTGTAATGAAAATAACTGGAAACCGATGCTTGACAAGGAGGACTTTTTTGAGGAATTATTAATGCCAATTTATCTGCTTAGTCCCTTTGCAGACAACGTTCCGCCACTGCCGACCAAAACATTTAATGTGATCAGAGATCTCATTCCTGAATATGTGAAAGAGATCCGCAAGTTCTGGCTGCCTCGGCGCAAGCAAGAAATGGCAAGGGCAAAAGGTGTCGTAATTACTGACGAAGCAGACCGGATTGGCCGCAACGACCCATGCCCCTGCGGGAGCGGGAAAAAGTTCAAGAAGTGCTGCGGGAGGTGAT
>JBAXBW010000132.1:0-2509 GCA_037141805.1 Chlorobiaceae bacterium | reverse complement strand
CAGTGGAAAACCGACTATTTCAACGGTGACAGGGGAAATGCCCTGCGCGCGCAGAGTTCTATAACCTATAAATTTTAGTCGCCATACTCATCTGCGTCTGACAATATCTTGCTTGTATAATTTTATCTCTCCCCCTTTCATCGGGGAAGAGATAAAAAGTCAGTTGATAATGACCTCGCAAGGCATCACCGCAAGAATATGAAGCTGACCCGTACTCATCAGCATCTCGTAGAAAGTCGCCAGAGAGGAAAATTGCCTTTGGGGAACAATCTCATGCAGTAATTGTTTTTTAATGGCAACCACCACCCTCTCGGAGAAACTCGCATTATTGCCTTGCAAAAGAGATTCATACCAGCTTTTCTGCACTGGATAAAGCATGATTTTAGGCTTTTTGCTCATATCCATTTTGGCGAGAAGCTGTGCGGCATGGAGAGCGTCAAAAAGTCCTCCCATGCGGTCAACCAGACCAGCTTTCAACGCTTGATTCCCGGTCCAGACCCTTCCACCTGCTACCGAATCGACCTGAATAATCGACATCTTTCTTGACACGGCAACCTTGCTGACAAAGTCATCATACACCTCGCCTGATGCCGCGACAAATTTATTATACGCCTCTCCTTCGAGAGACTTGAAAGGGGTGTCGGCATCGGCATAGCGACCTCGGGTCACAACATCGCGACCCAGACCGATTTTTTCAGCAAGTCCACTGATGTTTGGTTTAAGAGCATAAACCCCTATTGAACCGGTGATAGTAAGCGGCTCAGCAAAAATAGTTTTTCCTGCAAGGGCGGTCATATAGCCGCCAGATGCTGCAACACCTGACATGGAGACCACAAGTGGTTTTTTCACGGCTGCCGAATCAAGCATCTGTAACATATCAGCCGACGCAAGAGCATCACCACCAGGGCTGTCAATGCGGAGTACCAGCGCTTTGACTTTTTTGTTTTCCAGAGCGGCGTCAAGAGAGTTTTTCAGGGTCTCGACATCAATCCCTTCACTCAACTCCCCGGCAGAACGAACAATCGTACCAGACATGGTAATGACCGCAAGAGCTTCATCAGTTGTTGACTTCTGTGGCCATGTCACGGCAGAACGATAGTCAGAGGCGCTGACAAAAGCATCGTTATCACTGGTAAGCTCCTTTCCGGTCACTTTCCGTGTCAACGCCCGCTGTAACTCCCAGTATGAAGATATACCGTCAATCAGTCCAAGAGTTTTTGCCTTTTTGGCAGAGACCAGCGCATCATTGTTGATCATCGTTTCGAAAGTGTTTCGGCTGATTTTTCGCCGCATCGAGACGTAACCAAGGTAATCATCATAGACCTCATCCAGCAACGCGCTGATCTGCTCGAAGTACTCTTTGCTGGCTCCGGTTCTGACAAAGGGCTCAATGCCACTCTTGTACTTTTTCCACTGTGCGGCCTGAACCTGAACACCTATTTTTCCAAGCGGGGTTGTATAAAACAGAGACTCGGCCTTCAAACCGTCAAGCAGAAGATAAGCGCCCCTTTCTACAATAATGGAATCGCATGATGCAGCAAGGAGATAATCGCTGTCTTCTCCGGAACGAAGAAACGCGGTGACTCTTTTTCCCGCTTTTCGTACCCGTTCAACCGCTCCTCGTAGTTCACCAATCTTTGCCGGGGTTGTATGCATCCCTCCAATATCAAGAAGCAGCTCCCTGACCCGGTTGTCAGTCGAAGCATGATCGAGCACAAACAGTACTTCCTGAAGAGAGAGCGAGCCTCTGGATGGCATAAAGGGCAATGAAGTACTTTCGTTGCGAATTTCATCGAGCACTCCACTGAGAGGCAGGATCAGCACAAAACGATCAGGAATGGAGCGGGAAGAGCGAAGCCCCCAGAATAATCCCGCTAAAAGCAAAAGCGGAATGATAATGAGAGCAAGGCAACCGTTACGAAAACATCCCTCTCTCTTTGCTGGTATATGCGAATTATTCATAAAGAAGACAACTTACCTGGTGCTCATTGTTATTAAATTTTTGTAGTTTTGGCTCCCTGTTCCGGCACTCCGCTGTTGCCACCGGACATCGGGGATGAAAACTGCAACCGGAAGGAATATGCAGAGGTCCTGGTAAATCACCATTCAATAAAATCCGCTCTTTTTTGCCACCGGGCTCAGGATCGGGAATTGCTGAGAGAAGAGCTCTTGTATAGGGATGTTTAGAATTGGTATAGAGTTCAGTGGCGTCGGCAATTTCAACGATCTTGCCAAGATACATGACCGCAACCCTGTCGGAAATGTATTCCACAACCGAAAGATCGTGTGCAATAAAGAGATAAGTCAATCCCAGATCACGCTGAAGATCCTTGAGCAAATTGATAATCTGGGACTGAATTGAGACATCAAGCGCAGAAACTGGTTCATCACAGATAATGAATTCAGGGTTGACAGCAATCGCCCGGGCAATGCCAATCCGCTGCCGTTGCCCTCCTGAAAATTCATGCGGATAACGGTTGAAATATTCCCTGTTCAAGCCGACAACATC
>JBAXBW010000131.1:0-2543 GCA_037141805.1 Chlorobiaceae bacterium | reverse complement strand
GTGTAGTCGGAAATTAAAAATCAGCCAATTTCGGAAATTAGCAATCACCCAGGGAGAGGCTTGAGATTACGTCATTTCAAAATGATTTGCAACTACTTTTTGACTTGGTAGTTGTTTCTTGCCAAGATTGGCCCCTCCTTCCACCGGTTGCAGTTGATTGAAGATGGTTTTACGGTGTTCGAGCCGGTAGCTCTTACCGGTAAGTTTGATGACCTCGCATTTGTAGAGCAGCCGATCAAGCAACGCTGTTGCAAGTACCTCATCGCCAAGCATCTCCGTCCACTCTTTCGGGCTTTTGTTTGTCGTAATGATGAATGATGTCTGTTCATGAAGCTGGTTGACAAGCTGGAACAGACCGACGGCAACCGACTTCTCAAGCGGGAACATCATAATATCATCGATAACCAGCAGGTGTGCATTCAACAATCGCTTGTACTCTCTTGCCGCTGCAGTGGTAATTTCTTTGAACTTGATGGTTTGGATGAGGTTGTCCATAGTCCGGAACAGCGCGTGATAACCGAGTTTAATGGCTTCATTGCAGAGCCCGCCAGCAAGATAGCTCTTGCCGGTACCGCTTGGCCCGATCAGGATCAAGTTGTAGTTCTGGTCAAGCCAGAGCAGTTGCCGCAACTGCTGGAGCTGGACTTGGCTGATTCCGTTCTGAACTCCAGAGTCATAATGATCAAGATCATGGAGGAACGGCAGGTTAGCTGCTTTCCTGCGCCGTTCAAGATGAGCATGTCGACGACAGGAGAGTTCTCTCTCAAGCAGAGCAAGTGCAAAATCGCTGTAGGATGGCTCACTTTTTCGTGCCTCTTCGAGCATGACGTCAACGCTCACTGCCAGCCCCGTAAGGTTGAGTTCCCTGGCATGCTCCTGTATGGTGGTAATGGTTCTTTCCATGGTGATTAACAAAGAATTTTTTCATAAGTGGTTATAGTACTGCTCTCTGGCACAAACGACAAAATTCTGTTCAAGTCACTCTGGAGTGTTTTCGGGCGGAATGCCTTAAATACCGCATGATGACTCTGTTTGTCCTTCTGCTTTCGGTGATGCTGCAGGATGTCATGGAACTCACCGCTTGAAAAGAGATGATGATCGACACAATAGGCAAGGGCATCGTCAACCAGACTTTGCTCGCATCCGTTGATGGTATCGCGTACATGCAGAAACTGGTCTCGAATGTACCTCGGATAACGGTTATGGATACTTTCAAGGAACAGGCCTGCCTGTCCCTGATTGGTAAACTGTTGGATCAGTGAATCCTGCAACGCTTTAATTTTTGAAGAGATATCACGACGGTGGTGGTTGTTGATCACCACAATACCTTTACCGCTTTCGATCAGGTGACCAGCCAGCAACTTGCCATCTTGGGCGTACAGAAAAAGGTTGTTTTCTCTGGCTTCCAGCACAACCTGTGTTCCCGGTCCAGCATAGGTTCCGACCGGCAGGGTATAAAAATTCCCTCGATATGAAATCGTGTTGTCTTTGCGTACATGGTAGTCTTTACCGATAGTACCGAAAATCGGATAGGGTAACGGTTCATAAGGGCGAAGATGCTGTTTTTCGACCAGCCATTCTGCATCAGGAACAAGATGTGTTGTCGTATGTTCCTTGGCATTGGCCGTTCGTTCAAGCCAGAGCAACACCTCCTGGTTCAGTACATCAAGATTGACAAATCGTCGTCCCGGCAGGAAGTTGTGTTTCACATACTTGACGCCAGCCTCAATTTTTCCTTTACTTTCCGGATCGCTTTTCCGGCAGAGATGGATTTTGAGACTGCGGTGTAACAGATATTTATTGAACGCCTCAGTATAGAGGATCGCACCACGGTTTTCGTTGGTAACTATCGTTGAATCTTGATCATAGACCAGTGTGTGCGGTATGCCTTCAAAAAAGGTGAATGCCTGTTCATGAGCCTCAAGCACGAAACGGGTGGTGATCGGCTGCTGGCTGAAGCTGACAAACTTCCGACGGCTTCGGGAGAGCAGCATAATCATGAAGTACACCTTCACTTTGTCCTCATCAGCATTGACCATCCAGTACTCGCCGAAGTCCACCTGTGCCTGCTGTCCGTAGGGAAGCTGCTCGACTGGATGATATTGCCGAGGGGTGCCTTTCGGCTTCGGAATATGATGGGACTTCCGGATCCACTGGACAAAAGAGTAGATCGTTCGAGTGGTTACCTCCTGAAAATCCGGGTGATGCTCTTTCAGCCAATCTTCGACTTGAGCAGCGCTGCAGTCAGGATAGTCGGTAACCCTCTCCTTGATAAACTGTTCATAGGGCTGCAATTTTCGGAGGCGCTGCTTCTGCAGGGCAAGAAAGTCACTGAATTCCTCCTCGCTCATGCGGAGGTACTTGCGCACCGTTACTCGGTCTAAGCCGGTTGTTCGGCTGATTTGGCGGATGCTTAATCCTTCTCGTGAAAGTTCCTTAACTTCGTGGTACATGGTTAGCTTTTTTAACTGTGTCCTCATAGCTCTACGGTTTGATTTGGTTCGCACCTTCAAACTACGAGCTATGGGTGTTTTTTACGCTAA
>JBAXBW010000130.1:0-2599 GCA_037141805.1 Chlorobiaceae bacterium | reverse complement strand
TGTCATTTTTCACGAGCATTGACCCACCTGGTTTTCACACCCATTGACCCAGGCACGGCGCTCTAAATTGGTTTGTCAACTTATCATAGTTTGCTCCCGATAGTCCCCTTCTTTTTGCGGTAACTTTCCCCCTCTATTATCATCTGATGAGCATTGTGTGCCAACCGGTCCAGCGCCGAGTTTGCGATTATTTGGTCATCAAAGAGAGCCACCCATTCTGCTACGTGCCGGTTGCTGGTGATAATGGTGGCTCCTCGCTCGTACCGTTCGCTTACTATTTCATAGAAATCATGTGCCTGTTCTGGTGTCAGTCGTTCCAGACCGAAGTCATCGATTACCAAGAGGCTTGGAGAAATCAGTTTAAGCAGTTCCCGGTCCAGTGAGTTATCGGCACGGGCGGCGTAGAGAACCTTGAACATTTTCGCTGCCTTGATCACAACGACATTCTTGTTACGGCGGCAAGCGGCATGAGCCATGGCATTGGCGAGGAAGGTCTTGCCGACGCCAACCGGTCCGGTAAAAATGACGTTTTCTTTGCGCTCCATCCAGTCAAGGCCAATGAGTCCCTTGAGTTGATCGCGGTCAAGTGTGATCTTCGCATCCCAGTCGAAGCGTTCCAGCACCTGATCGTGGTCAACCTTGGCCGCCTCCAGGCGTCGGGCAAGTGCCCCCTGATTTCTCCTTTCAACCTCATCGGAGAAGAGCATCTCCATAAATTCCATATGGGTGAGTTTGTTTCCCTTGGCGTAGGCTACCCGTTCAGGCAGGGTAGTCAAGAGCGAAGAGAGGCGCAGTGACTTCAGAAGCTGTTTCAATTCTGACGTTGTTTCCATGGTCGTTCTCCTTGTGGTGACTGAAATAATCGGCAGGTCTGCTAAAGCGTACTGCCAATGAAAGTTGGGTAACTGTTCCTGTCGTTTTGGTCTGTGTCTGCTGCTTATCCAGTGCTTGCTTGATGATCCCCTCTACTCGGCTGACATTCATGAGTCCAAATGCCAGTGCCCGTTGACAGGCGACTTCAACTCTCGCTGCGCCGTATTTATCGTTAAGTCTGAGCAGTTTTTGAGCCTGGCGGATGAAAGCCCATGGGATGTCGCCGTTTAACAACTCAGCCATGAACTCCCCTTGCTTCTCTCCATTTTCTGCAGCTTTCCGTTTGTAGTACTCCACATCTCGCATGGCATATGCGCTCTTATCCTTAGGGTAGTCATCAAAGTCAGTGGAGCGTTTGCCAGCTGCAACTTTCGGATGGATCCTGATCAACTGGTTCTGGTAGTAGATCCGCACCAGGGCTGAGTCGCCTCTGACATCCACTTCTTTGCCGATGTACTTCGTCGGCAGGGAGTAGCCACCTTTCTTGAACATGATATGGTGATCCCGATGGACGATGCATAATGCAAAGGCCGGGACATCGAAACGTTCGTCAGACAGCGGCAACAGTGTCTTTTGTTCCTCCTGTTCAAAGACCAGAAACGGTCGTTTCCTGGTGGTACCGTGGATGCGGAGTCCGGCAATGGTGCGGCACCACTTCGCAGCTTCATGTTGGGCGTGATCGCGATTTTTGAATTCCTCCCCCTTGAAAAAATTCTCGCGTACATACCTGACTTGGTTTTCAACGGTTCCTTTTCCTTCAGGATGTCGGACTACAGTTGAGTCGATGATAAAGCCACGGTGTTGCGAATAGTCTTGAAAAGTCCGGTTGAAAACAGGCTCATAGCGGTCGGCCTTGACTACGGCCACTTTCATGTTGTCAAGAATGACGCGCCGTGTGACCCCGACAAAGAATTTCCAGGCCTCCTCCATTCCGGTGATCAAAGCTTTAAAGTCCTGCAAATGAGTAAGATACACATACTGGTAACGGCTCAGTACCAGGGTTACTATCAAGGCATGGAGTACTCGATGTCTGCCAGCCTCCGGGTCAAACACCAATCCCATTTTGCCGAAATCAACCTGAGCTACTTCGCCGGGAAGAGTGTCCGCCATCCGCACAGTAACCTTCTGTCCTCCAAAGCCAAGTACCTCGCGGGCATAGCGATACAGGGTGCTGTAGGTCACAACTATCCCCATCCGCCCAAGCTTGATGTGAGCTTTGGTCAGGGTCAGCTTGTCGTTCTCCAACCACCCGGAAATCAGTTCACGGTGAGGCAGCAACGGGGCACAGGCACCCGGCTCGGAATCCTTTGCTTCATCTCCATGTACTGAGCGGATGATTGCCGCTGCAATCTCGGCCAACCGCTCCTCTGATATGGTGTCACTAAAACCCAAAGTATCAGCAAGCCGCAGATAACTGCGGATCGTGTTTCGGGCCATCCCAGTGGCACTTGCTATCCGGCGAAAACTGTCCTTTGCTTTTGCCCTGCGAAGTATGTCGATAATATTTGTCACGCTGTACTCCTTGTGTCCCATGTGTTCCTCCTGTCAGATAATGAAAGGAGGCATGGTACAGGTTGTAGTCAGCGCCGTGCCAAAGATTGCCCGAGGTGGGTCAATGCTCTTGAAAAATAATGCCTGGGGTGGGTCAATGGTTCTGAAAATGGGGTGGGTTAATGCTCTTGAAAAATCAGGAGCTCAGGTGGGTCAATGGTTCTGAAAAATGACA
>JBAXBW010000129.1:0-2612 GCA_037141805.1 Chlorobiaceae bacterium | reverse complement strand
GTATTAGGTAGTGTGTTTTGGGGTGTATGCCTGGAGGCCCAAACGATCCCCGATGCTGGCAGTATTCTTCTTCAGCAAAGGCCCCGACCAGCCCAGCTTCAGGATCGATCGAAATCCGATTCGCAGCAACAGGAGTTGTCAAAACCGTCCAGGGGAAAGCAACATACCAAAGTTGCAGATGTCGCGCGAGTGTCAATAAAGGGATTCAAGTTTTCTGGATTTGAGGGTTTGGTATCTGAGGCAGATCTTCAGTCTCTTGTTTCCGGATATCATGGCAAGAGTCTTTCGTTAAGTGATTTGGAGGGGATAGCAGACAAGCTGACACTTTATCTGAAAGAGAGGGGCTGGTTACTGGCCTATGTCTATCTTCCTGCACAGGATGCATCCTCTGGTATCGTTGAAATCAATATTAGCCAGGGTAAAAGTTTTGGATCTCCTTCGATAACCGGAGATAAAACGGTACGAATCTGTGAAAATCTTCTCAGCCGGATTGCCGGGAAATCCTGTCGGCCAGGTGATCCCCTTAATGAAAAAGATATTGAACGTTCTGTTCTTCTCATGAATGATCTTCCCGGAATTGCCGCTCAAGCCAGTCTTGCCCCCGGCAATGAATCTGGAAGTTCTAAATTGGAGTATCGTGTTAAAGAAGGTCCATTGTTTACCGGAGTTGTCTGGGGCGATAATCAGGGCAATCGATATACCGGAAGTTGGGGAGGGAACACCATCCTCTCAATTAACGACCCGTTTCGGTATGGCGATGAGTTCTCTCTGACGCTGAATCGTACTGAGGGTTTGGTTCAGGGCGGTATCGACTACATTTTTCCTTTATGCGCCAATCCAGGATTGACCGGGAATTTGAGTTTTACAGGCATGCGTTACGAGTTGCTTGAAGAATTTGCTTACTTGAATTACGAAGGCAAGAGTTACATTGTAGATGCTGGCCTGAGCTACCCTGTTATTCGTAGCCGCAAACGAAATATAACGACATCAGTCAATTATGACTACAAGAAGCTTACCGACACCGTAGCGAATCAGGACATTCGAGACAGGCAGATCAACCGAGTCACGTTCATTGCCAAGGGAGATTTCCAGGATACTTTCCTTAATAGCGGCTATACCTTATGGAAATTTGGGGTCACCACAGGCAATCTTCATGAATCCATCAAAGACATCAGACTTACAAAAACAGAGGGACGTTATACTCGATTCAATCTCATGCTTTCACGGTTGCAGCGTGTGTTGGAGCGGGTTACGTTTGATATTTCTCTTTCTTCCCAAAAGGCGTTAAACAATCTTGACAGCAGTGAAAAGTTCTACCTTGGTGGGCCAGGCACGGTTCGAGCTTATCCGTTAGGTGAGGGTTCCGGTGATGAGGGTATCCTTATTAAAACTGATTTCAGCTATAAGATTCCTACTCCTGCTGACTGGGGAGATTTACAGGCCATCGTTTTTTATGATGCTGGTCACATTACTCTCAACAAAGAGCGGTACCCCGGAGATGTTTATACTGCGACCAATAGTAATGATTACTGGCTCCAGGGAGCAGGTGTCGGGATTCGTTATGATATCTCAAGGAAATTTATTTTTCAAGGCAGTTGGGCTCATGTGATCGGAGATAATCCCGGGCGGAGCTCGAGTGGATCAAATTCAGATGGACAGGACGACAAGAGCCGTTACTGGCTGCAGGGGTTGATGTATTTTTAATTACTTGAATTTTACTACACGTGTTTTGGCTTCATCGCTGAATTCTTCACAACTATTTGCCAAAAAAAAATGAACAGGATATTCAACGTCATCTGGTCAACCACCAAAGAAAAATGGCTTGTTGTTTCCGAAAAAGTCAAGTCGAATGGAGGGGTTCCAAAATCTTCCCTTATGAGCCTTGCTGTTCTCTCTTCGATGCTTGCTGCAGGAGTGCCTGCTTATGCCATTGATCCAGGTGAATTGCCTGCTGGCGGGCAGATAACTGCTGGCGCTGGAAGTATTGGCTCCAGCAGCAACCGGATGACGGTGAACCAGACGAGCCAGCAGATGATTGCCAACTGGAGCAGTTTCAACATCGGTACAGGCGCAAGCGTCCAATTTATACAGCCCAATGTTTCGGCAACAGCGCTTAACCATATTGCTGACCAGAATCCCACTCAGATTCTTGGATCTCTTTCTGCGAACGGCAAGGTGTTCCTGCTTAACCAGTCAGGCATTATTTTTGGTAAAAATGCGCGTGTTGATGTCGGTGCTCTTCTAGCCTCCACTCTGAACATGCTTGATACTGACTTTCTGGCTCGCAGATACAAGTTTACCAATTCCGGTAAACCCGGAGAGATCCTCAACCAGGGCAGTATAAACATTCTTCAGGGTGGCGTGGTCGCGCTTATTGGCCCGAAAGTCACCAACGATGGCACCATAAATGCCAATGGTGGCAGTGTTGCTCTTGGCGCAGGGAACCAGGTTTCGCTTGATCTCAAGGGAGACGGATTGATCACGTTTACCGTTGATGAAGGCGCTGTCGATGCCCTGGTGCAGAACAGTGGTCTTGTCAAAGCGGATGGAGGGATTGTTGTTATGACCGCAAGGGCAGCCGACGTACTGACGCAATCGGCGGTAAACAACAG
>JBAXBW010000128.1:0-2670 GCA_037141805.1 Chlorobiaceae bacterium | reverse complement strand
GGAAGGGTGACATCAAGAAAACCGTCGGCATGATCCAGAAAATCGGTGAATCCCGGAACCATGACAAAAAAGAAACGGGAGTGGCGAAGCACAATAACAAGCAGTGACCAATGAAACGCCAGCCCTCCAAGCCAGAGCCATTTGTGTGATCCGTAGGCCAGATTGGCATCTTTATGAAGCTCGGCTTTGGTATTGCGGAAAAGAGAGCGAAAGAAAAACACTTCAGACAACACCCTGGCTGCCGCTTCCCAGAAATGAGCGGGGCTTTCCAGCCGGTCATACTTGATCCAATCGAGAGATTTTTCCTGTCCGCAGGTGGTTGGAATACGGAAGGGAACCGGTCTTCTGAACCAGTCGACCAGACGCAGGAGAAAACCTGCAAGCAAGACAACAATTGCCGTATAGGGAATGATAACACCGAACAGGTAAGATAAGCCTGCATATTGCACACCCACAAAAGGGATAAGAGCAAGAAGTGCCACCATGACAAGCGGCATAAGCACTTTTTTCATGCCTCCGCCCTCCTCAACGCCATATACATACGTCGGCTGCCCTCTTCAACTTTAAGCTGATATATTTTTTCACGATGTCGCATATAACTGTCGAATGCTTCAAGAGTGAGCTTGTCAAGACGCGAATTGAATGCATCCTGCATCAAGGTGTCTGCCACTTTGGTTTTCATCATGATGTCACGCAGAATGAGTTTCGGTTCCAAAAAAATTGACAATGCTTTTGACGGCGGAAAGTTCTGTACGGCTAAAATCCTTGTCACATCGTCAAGCGCCTCCTTACAATCGTTTTCACTCTTTCCGAGGCAAAAGAGAATCTTTTCGAGCGCTCCTGAAAGCACCATGGCAATCGGTGTACTGTATCCCATTTTTTCGGGAAACAAGGCCAGGGCACAATCCAGCCACTGCTCAAGAAAAGCTTTCTTGTTGGCCTCCAGCAAATCTGTCCATCTTGTCTTCATAGAGTACTGCGTAACAATTTCAGAATGGAGCCATCAGTCAGCACACTCAAAACCAACTGTTCACCTGATGTTCTTCAACAAGGCCTACAAATCCTTCGTAATCAACGCTTTCTACACCTTCAGCCATAACGCCAATCCCCCGCGCATCCAGATCGGGCTTCAGCGCGAACACAGGATTGGTTTCAAGAACACGCTCAATGGTGGATGAAAATTTATTACCGGCCTGAACCGCATAAACGCCGTCTTCAATGAAAAGAACGGGATCTCCCGGCAACAGAAACCTGATGCAGGTCTCAAAGGTACTCTTTTCAAAAGGAGACTTATTGATAGTATGTAGCATGGTTCTTGCGGTCAATGGTGAATAATGACATCCTGCTCCTTCATCAGTCGGCCTGTCTCTTCGGCATCAAGCACTTCAACAGCCACGACAAGATCCTTTTCGGTCAAACCCCGTTCTTCAAGTGAAACTCTGTCGACATACAGTTTTTCGACATCATAACCATCAAGCGCCATGAAGGTCTTTGAAAAACCCTTGATACCAATACCGCTGGTATCCTGATCTTTTTTAAGGGCATAGACACCGTCACCGATAAAAACCACCGAAAGATCCTGCTCGTAGGCGGCCATGATCAGAATCATCTCCAGCCCCTCATAGGTATAGATCGTTCCATGCGGCGCATGGCGCAGCACATGCATGATCTTCTTGACATTTTCGTTTTCCATAGTTATGTCAATCTCCAAAGGTTACGAGTCTGTCGTTACGGATGGCAATGTCGGTAAGGGTTCCAAGACCGGTGATAGCGCTTCCCTCAACGAGAACATCATCATTGATTCCCCGACGTTTGGAGGCCGCAATACAGGCAAGAATTTCAACACCATGTTTCTGACTCAATTCACTCCAGCGAGCGGCGATATTGCGGTCGTCCTGGGGTGGATCCATCAGCTTTGTCACATTGGTGACACCATCATTGTAAAGAAAGACTGCGTCAACCGTATGACCTTTTTTGATGGCGGCTTCAGCAAACTTGAAGGCCGTATCGGATGCCTGATGGTTATACGGTCCCTCCTTGAGCAAAATTCCTATTTTCACGGACAATCCGTTGTTTAATGTTATGACTATCGAGGCCCAGCCGAACGTTCAATGCCCGGCTTGCTGCTCTTTAAACGCTTCATACAGGGGCAACCATGTTTTTGAATATTCCGCGAATGGTTTTTCGATAAACTGGCAAAAATAGAGGGCGTTATCTGCGGCATAAACGTTGCTGCCGTTCAGTGCATCAAGAGCCTTCTGACCTGAATCGGCAGCATCATTTCCGGTAAGCTTCGCCTGGCTCCAGTAGTTGACCGCCTCCTGCCGATAAACAAAATTTTTCGGCAGTGACTGAGCCTGCTTGAGCGACGACACCTCTACATTTCGGGGACCAAAAGTAACCGGCCAGCCTGTTTCAGCCCACTTTCTGGAGCATGCAATGGCCTCCTGAACCTGATTGATGACATCTTCTGACATGGGTCCGTTATCTCCTTGTTTTCATGGTTTCTTTTCCCGGGGTCTACAGGCCTTCTCCCATCCCCATCTGGATATACCCTGAAGGGCAGACCAGTGAACAAAGATGGCATCCGACACATTTGGAATAATTGGTATAGACCACTTCACCGGGAGGATTGTCCCTGAACCGGGTAACTGCTTCCTGGGGACAGAA
>JBAXBW010000127.1:0-2684 GCA_037141805.1 Chlorobiaceae bacterium | reverse complement strand
TGAAAGTTAAACATTTGGGTTTTTAACGCAAGGTTTTTAGCTTCCTTTTTTATTGCTCTTTTTTCGAGACCCCTCACCTTTGTATGAAGATTACTTTTGCCTCCTTTCACATCAGTGCTTCCGCCCTTTCCGGTCTTCCGGAAGAGTCATCTCCTGAGATAGTTTTTGCTGGCAGATCCAATGTCGGCAAGTCTACCCTTCTAAACTCACTGACTGGTGTCAAAGGTCTTGCCAAAACCAGCTCTACTCCCGGAAAAACCAGGTTGATCAACTATTTTCGAATTAACCATGAGTTGTATTTTGTTGATCTGCCAGGGTATGGTTATGCCGCTGTCGGTCAGGCGGAAAAGGCTGCATGGGGCCATCTGCTCGCCTCCTTTATTGAGCGTCGCCGAACTATTTCACTGATTGTGCTTCTGCTTGATTCCCGTCATCCGGCTATGCGGTCCGACAGGGCGATGATAGACTTTCTGGAGTTTCATGAAAGGCCCTACGGGATTGTGCTGACCAAGTACGACAAGCTTACGCAGAAGGAAAAGGTACAGGCTCGGCGCATTATGGAAAGCAATGCGACAAAAGCCAAATTTATTGTAAATTATTCATCTTTTTCTGGCATGGGAAAAAGCGAGCTTCTGGCTCATTTTGATCATTATATCTCTCAATAAAAACAACCGTCGTGGAATCAAAAAAATTCAGGACTCCGTCGCAGTCGGCAACTGTTATTGTCGGCACACAGTTCGGTGATGAAGGTAAAGGAAAGCTTGTAGACTATCTTTCGGACAAGTACGATATCGTTGTCCGTTATCAGGGTGGGGCTAATGCCGGTCATACGATCTGTTTCGATAATAAAACCGTCGTGTTGCATCTGATCCCATCCGGAATATTTCATAAAGGATGTGTTTGTGTGATCGGTAACGGTGTGGTAATCGACCCGGTGGCGCTTCTTGAAGAGATCAAAAAGGTTGAAGAGCTTGGCTATGAGGTTACCGGCAGGCTGTTTATCAGTCATAATGCACATCTCATCATGCCGTATCATAAATTGCTTGATTCCCTGCATGAAACGGCCCAGGGCGACCAGAAGATCGGCACGACCGGTCGGGGAATTGGGCCGAGCTATGAGGACAAGTTTGCGCGCAAGGGTATTCGTGTTGTTGACCTGCTCAGTCCTGAAGTGCTGCAGGAGAAGCTTCGCGAAAACCTTGCTGCCAAGAACAAGCTTTTCAAGAATATCTATGAGAAGGAGGAGCTTGATGTTGAGCTTATGGTACGTGAGTACGAAGAGTTTGACAACATTATTGACCCTTATGTGACGAACACCCAGCTCTACCTTAACCGTCAGCTTCAGGAAGGCAAGACTGTTCTGCTTGAGGGTGCCCAGGGCTGCCTTCTTGATGTTGATCATGGTACCTATCCTTATGTCACTTCCTCTAATCCAACTTCTGGAGGTGCCTGTACCGGTTCTGGTATTGCTCCAAACTATATTGGCAAGGTGATTGGTGTCAGCAAGGCCTATATGACCAGAGTTGGCAATGGAGCCTTTCCCTCGGAACTTCTTGATGAGACCGGCGAGCTTCTTGGCAAGATCGGTCACGAGTTCGGCGCCACGACCGGCAGAAAACGTCGCTGTGGCTGGATAGACCTTGTTGCCCTCCGTTATTCACTGACGGTCAATGGTGTGACGGAAATTGCCCTTACAAAACTCGACGTGCTTGATACCTTTGAAGAGATAAAGGTTTGTACCTCCTATATGCTTGATGGCAGAGAGATTCACGATTTCCCGACCGATCACCAGACGCTTGCCAGAGTGACGCCGGTCTATACCACCCTGAAAGGCTGGATGGCCTCAAACGCTCAGGCAAGAACATTTGCCGATATGCAGCCTGAAGCACAGGACTATGTGACTTTCCTCGAAGATGAACTCCGGGTTCCAATCACCTTTATTTCGGTTGGTCCAGGACGCAAAGAGACTGTTTTCAAATAATTCTCAGTTATTAGTGCCATGGCGTTGATGGATATCGCAGTTCTCCCCCTCGACAGTAAGGAGGGGAGCCTCAGTGACTTTGTTGCTGGATTGCAGGAGATTCTTGCTGGATGTGGCTGCAGTTACCGACTTCATGATATGGGTACGACTGTTGAAGGCCCGGCTTCTCTGCTTTTCGAACTTGCGCTGAAGCTCCACGAGCACTCATTCAACCAGGGGGGCAAGCGCGTTTATACCGTCATGAAAATAGATGACCGTCGTGATCGGGCAGTTCGACTCGGCGAAAAAACAGCATCCGTTAAAGCCAAAATAGCCCCGACAAGCGAGTCGGGAGAGTAGGGGGATTACCGAAAATATTTTATCTTCACATTCTTTATGTCTGGCCGTCGTAACACGGTATACTCGCGGCCAGTAAATCTCAATAGAAAAAAGTAATGATGCAGGTTCCCGGTGATATTCAGATAATCAAGGAAGATAACGTCACGCACAGTTTTTGTGGTCTGGCCTGTGTTGGTTGGATGTATCAGAAGATCAAGGACAGCTTTTTTCTCATACTTGGAACGCATACCTGCGCCCATTTTTTGCAGAATGCTCTTGGTATGATGATTTTTGCCAAGCCGCGCTTTGGCATTGCTCTTATGGAGGAGGGGGATCTTTCAAAGAATGAGCCAACCCTTCAGGAAATTATCAGTGAAATCAAGGC
>JBAXBW010000126.1:0-2695 GCA_037141805.1 Chlorobiaceae bacterium | reverse complement strand
AACCCGAAAATGATGATCTGGTCAAGATTAAGCTGCGATTCTGCGGCGAGGATATTGAGAGAACGAATTCCTTCAGGCCGAAGAAAGATGGCGACATGTTTTTCATCACTCAGAAGCCCTTCAGTCACCAGATAGCCCGACAAATTTCCGATGCAATTACTGTCGAGTACAAGTTGGTCGGCTTCTTCGAATGAACGGACAAAAAGCGGGCGACGCCGGTCAGCAGTTGAGCCTGGACCGTACCCGATTACCATCTTTACGGAACTATCGGCAAGAAGTTTTTTGACTTTGCTTCTGTATTTTTCCTGTGTAATCATTGCCTTGTTGTTATTAAAGTGTCGCCGGAGCGTCAGTTTCCCTGATCAACTCTTTGTATTGATCAAATGGACCAAGCTTGCGGATATCTTCAGTGACGTTGTTAATAAGGTCAGCAAATTTGCCACCTTCAGCCGCACTGATCCAGGAGAACTTTATCCGTTCTGTTGATATGCCCATAAAGTCGAGGAGTGAACGAAAAACCATCCACCTCCGTCGTGCATGATAGTTGCCATGGGTAAAATGGCAGTCTCCCGGGTGACATCCACTTATCAGTATACCGTCAGCGCCTTTCTGAAGAGCTTTCAGGATAAACATGGGGCTTATTCTGCCGGTACAGGGAAGACGTATAATACGAACATTCGGCGCATATTTCAGGCGGCTCGTTCCTGCAAGGTCAGCGCCAGCATACGTGCAGTAGGTGCAGACAAACGCGATGATTTTTGGTTCAAAGGTTTCACTCATCAGCATACTCCAAAGGCAAAGTTCGGTTCATTCATGATAATAATTATGTTCATCAGAGAGCCATCATCTCAGCAAAGATCTGTTTTTCTGTAAAGCCTGCAAGGTCGATACTGTTCGAGCGACAGAAGGTGACGCATGTGCCGCAGCCCTGGCACAAGCCGGGATTGACAGAAGCAACCCGTTTGATGATTCGTCCAGAACGGTCAAGAATATCTTTTTGTTCAATGGCGTTGTATGGACAGGCAAGAACGCAGCCCCAGCATCCGGCACAGGTCGTTTCGTTGGTTGAGGCAACAACTGGTTCCCGTTCCAGTTTTTCCTTGCTGAAAAGAGCAAGAACCTTGCTTGCTGATGCTGATGCCTGCGCAATCGAGTCAGGAATATCTTTTGGTGACTGGCATGCACCGGCAAGGAAAACACCTGCAGAAGATGATTCGACAGGCCTGAGCTTGAGATGAGCCTCGTTGTAATAGCCGTAATCGTCATAAGCGATGCCGATGGTTTTGGCAAACTCTTTTGCATTTGGCTGTGGAACCATCGCGGTTGCAAGAACGACCATATCGGCAGGTATGGTAACGGGTCTGCCGAGAAGTGTATCAACACCGCGTACCATCAGCTTGCCATTTTCCAGCCATACCTTGCTGACTCGACCCCGGATGTATGAGGCATCATCTTCCTCAATGGTTCTTCGGGTAAATTCATCATACCCTTTGCCGGCAGCCCGGATATCCATATAAAAAACATGAGTTTTTCCATGATGAACCTTATGGGCATAAAGCATGGCATGCTTGGCAGTGTACATGCAGCATATCTTGGAGCAGTAGCGTACACCTTTTGAAGGGTCGCGCGATCCGGCACATTGGATAAACACCACCGTTTCCGGCTCTTTGCCATCTGAGGGACGAAGGATTTTGCCTGATGTCGGGCCGCTTGCCGTAGCGAGGCGCTCAAATTGAAGACCGGTGATGACGTCAGGATACTTGCCATAGCCATACTCTCCGTAGCCTGCAGTATTCTGTATCTGAAATCCGGTGGCAACAACAATGGCGCCGATTTCAAGGTCAATGAATTCGTCCTGCATATCAAAGTTGATGGCATTGATCTGACAGGACTTCATGCAGGTCTTGCACTTGCCGTTTTTGAAGTAAATACAGCTTGCCTTGTCGATGACTGGTATATTTGGTACAGACTGGGCAAACGGAGTATAAATGGCGGTTCTTTTACCCAGACCGCAGTCAAATTCACTCGATATTTTTTTGACAGGACATTTCACCATGCAATCGCCACAGCCAGTACAGACGTCTTTGTTGACGTAACGCGATTTCATGCGAATTTTTACCTTGAAATTGCCGATGAAGCCATCAACATGCTCAACTTCAGCATAGGTGAGCAAGCGTATCTTGGGGTGTTGAGCCACTTCTACCATTCGAGGAGTCAAAATACACTGTGAGCAGTCGAGTGTCGGGAAGGTTTCCGACAACTGCGCCATGTGGCCGCCAAGCGAGGGCTCACGTTCGACAAGAACAACTTCCTGACCGGCATTGGCAATATCAAGCGCGGCCTGTATGCCAGCGACACCCCCTCCAATGACAAGCGCCCGGCGGGTTACAGGAACCTCAATGGGCTGGAGTTTGTTGTTCAGTTTAACTTTTTCAATCATCGAACGGGTGATGTCCATGGCTTTTTCAGTAGCCATATCCTTGTCGCTATGCACCCATGAACATTGTTCGCGAATATTTGCTATTTCACAGAGATAAGGGTTCAGACCAGCCTCTGCGCAGACCTTGCGGAAGGTAGCTTCATGCATTCTCGGGGAGCATGCTGCTATAATGACACCCGTAAGGTTATTGTCGCGAATGGCTTTTTTGACACTCTCCTGACCAGGCTCTGAGCAAAAATATTTGTATTCAACAGA
>JBAXBW010000125.1:0-2700 GCA_037141805.1 Chlorobiaceae bacterium | reverse complement strand
CGTAACTACAAAAAATTTGATGAGGCCGAATTTCAGTTTCATCCAGATTTTACGGTGCTTATCGGTGATAATGCTACAGGAAAAACATCTATCCTGAATGCGCTGGCAACGCTGTTGAGTACCTATTTACTTCGAGCTGATGTTTCTGCCGGGAGGTGGTCAGTAAAGAAGGATGAGGCAAGGCTTTTGATTACTGAAAAAAATGGATTGCTTAATTTTGAACCTCAAAAAGAGGTTTTTCTTGAGGCAGAAGGGTTTAGTGACGGCAGGTCGTTTTTCTGGAAACGTCGTATCAAAGACAGAGGGGGAGACGCCAGGGAATTGATTGAGATGAGCAGCGAAGATTTTATGCGGGTAAGCAGAGGTGAGGATGTTGATTTACCGGTCTTACTTTACTATGGTTCCGGGCGATTGTGGGATATCCATAGCAATGTAAAGACAGGAACGGCTGGTTCAAGACTTGATGGTTACAGGAACTGCCTTGATTCGAAGTCGGATCACGCACTGTTTGAGAAGTGGTTTAAGACGCTTCAGCAAGCAGCACTCCAAAAAAACAAATCTATACCGGCGCTTGAGGTTGTCAGGAATGCCGTGATGGCGTGTATTCCCGATGCGAAACATTTCTACTTCGATGTTGAGCATGATCAGCCGATGATTGAATTTAATGATGCTGAATTTTGCCCTTTTAATAATCTGAGTGATGGATATCGCAATATTGTTGCCATGGTTGCCGATATAGCCCATCGAGCAGCACGGCTTAATCCTCATTTTGGCGCTGATGCCGCACGAAAAGCAAAAGGGGTTGTTCTTATTGATGAAATTGATCTTCATTTACATCCAAAATGGCAGCGTCGGGTAGTGGGCGACCTGAAAAAAGTATTTCCCGGTATTCAGTTTATTGCGACAACTCATTCGCCATTCATTATTCAGTCAATGGATTCTGGTGAGGTCATTGATTTGAACCAACCGACTACTGCGAATATTCAATCTGAAGGGCGTGTTGTTGCTTTACCTGCACCTGTTTTTTCATATAGCCATCATCCCATCGAAGACATTGTCGAGGATGTTATGGGAATCGAGCTGCCTCAGAGAAGCCGTCGATATCAGGAAATGTATGCTACAGCAAAGGAGTATTATGCCCTTCTTGAGGAGGGAGGAGTGGCTGATGCAGAAAAAAAAGAGACAATTAAACAGAAGCTTGATGAGCTATCTGCTCCATTCAGTGAGTATGTCGCCTACCATGCGTTCCTCGAAATGAAACGTGAAGCGGCGGGTCTTGGCGCTTCTGCAAAAGGACAGGAGAGCTGATGCGTCCCGTCAATAAAGGAAATTGCCCTCAGCATAGTGATGGTAACGATATTGTGTTTTCATTTCATCAAGATGCTCGAGGAATGCTGATTGAACGTTTGGGTCAATATTGCTCATATTGTGAAATGAAACTGGATTCTGCTCTTGCAGTGGAGCATGTCCAGCCAAAACAACCAGAAGGTTCACTAACGGTTATAAAAGAGCGAGAGGTGAGCTGGGATAATTTTCTTCTGGCATGTCCAAATTGTAATTCAACAAAAGGACGTCTTGATGTTGTACTTGACGATTATTTATGGCCTCATATAGACAATACATTTTTAGCCTTGCGCTATTCTGAAGGTGGGATGGTGAGTGTTTCAGATCAACTTTCGTGTGAAATGAAAAAGAAAGCTGACAATACCATTCGTCTTACAGGTCTACACAAAAATCCATTCAATGATCAACAAAAATCTGACAGAAGATCCGAAAATCGCAGGAAAGTATGGGATATTGCCTGCGAAGCAAAGACCGATTTAGCTCTTAACCAAACAGAACAGATGAGACGGTCTATAGTCAACGTCGCAAAAGGTCATGCATATTGGAGCGTCTGGATGACGGTATTTAAGGATGACCCCGATATGTGTAAAAGACTGATCAATGCTTTTCCGGGTACCTGTTCCGATTGTTTTGATGAACGGAATGCTTATTCGCCCATACAAAGAAGTCCCGGACAGATATGAACGCGGAACTGCAAAATACTCTTTCTGAAATGTCTATCTCATCAACTCCTGACAGTCACCTCCATCCCGCTCCGGTAGCCTCCGACAATCCATTCCTCAACATCAGCGAGCTGTCAAAATCGTACGTTATGGGCGAGGTGCAGGTTGATGCGCTGAAGAGTGTGTCGGTGAAGTTTTATGCGGGGGAGCTTGTGGTTCTGCTGGGGGCTTCAGGCAGCGGGAAGTCAACGCTGATCAATATTATCGGGGGGCTGGATGTGCCCTCATCCGGGAAGCTCTTTTTTCATGGGCGAGAGATTACTGCAGCGACAGAGGCCGAGTTGACGGCTTACCGGCGGCGGTCGATCGGGTTTGTGTTTCAGTTTTACAACCTGATATCAAGCCTGACGGCGCTTGAGAATGTGCAGCTTGTGACCGAGATTGCTGAAGAGCCGATGTCGGCGAAAGAGGCGCTTCTGCTGGTGGGTCTTGGCCATCGTCTCAACCATTTTCCGGCGCAGCTTTCGGGCGGTGAGCAGCAGCGGGTGGCTATTGCCCGCGCTATTGCCAAGCGCCCTGAGCTGTTGCTCTGTGATGAGCCAACGGGCGCACTTGATTTTCAGACAGGCAAGCTGGTGCTTGATGTGATTGAGAAGGTGAATCGTGAACTGGGGACAACAACGCTGGTGATCAC
>JBAXBW010000124.1:0-2756 GCA_037141805.1 Chlorobiaceae bacterium | reverse complement strand
GCTGGCCTGTATCGGGGAGGTTTCTTTGATCGGGCGGCCTTTTATGGTAGGACTTGTTTAAGAATCTTTTACGGATTGTCGAGGTTTCGGGAACTGTTAACTCAAAAGATCAGATCTCTTGATATATCATTGGCGGTTGATGATATTTCGAGATTTGTGCAGGATGTCAAGCCGCTGAAGATTTGGTCACGGGAATATTTCATGCAATTGGCTGACCGGATGAAAATTATCGAGGCATGACCGGGAGGAAAAATGTACTCCGCAACGCATCAACATCCGTCAAATTATACATTACAGAAGTAAAAAAACAAAAGAATAAAGCCATGAACACACAACTACAAAGCATTATTGAGCAAATTGAGGCAGGCCAGTTCAAAGAGGCCTATAACGCCCTGAAGATGATGAGAAAAGACCCGACACTTTCAGAAGAGGTTTTGGAAGTTGTTGAAATTGCCAGCATTGAAATCGGAGTGACCGAAAAGCGTATGCAGTTGGAACCAAACGGTGGTTTTTATGCGAAAAGCGCTGTCTTGAGGCTGCAGGAAGCATTAGGCGATCCAGATGCGGCTGAACGACTACGATTGCTAAAGGAACAGATGAACCTTATTATAGATGCGCAAGTCAATAGCATGAACTGATCTTTATCAGTTGCAACACCTTGAAGGGCCACTTCCGAAATCTGGTGGATCGCGGTCATCTGACCCAGCACGACAGTGGGCGTGGTGCATGGTATGTGCCTGGAGCCCAATTGAGCATACAACAGGCGGCCTCACTTTTTATACATTAATGAGTGAAAAATAATGCAATCGACGCATGTATTGCGGATAGCGAATGACAAGGCATTCAGTATGTCTGATGCTCGTTCAAATACAGGTACATTCCAATTTGGAACTCATGCATTAGCGGGTAAATAACAGTATTATGACTGAAACATCATTTACCAACTGGGCATCCATGAGCGACAAGGCACTGACCGGGCATATCGGGGCTTTTGTGCGGCACCATCGCCTGGAGCAAAACAAAACCCAGGATGCGCTTGCTCATGCCGCCAGTATCAGTCGATCAACCCTGAGTTTAATGAAACGGGGTGAAACGGTTACCCTGACCACCTTAATTCATGTACTGAGGTTATTGTATCTGTTGCAGGTAATGGCGGCTTTTGTGGTAGAACTGCGCATCAGTCCCTTGGCGCTGGCCAAAATGCAAAAAGAAAAAAGACAAAGAGCAAGAGAAAAACAGGGTCTTTATTTATCACGAGCATTGCTTTCGGTAAACGCTCTAAAATCAGCAATGCTCGTCTGCATGTTGTGATACAGATCAAATCCATTCCATTCCCTATAATGTAAAGCTTCATACTCATCCCCGTCCCCCCACAATCTCCATCAGCTTCCCAAAATCAGTTACAACATCATACCTTACCCTGTCCCGCTCAACCCTCTGATTGATCTCCTCAAAGAATTTCCGCGCACACTCGATTTTCGTAGCCTCAATGGCTCGCAGCTCCATGCTCGACATTGAGCCTTTGGTCTCTGCCACAAAGCTGATGTGCTTCACAGCGCCCTCTTTAAAAGAGATAGCCCAGTCCGGATTGTAGTCGCCGACCGGGGTTGGAATGAGGAACCCGCGAGGCAATTTGGCGTAAACGACAACCTCTGTACTGGTATCAAGCTCGTGCACAAAAGCTTTTTCAATTTTAGAGTCCGTGACCACATAATCGTAAATGTGGTTTCTCAGCTTTTCACTTGCTTTTGAGAAGTCTTGCTTGCTTTGGCCAGTGGTGAAAATGTCAATATCGTGCCGGTCGGCAATTTCATCATAGCTCAACCGCTCAATAATAATCGTCGCCTTTTGCTCTTTGATCAGGCGAGTTGCTTCAGCGATGAAGTGTGCCGGGTTCTCACTGAATTTTTTGAACACAACAGGGTGGATACCCCCGAGAATTTCAGCAATGCTCTTGCGGGTGAGATCGGTGTTGCCAGCAAGCTTGCCCAAAAGGTCGTACTTGACCATTGAGTGAATGAAAACTTTATTGCTCTCAACCGTCGTCTCCTCAAGTTTGAAACTCTCGCCTCTCTGGAGCTGGATATCGGTAATCTCCTCTTTTTGAGTGCCAGCGTGGATGGTGTACTGGAGCGGGCTAACCCGCAGTTCCTTATCCAAAGTACGAATACAGTTGCGAACCAGTTCCGCCGAGTCAAACTCCACCCGGTAGATAGCCTTGTGGTTGATCCGGTTCCAGAACTCCCTGAACTCTCTTTTGTTGAAGTTGTCGTTCAGTGGATTGAGCTTTGGCTTGCGGTCATCTCCCACCTGGGGCAATTGAGACTCACTGAAAACACTGTCGATCAGCTTGTAAATCTGCTCGGCCTGTGGAGCAAGCTCTGGAGGTAGCGGAACCAAAGTGCCATCAGCCTTCGCTATGTGATAAGCCGGAGCTATTTTGTCCGCATCGTCGGTATAATCGTTTTTGAACAGGTATTTGTAGATTTGCTTCGCCATCAACGGATTTATTTCCACCGGGCCGGATTCGGTCTGGATGATTTTCCCCGTAAAATAGGCCTCATCGGCTTTTCTGGGGCGGGCAGAGAGTGAATTGCTGATCTCCTTCTGCAAGTTGGTCACAAACTCCGTATAGCTTTCACTCGTAACCACCGTTAACACATTAATATCATGCACGGTTGCCGGATGATCCATTCTGTCGCCACTCTGGTTAACGGAGAGCCGCAAGCCACGACCCACCTCCTGCCGCCTCGAAA
>JBAXBW010000123.1:0-2771 GCA_037141805.1 Chlorobiaceae bacterium | reverse complement strand
ATCATGGTCATTGCAATCGCGCATGTGAAAAGGAAACCAGGATATTGGCACGAACGTATTGGCATGCGAAAATAGCTGATGCGGCTTACTGTTCAGACTTCCCTGAAACAAGCATACTACCCGCAATCATCTTGCAGTAATGGTGGACCTGTTCAAGCAAATCGAGGAGTTCTGTATGAACATCGTGGGTTACTTCGGCTTCAGGCATCACGAAGACTCTTTTCAGATGAGCAGTTTCAGCCTGTGCCACCAATTGTTTAAACCGCACATCACCATCGAGAAGCTTTACTGCCCTGTTAGCGTCCATATCCTTCAGCGCTTCTGCAAGTTCATCCATTTCCTGGCAAACCACCTTGTGTATCTCTACAAGCTCAAACTTCCCCTTTTCACTCAGATCACTTTTAAGCACACGTCTCTTTTCAACCAGTTTTGAAGCAAAACTTTCGACCATATCCCCAATTGATTCGAGAATATTGACAATATTCATCAAGACAAAAACCTCTTTTGAATCTCGTTCATTCAGTTCACTGCGCCTTATTTTAATGAGATAATCCGAAATGGCTGATTCCAGAAAATCCAGTTTTTCCTCTCTCATACTCATCCCGCTGATAACTGAAAGTTTAGGAAAAACGAGATCGTGACCAGGAACATTGCTCTCAAGCGGGTAAAGCGACGCCCGCACCATTTTGCCCGCAATGCTACCCATTCTTGCCACCTCTGCCTTGGCATATTGGAGAGCCAGAACAGGTGTAGAGAGCGCCGACTCATTCAGATACCAGACAGCAGGAATCAACCTTGTCTCTTCCGGGTCATCAGGAAAGAGCCAGTAGAGCAAGCGGTCAAAAAAGGAAAGAAAGGGGAAAAAACAGAGCGCCATAAACAGATTAATCAGTAAATGGGCATTGGCAATCTGTCGTGGCACATCATTTGAAAGTTTTACGATACCAGAACCAGAGGCAGATGGCGAGAGAAGACGAATCAAGTCTGCAAAACCCGGAATAATCGGGAGAAAAAAGAGCACTCCTGCCACATTAAACAGCACCTGGGCCAAGGCCACTCGCTTGGCGCTTCGCTGCATTCCTGCACTGGCCAGCACTCCCGTAATGCAGGTACCAATATTTGCGCCAAGCATCAAGGCAATCCCAGCCTCAAGCCTCAACGCCCCCTGCAGGGAAAGCGTCACCAGAATACCTACAAAAGCCCCGCTGCTGTGCATCAGGGCGGTCAGAAACATTCCCGCAAGAACACCGAATAATGGGTTGTCGAGATAACGGAGCAGGGAGAGAAAAGGGGAATAGCTCTCAAGGGGAATGAGCGCACCTGACATCAATTTCAGACCAAAAAACAGCAGCCCAAACCCCGACACAGCCTCACCGGTAAATCGCAGGGATTCTGATTTTGCAAGAGCAGTCAGCAGAAAACCGGCAGCAAAAAACACCAGCGCGTAATCGTGTAATCGAAAAGCAACAAGCTGCGCCATGGTTGTTGTGCCTATTTCAGCACCGAGCATAACAGCCAGCGCCTGGCTGGAAGTCATAAGGCGAGACTGAACCAGACCGACAAGAATGGCAATAATGGTGCTGCTGCTCTGAACAATGACCGTAGCAAATGCACCGGCAAGCACCGCATAAAAACGGTTTGCAGATATTTTGGATATCCACTTCCGAACCTGCGAACCAGAGGCCTTCTTCAGCCCGCTGCTCATCATCCTTATACCGAAAAGAAAAAGCGAAAGACCACCACCAAAGAGAACAGCTATACCAGACAGTGAAAGTGTTCCTTCCATCGGCAAATACTCCTTTAAATCAGAATAGCATCAAACCTTCTGGCAACAAATTATATACTGATATTGGCAAAAATTTCCAGCATTACCGCCTGTCCGCAAAAAAACTCTGCTTGCATTCCTTGAACATCTCGCTTACTTTGGGTCAACCTGTAAACCTGCATCTATGCCCAAAGCCACTGTAGCCGCTATCATCACTCCCGAGGATGGCAATCCTGATCGTATTCTGCTGACAAAACGCAGTGTTCGCCCTTTTGAGGGCCACTGGTGCCTGCCGGGTGGACACATTGACGACTATGAAACTGCGGAAGATGCTGTTGTTCGGGAGGTTATGGAGGAGACTGCTCTTCGCTTTACCACTCCAACCTTCCTCGCCTTTTTCAACGAAATCTTTCCTGAGTACAACTTTCATGCTGTGGCGCTCGCTTTCCATGGCACTGGAACCGGTGCTTATCAGTTGATGCCTGAAGAGGTTGAGGAGATTGGCTGGTTCACTCTGCATGAAGCCCTTGCCATGCCACTTGCTTTCAACCACTTGCAGATACTTCAACGATATGCAGAACATCTTGCGCTGTAAATCCATTGCACTCTTTTTACTGTTACTCCTGGCCTCAGGATGTACGCAACAACCGATCAGGGACACCAAAAAAGCAAAGGCACAACCACGCATTGTAAGTCTTGCGCCGAGCCTGACCGAGATGATTTTTGCCATCGGGGCTGGCGATCAGCTTGTGGGCAGAACCAGCGCCTGCGACTGGCCTGCAGCGGCTGCCCGGGTACCTGTCATCGGTTCATTCGGACAGCCTTCGCTTGAACTCCTTGCCTCTCTCCATCCTGACCTGGTCATTGATGTCGATCTGGCTGATGAAGAGACTGGCAAAAAAATATCGGCGCTTGGTATTCAACGAGAAACCGTCTCCTGCAAATCCCCTGACGATATCCCGGCGGTCCTGAAAAAACTCGGAAAGCTGACCGGCCACACCAGAGA
>JBAXBW010000122.1:0-2777 GCA_037141805.1 Chlorobiaceae bacterium | reverse complement strand
TGATGAACGTCAACTACTTTTACCGGTCAACGACAATTATAATTCCCGATTTATTACCTCACTTGAGAGAATAGCAAGTTGATGGTTTTAGAGAGGCAGCGGAAACAGAAGGAGCCCGTAGGGCGACTGGCGTTTCCGCTGCCTTGCAAACATTTTATTTATGCAACTGCATAAGCTCTTTTGCTTTTTTCTTGCTGTAGTCGATATCTGCTCTCGTTATGTCGTACAGCCAGATGGGATATGAATAATCATTCTTTTTGATCAGAATCCCACCTTTGAAATCCGTGATTGTAGAAATTGAGGTTCCACGACTGTATTCGAACCAGGTGGTATTTTCTTCAGTAAATTCCACTTCAAGCGTTTCCAGCCGACCTTTTTGAGGATTATATGTTGTGAGTTCCATTCGTTATTCTCCTTAATTCGCCGTCTGCTGTTCTTGCAGCTCTGCTTAAGCCGATTGAACAGCAACGGTTTCCTTTGTTTTTTTGGATTGTTCCAATCGGTAGCTGGGTATGTTCAACTCCAGAATTACGCTGTGGTGAACCAAGCGATCAATTGCTGCCGCCGTGGTCATAGGATCTTTAAAAATCTGCTCCCACTGGGAGAACAGTAAATTGCTGGTAAGCATTACGCTGCTTCGCTCATAGCGGTCTGCAAGAAGAGTAAACAGAACCTCCATCTCCTCCCGGCTTTGCTGCACGTAACCGATGTCGTCAATGATCAGAGCCTCATATTTAGCGTACTGCTTGAGAACGCGTGCCAGCTTCAGATCACGCTTGGCGATGAGCAGTTCCTGCACCAATAGGCTACATGAGGTAAAACGGACCTGTCGTCCCTGATGAGTTAGTTCTTGGGCAATTGCACATAGTAGATGAGTCTTTCCGCTGCCGGGAAAACCGAATGCCAGCACGTTTTCTTTATGGTCAAGAAAGTCCCCTTTTAAGAGAAGTTCCAACTGCGCATCAACCTTCCTGGGCAGACGCTTGCGGTCAAAGGCTTTTAGACTTTTTTCCAATGGAAGTTTTGATTCTCTTAAAAGTCTGGCGATTCTGTTGTTTTGACGAACTTCGCATTCGCGTGTGGCTAACTCATAAAGATAGGTTTCGTAATCCCAGTTATCGCGCCGGGCAGTGATGGCCTCGTCCTGATAGCAGCGCCGTACGGTGGGCAAGTGCAGCTCTTTGAGGAGCCGATCCAGATGACCGGATTTATCTTCCTCACGATGCATATGACACCTCCCCGTCCAAGAGAAGAAGGTCGTATATGGCCAAGTCCACCTTGGTAATGCTGACTTCTGTAGCAGAAACCGGAGTCTGGTTTGCGTGGAGTATTTCTTTTACGGCATCCGCTGTAATCGGTTGTCGGCCACAGAGTGAATAAAGCGCTGACGTCACGGCTGCTTCACTATCCATGGCAGCCATACGCAGTATTTCCAGGTATTCCTTGGCTGCCTTTTGTGGCGTGTGCCGCTCTTTGAGTTCGTCATATGCAAGCCGGAAATAGCTGCCGGGGAACATCTCTTCCCGGTAGCGGTAGTTTTCGAATGCTCCCGGCTTCCGTTCAAGCTGATCGATCATATGCCGGTAATTGATCAGATGCCGTTTTTCACCACGCAGTCGGGGCAGCGTATCTACACATTTTTGAGCATAGAAAAGATCGAGATGCTCGGCAAACAGCTGGACCTGCAAGGTTTCGCCGATCAACCTGCTTTCCACCGAGTAGACGTTGTGATTGACACGGATGGTGCTGCCCTGGCCAACGCTGACAGAAAGACGCTTGCAACTTTCAAGGTGCTTATGTGGAAGCGGGTGCAAGACTTTTTGCTCTTCCAGAAAACGTTCACGACGACCGCTATTTAGCTGGATAAACAGTTTCTTAAGGAACAGCTTGTACTCATCGCGAGTAGTAAAATCAGAATTTCCACGGAGTAGCAGAGCCTGTTGGACTGCCCTCTTGAAGCGATGGTTGCGTTGCTCTACGTCACCGTTTTCATTGGGGCTTGCTGCCTGTGTTTTGCAGCCGATAAGGCCATAGTGGTTGAGCAGAGCCTGATAACGCTGGGTAAATTCATCAGGGTGAAGGGATTTTTGCACTGCCGCTGTCAGCCGGTCGGTCTGATGTGAGTGCGGAACACCGCCCAGTTCCCATAAGGCTGCCTGTAGCCCGTCACTCAGGCTTTCAAAGCTCTCTGAGAAGCAGATGCTGCCGGTTTCCCAGTTGGAGTAGGTCAGAACGAAATGATACACCAGATGATCGAAGGGCTGCTTGGCAATCGTAATTCCAAGTTCTCCCATATGGGTGTAATCCGATTGTGCCCGTTCGCCGGGGTGGTGCAGTTGGGGAAAGAAAATCTCCCGCGAAGGCCCTTCCATGGCACGCCAGCATTTAATCCGGCGCTGAAGGGTTCGCAGTTGTCCATCAGAAAACTGCCCAGGAAAGCGTCTCTGCAAATCGTCGAATAGCGTTTTTGCTTCAAAACCAGGGTTAGTCGCGAGGTTGTCGCGGAGTTCATCCCAAAAGCCATCGAAAGGGTCAGAACGAGTTTGCCAAGTTCTCACTTTTTTGAGTTCACTTGGGAGCCAGCCAGCTTTTGAATACTTTCGAGCCGTTTTTTCATCCATACCTGATTTGGCTGCGGCCACAGCCTTTGTCGTTTCTGTTTGCATGAGCTTCAATAACCTCCTTACCTGTTGATCAGTTACCATCCGAACCATCCTTTTTTAGAGATGGTGGACAGCTTACAATGCCCGTTACTTTCGGGAATTATAATTGTCGTC
>JBAXBW010000121.1:0-2941 GCA_037141805.1 Chlorobiaceae bacterium | reverse complement strand
ACATAGACAAAAGCACGATCGGCATGTTCGTCAGGCTCGTGCATCACGCTTTTGATCTTGACCATCAGGGCATCTGTTCCATCAAGCTCAACCTCATGCCGAATATCCGGGTTCATCCAGAACCTCAAAAGCGGCAACTGTGGCTTTGTTTCATCAAGGTTTCTTATGATCGGCACTATTTTTTGCTGATATTCATTTCCGATTTTTCTGGTGCTGTCCACAAGCAGTTGATACTGCGATGTTATCAATGCACCCAGCAACTTGTCGATATGCGCACCGGTATTCTCCGCAGGATTGAAGAGATGCAGAAAGATGTTGGTATCTATTGCTATAAACAACATTCAGGCTCCCATTTCAATAGCTTCAATTACATCTGCTCCGAAAAATTCCATAGGAAGACCTTTTTCCAAAGAACCATCAGCCCGAATATCAAGATTTTTTACGATAGGAACCTTTTTTTCATCATCCACCGTAAAATAGGCAACCGTTATCTCCTCTGGTTGTATCTGCCCCTCTTTAACCAGACGCCGAAGCCGAAGCAACACATTGGCACTGTGAGTTTCAATAATTGCGGGCACCTTTTTCTCGCTCCAGAGTGCCGCAAAAAAGGAACCCAATTCCAACTGCGCCGTAGGATGCAATTGTGCCTCAGGTTGCTCAACAAGCAGCAGTTGGTAAGGGTCGTGCATGACTCCCTGAATAAAGAGTGGCAGACATTGACTCACACCAAAACCGAAATCTGCAAGATAACTGACAGCCTGCGTCCTTTTGTTGCGAGCCTTGACCTGTGTTGAAAGGTTGGCAATCTGGGAGCTGAACAAGAGTTTGTCAACATCTGCAACAAGATTGGCAAATCGGGCAACAAAGTCAGCGTTATTTCGTTGCGCTGGATCACTGAAGAGACGAACCAGGTGTGAAATGGCATACTCACCGCGTTCACCCACATCCCGTGGTGGCGGGCTTCCGGCCTGAACGGTTCGAATTGACTCCTCCCGAACAGGTGAGAGATGCCGGATTGAGGTAAATTCATAGCGCAGACGGTCGAGAAACTGCTCCGCTACACCCGATTCAAAAAGATCATGTAAACTCTCTGTTCGCCTGCTGAAACGGAGAAAGCCGGTATTGTCAAGATTGGTTGCGCTTTTTTTGAATATCTCAATATCGTCAATATCCCCCCTGACGGCATGATGCCCAAACTTGAACTGTTGAGCGTATCGCACCTGACCACTGATTGTAAACTTTGCAACGGGTGATTCACGGGTAACGAGGCTTTTCGGTACATCAAGCGAAAGCCGAATGTTATCACCCACCTCTGTAATAACCCGTTTATTGCTGAAATTTTCCCATAATTGACGAATATCTGCTGCAGGAATATCTTTGGTTTCCGTCTCAATTGAAAATTCAAAGCTCCTTTTTTTACTCCGTGAATTTTTGAGATTACTCCATGCACCCAACTGAACAGCTCCGCCATCGGTAACAAAAAATTCATCACGTTGCGACTCCAGCGTCTGACGTAACATTTGCAGAAACTTGATCAGTGAGGATTTTCCTGCGCTGTTGCGGCCAATCAAGATGGTGATCGGTCGAATTCTGACCGATACCTCCTCCTCAAAGCCTCTGAAATTCGAGAGCGTAATGTTTGTTATCATCGCATAAACTCCTTTATGTTACCCCAATAACCTTGAGCGATTCAACGCCACGGTCATCGACAATTTTTACCGCTACCCGTGAGTGGTTGCCCAGTTCAAAGGGCAGTGAGAGGGTGCCACGGTAGGCTTCAATCAGCTCTTCATCAATCTCGGCTTTCAGATTTTTTGACAGCCTTGCCCATCCGTCGTTTTCGCTGGCTTGTGGAAAAAAGACCTGACGCGGAAAAATGCTTCGTCCATCGTAGTCGGTATCAAGCAGCCAGACGGCAATCTGCTGAGCATTGCCCGATTCAATGGCACCGGTTCTGGTGTTGTAATAATCGAAGCCATACACCTCCAGCTCCCATTTCCCCTGATGTTCACCGCGCTGGATCTTGCGAAGCGACACATCAGGTTGCCCAATAAGCCAGAACGATTCACTGCTGGCCCGTTTTTTCTTCAGGTCGTCGGTCAATAGGTCAGCATTCATCTGCGCTTTGAGCAGGGTCACACCCGGCCAGTTGGTTTCGTCAATATCTTTTGCTGCTTCAGGATCGAACTGGAAGGCGGCAAAGAGAATGAGCTTTGGCCTTGGCACAAGGGTTTGCGCCTCTTCGATTGCCTGGGCAACCTGGCGCTGCTCAAGGGGCGCATGTTCCGGGCCAAATGAGACGACGATTCGTTGAGGCTGACTGGCTGTGCCCTCTTGGCGGATGAGACCATCGGCGCCGGGGCGGGTTTCGCCATCAGCATGAAGATAGTGGCAACCGGGCAGGGGCTCCAGGCGTGCAAAGCGGATCTGCTGCCCCCCTTTGCCGCGAAGACCGGTGCGTGAAAGCGCGTCACGCCACTCACCCTGACGGAGAGTCTCGCCAGAGCGGGTAATGGAGAGGTCGGCAGGTTGCGGTGTGCCATCAAGCAGTTCATCAACCGATTTGACTGAAGGCGCCGGGACAGCCTCGACCGTGAATGGGCCGCTTACCCGTCTCTTTTTGCTGTCGGGTATTGGCTGGTCATAGAGAGTTTCTGTGCCTGGAAGCTCGTTGTTGGCAATGGATTTAAGGGTGATATGAGGAACCATTTTGTACCTGAAGCCGCTTCCGACACCCTCCCGTGGGTGTGCCAGTTCGTAGTAGTCAAAAACAGCGGTCATCAGGCGCTGCCGGGCCAGGGTGAGCGCCACGCGAGAAGTATCGCAGGTAATCCAGCGACGACCCCACTGCTCGGCAACAAAGGCGGTGGTGCCGCTGCCGCAAGTCGGGTCGAAGACGAGGTCGCCGGGGTCGGTGGTCATCAGGAGGCAGCGCTGGATA
>JBAXBW010000120.1:0-2955 GCA_037141805.1 Chlorobiaceae bacterium | reverse complement strand
TCGCCGCTGCGGCTGACGGTGACGTTGACGTCGATGTCGACCATGCCCCAGCCGCGAATCTGGAGGGCGTCGCCGGGGCCGATGATGTAGTCGGGGTTGACTTGTACGGCTTTGAGCGGGGCGAAGGTGCTGGGGACGTTGCGAAAGAGGTCGCGGCCGTAGATGTCGAGCTTTTTGCCGGTTGAGTTTTCGACGTAGATTTGAAAGCTGCTTTTAACGGCGCCTGGGTTGCCTTGTATATTCTGGTCCTGCTCTTCCGGGCGGGTGTTGGTGTCGCGGGCGGAGGCGTCACGCTGGTCGGAGATTGAGGTGCTTATTGTGGTGTTGGGTGTTCCTGTTGATGGTGTCGTGAAATATGCAGCGCCGGAGCTTGCTGTTGCTGTTGCCGGGCTTGAACTTTCGGCTGCTTTTGTTTGGGCCGGGAGTGCCAGTAGGGATAGTAGGAGAATGGAGATGTATCTATATCTCATATATAGACAATTGAGTGAGCGGTTGGGAGTTGGCAACTTGATTGACGGCTTCTTACACAGCTACGCTTTCTTGAGTCACAAGTGAGGGATGGGATATATATATTATATTATATATAACAACCTTAATAAAAAGGAAATAATATATTTTTTTAATTCCAATTATAAATTGGACGAAGTTTTGTTATGGACGAGTGCTGAGGGATTTGGGGTAATTAACACTGTGGGATGAGTTAATTGGTGTAATTTTTTTACCTTTTAATCTTTAGTATACAAAAATTTCAGCTACTTATGGCGATTAAATCGCTGTTTTTTTGCAAAACATTGCCGGGGGGTTAGTTTTTTGAGGTCAGGTAGAGTTTTATGAGTTTTGCGGCGAAGGTCAGGGTTTCGAGGTCGGTTATGACGGGGAGGAGTTTGGTGGTTATTCTGCCTTTGTTGTTGTTGAGCCATTCGTTGCGGTAGAGGACACCCATGAGCTTGTCCATGGGGACGTCGCAGGCGGTTTCGACGAGTTGGTCGAGGTTGATTTGGGGGCCGGTGAAGGGTTGGGCGGTTTGGTTGAGTGCCATGGTGAGCACGCGGCTGCCGTTGGTTTGGGTGAGGGTGTAGTCGATGCTTTGGCCGGATTTGCGGCAGATGCGGAGGGTAATGGGTTGTGGCAGCGGTTTGCATTTGGGCGCGGCGGGCTGCTCTACTTTGCCTTGTTCGTGGTCGATGAATCTTTTGAGTGCGTTGAAGAGGATATTTGTGATGTCGGCGCCTGTGAGGTTTTTGTTGACGCGCATGAGCCAGCTGAGCTGGAAGAGGTCTATGAGAAAGCTGAGGAGTACTGCGTTGGTTGTATTGCGCTTCATGGCTGATTTGTAGCGGTTGAAGGCGACGTTGCAGTATGCGAGCATGTCGATGAGGGTGGCGCTGTCCATGCTGCGGGTTTCGACGACGGGGCAGTAGTTGTTGTAGAGGTCCCAGTCGTATGAGCGGATTTTGCCTTCGTTTTTGTATTCGTTGAAGATGCCTGTTCCGGGATAGGGGGTCATGACCATAAAGAGGGACTGGCGGAGTCCGAGTGATTTTGCGAATTCGGGGTAGGCAAGGGTGTCTTGTATGCTTTCGGTGTAGTGGCCGATGATGAAGTAGCCTTCGGCGCCGATTTTGTTTTTGCTGCAGAGGTCGATGGCGCGGGCGACGTCGTTGAGGCTGTTTTTTTTGTTCATGAGGGCAAGAGTGGCTTCGTTGGGGCTTTCGATGCCGAGGCCTACTTTGCTTAGCCCTATGCGGCTGAGTTTGTCGAGGATGCGTTCGGCACGGACGAGATCTTTGGCTCTGGATTCCGTCATGATGCGGAAGTTGGTGAGGCCTCGTTCGATCATCATGTCGCAGATTTTTTCGGCACGACTGATGTTGGTGAGGAAGTTGGCGTCCCAGATTTTGAGAAGTTTTTTGCTTTTGGGGTCGTGGAGAAGGGCAATTTCTTCGACGACATTTTCGGCGCTTCTGCCGCGCCAGCTTTTGTGCATCTGGTCGTTGGCGCAGAAGGAGCATGACCAGGGGCAGCCGCGTGAGGTGTAGATGGTGTCGATGGAGTAGGAGTCGCCTTTTTCGCCGTATCGCTGGGGACGGAGAGAGCGGAGGGGAAAGGCTATGGAGTCGATGTCGGCGATGATGTCGCGCGGGCTGGTGTAGACGATGCCGCCGCCTTCGCGATAGGCTATGCCTTTGACGTCGCGGGAGGGGCCGTTCAGGACGAGTTCGCGGAAGGTGTGTTCGCCTTCGCCGATGACGACGACGTCGACGCAGTTGAGTTTGAGTACCTCTTCGGGGAGTGCGGTTGGGTGGAAGCCTCCCATGACAACGAATTTACCGGCTTCTTTGGCTATTCGGGCGAGTTGTTCGGCCTGGTTGAAGGCGCCGGTCATGGAGGAGATGGCGACGAGGTCTATGGGACTTTTTTTGAGGAGTGTGCGAAGGCTGTCGAAGATGCCGTAGTTGTAGTAGTTGTCGGGCATGACGAGGCTTTCGACGTCGTGCTGGACGGCGGCGGCGAGGTAACAGACGCCGATGCAGTCGGTTATAAATCGGGGAAAGGGTACAATGATGGTTTGGGGGGCCTCGACAAGGCAGAGATTTTTAAAGTATGCCATAGAATTCAGAGCTTGTCTTACCTTTTTTTAGAGTAATTTTTTTTTGTAAATATACGCATTATAGACGGTTTCGCATTATGGATTTGTGAAAGAATGTTTTGTGTGATGAGTTCTGGGGAATGAGGGATAACTGTACGTTATGAATGTCGTCCCCTAGTTCGCATTGTGTGATGAGGAATGAGGGGCAACTGTACGTTATGAATGTCGTCCCCTAGTTGGGGATTGTCTGGTAATTATAATAATGGGGGGGGGATGCTGCAAATGAGGGTGGCTGGGGTTGTGGCTCTTGGGAAGTTGAGGGAGGAAGGGATATTTCCTGGGAAGGGGGTTGGGTTGGAGGAGAT
>JBAXBW010000119.1:0-3002 GCA_037141805.1 Chlorobiaceae bacterium | reverse complement strand
CAAAATCAGGTGAAATCATTGAACTTCTGGACCAGGTCTTTATAACCTTTTTTTCACCCTTGCTATTCATATCAAGGATCCGCTTTTCCAGCCTTATATCAATGAACGGTCCCTTTTTAAGTGATCTTGGCATAATTTCTCTGCTTGTTGTTGTTAACCGCTATAATTATTTGGCGTTTCTGCCCCGTACAATCAATTTCTGTGAAGCCTTTTTCTTGTTCCTCGTCTTCAGACCCTTTGCAAGCTGACCCCATGGTGACATAGGATGCTTTCTTCCGCCGCCCGACTTCGATTTACCTTCACCACCACCCATAGGGTGGTCGACCGGGTTCATCGCCATACCTCTTGTCTGAGGACGTATACCAAGCCACCGGCTTCTGCCTGCCTTGCCGAGAACAACATTTTCATGATCCGTATTACCTACAACACCGATTGTTGCACGACACTCGACCCTGAGCTTGCGGATTTCGCCTGAAGGGAGTTTCAAGGTAACATAATCTCCCTCACGAGCAGCAAGAACAGCAAATCCGCCTGCTGATCGTACAATCTGTCCACCCTTTCCCGCTTTCATCTCAATATTATGAATATCGGTACCCAGAGGAATATTTTTCAATGGCATGGTGTTGCCAGTCTTGATTTCGACCTTTTCTCCACTTTCCACCCTGTCACCAACATTTAAACCTTTCGGGGCGAGAATATAACGTTTTTCTCCATCATTATAATGCAATAATGCAATTCTTGATGAACGATTCGGATCATATTCAATAGCAGCAACCGTTGCTGGAACGCCATCCTTGTTGCGTTTGAAATCAATAATCCTGTAATGTCTTTTGTGTCCTCCACCTCTGTGCCTGGATGTCTTCCGGCCCGCAGCGTTGCGGCCACCAGACTTCTTTAAAGGCACGAGCAGGTTTTTTTCAGGCGTGCTCTTTGTGATTTCATCGAATGCAGGGTATGACATGAATCTCGACCCTGGCGTAACCGGCGCTAATTTCCTTATAGCCATTTGAATGTATGATCTATCCTTTTTATGATTTCTATCCTTCGCTCTTCTGGGATGTACCTGAGTAATAGTCTATCGTCTGACCCTTGGCAAGGGTGATAATCGCTTTTTTCCAGTCACTCTTCTTTCCTGTAATCCTGCCCCTTTTTGTATTCTGAGCACGGGATTTACCCAAACAGTTAATCGTACGAACTGATTTTACCTCAACTCCAAATTTTTTCTCAACCGCCTGTCTGATATCAGTCTTGTCTGCATCCGGTTTGACGATTAAAACATACTGTCCTTTTTTCTCTGTCAGTCCGGTACTCTTTTCAGTCAACAAAGGGCGCAACAACGGGTGTATCATCTCTTTAACTCCTTTTTCTGGAAAGCTCCAAGTTACCCTAATGTATCTTCAATTTTTTTTAATGCGGTCTTCTGAACAAGAAGTGTTTGACTATGAAGAATATCATAGGTCGATGCCTTATCGGCAGTCATGATATTGAGAACCGCAATATTTCTTCCAGACCTTGTAGTAATCATATCATACTCGGGCATCAACATCAAAGTTTTTTTCTGATAAAGTCCAAGGTTTTTAAGAATATCAGCAAATGGCTTTGTCTTGATCTGTTCAAAACTGAAATCATCAACAACAAGGATCTGACCAGCCTGTGCCTTTGAACTCAATGCTGAGCGTCTTGCAAGAAGTTTTACTTTTTTATTCACCTTCTGGTCATAAGAATGGGGTACGGGACCAAATATAGTACCACCACCTATATGCAACGGTGAGCGACTTGAACCCTGACGAGCATTTCCTGTCCCTTTCTGACGTAAAGGCTTTCTGCCACCACCCCTTACCTCACCACGTGTTTTTGACTTGTGAGTACCCTGTCTTCTATTTGCAAGTATCGATTTGACATCAAGATACATCGCATGATCAGATATTTCAGCGCCGAATATATCGTCACGGAGCGTTACCACTTCACCGGTTTCAACACCGGCAGTATTTAAGACTTTAAGTTCCATAGCTTCGTGCTTTCAGCATTTACTTTTTTGTAGAAACAATCTTGATATAGGAATTTCTTGGCCCTGGAACAGATCCTTTTATGACAATAAGATTTGCCTCCGGCATAATCTTGAAAATTTCAAGATTTCTGACGGTAATATTATCTGACCCCATACGTCCAGCCATCCTGGTACCCTTGTAAACCCTTGATGGATCTGATGATGCGCCAATAGAACCTGGTGCTCTCTGCCTGTCCGACTGGCCATGTGTTCTTTGACTGCCACTGAAATTATGTCGTTTCATGACACCGGCAAATCCTTTTCCTTTCGAAACACCGAGAACATTAATCTTTTCACCTTCTTTGAACGATTCAACACTCACGGCACTGCCCAGTTCCAGCTCCTGATCAAGCTCTGTAAAGTCGAACTCGGCCAGCTTAAAACCTGGGGTTACTCCAGCCTTTTTGTAATGCCCCTGGAGTGGCTTGCTGACATTTTTTTCCTTTCTTTCGCCAATACCAACCTGATAAGCATCGTAACCATCCGTATCTACACGTTTAACCTGTGTTACAAAGCATGGCCCCGCCTCGATTATAGTGCAGGATACAGCTTCGCGTTTCTCATTGAATAAACGGGTCATGCCGATTTTTTTTCCAAGAATCGCACCCATAAAGATTACCTTTTCTAATTCTTTAAGACTTAATTTCAACATCAACGCCGCTTGGAAGCTCAAGCTTCATAAGCATATCAATGGTTCTGGATGTCGGGTTTATAATTTCGATCAACCTCTTGTGAGAGGAGAAAGAAAACTGCTCACGGGATTTCTTGTCAACATGTGGAGACCGGTTAACAGTATAAACATGTGATTTTGTGGGCAGTGGTATTGGACCAAAGATAATTGCATCCGTCTGCTTGACCACATCAATAATCCTTAAAGCCCACTTATCAACCAAACTATGGTCGTAAGACTTGAGCTTGATTCTTATCTTTTGCTGTACAGCCACTTGTCAACCCT
>JBAXBW010000118.1:0-3162 GCA_037141805.1 Chlorobiaceae bacterium | reverse complement strand
GATGCAACCAGATGCTGCTGGGCGCGGACCAACTGCTCAATCCATGGCTTGATGTCCTGGAATTTGCTGTTGTCGGCATTAGGCACTGGTCCAGAAATGATCAGTGGTGTTCTGGCTTCATCAATCAGCACACTGTCTACCTCATCAACTATCGCGTAATAGAAGTTCCGCTGTACCATCTCTTCCGGAGTGCTCGCCATATTATCACGCAGATAATCGAACCCGAACTCGTTGTTGGTGCCATAAGTGATGTCGCACGCATACTGATCCCTGCGCTCTTCAGGTCGCATGGTATTGAGAATAACCCCTACCGAAAGGTTGTGAAATGCGAAGACCGGGTTCATCCACTCCTTGTCTCTCTGGGCTAGATAGTCATTAACAGTAACGACGTGAACGCCTCTTCCGGTCAAGGCATTGAGGAACACCGGGAGAGTTGAGACAAGAGTCTTCCCTTCACCGGTTGCCATTTCGGAAATTTTTCCTGAATGGAGTACAATGCCGCCGATAAGCTGAACATCGTAAGGGACCATATTCCAGATCATCTCTCTTCCAACGACCTGGTACGTGTGTCCTTTAAGACGCACGCAGGTCTCTTTTACAAGAGCAAATGTTTCAGGCAGGATCTCCTCAAGCGCTGAAGCGGTTGCCTTTTCATACTCTTCGGCCAGAACGTCCAGCCGGGCGTTTATGGTTTCTGCCTCTTCAAGATTAATGTCCGGATTATCAAGTTTCAGGGAGAGACTTTTTTTCTCCTGTTCCATTGGTACCAGGACGTTACGGACTTTCTGTTTCAATTCCAGCCCTTTATGCCTCAACTGGTCGTCGCTGAGTGACGCCAGACTTATCTGCAGTTCGTTGATACTGCCGATGAGAGGCTGGATTTTCTTGATATCTTTTTCGTGTTTTGATCCAAAGATCTTTTCAAAAATTTTCAACATGGGGGAGTGTTCGCTCTAAAATTTCAGTTTGTCTGGAAAAGCGACGCCCTGCGTGGTTCTCTCGTCACTCTAATCCAATAGTTTGTCAAGGTATTGAATTAGAGATTGATAAAAAAGCAGGAAGCAGTGAAAAAAAGAGAGCGACAGGCGTGCACTCCTTTTCTCGTCATTGATAAATGGCACAGGGTTTGAGAGGTCAATGAGTTTCTCCAGCCAGTTCAGCAAAAAAATCGTTCAGGTGCCTTGTTCCATAAGCAGGAGCTACATGGTCAAACTTGAGTGCTTCAATAGCGAATGAAAAAAGGTCGGCCAGATTCCGGTTAAAGAGACTGGTAACCATAAGCCCGCCTTCTGCAAGCCAGAAAGGCAGTGGAGTTATCCATGCGGATTTGCCGCAGGCATTGAACGCCATTTCCATAGTTTCTCTGAAGGTATAGATGTCCGGGCCGCCGACAGGTATTTCACGGCATTCACCCTCCACAGCATCGACACAGACCTTTGCAAGATCGGCACCATGAACGGGGTTGATTTTTTTTTCGCCTTCGCCGATCATGAAGATATGGCCGCTTTGGGCCATTGAAAAAAATCGACCCATATCGGAAAAGTAACCGTTTGGTCGGATGACCGCCCATGAAATGCTCGATTGTTTCAGAGCAGCAACAAAAAGCTCGTGCGCTTTGATTGAGGGAATGTCAGCCATTTTATCCTGATTGAAGACTGAAACATAGATAAATCTTGACACGTTTTCGCTGATCGCCTGATCGAGGATACACTTGTTGCCAAGGTAATCAATGTCGTTGCTGGTGTGTTCCGGGTGAGGAGCTGTCAGACCGAGCGCAGAAAAGACAATGTCAATACCTTTGCATATTTCCGTAATACTTTCGGGAGCAGTCACATCACCTTTGACAATTTCATCAACTATATCGTGAATTGCCGGTTCTCCGTGAGCACCGGGGGTTTTGATTTTTTCAGGATCCCGCACAAGAGCCCTGACCTGGTAGCCTCTCTCCTTGAATTCTTTTACAGCATACCGGCCAAGATATCCCGATGCCCCGGCTACCAGAACTTTTTTTATCAGTGTCATGAATGCTCCAGTTGGATTATTGATTGTTAAAATGAGTGAAGCTTTTTTACCTCTTTTCGCCAACAATGAAAGAGAATATGGCCTCCGTAACCGGCCAGTTCAGGATTCAAAAAAGTGCGCGCTTCCGCATCAAGTATAAGATAATTCGCAGGAGTTAAAGAGCGAAGAGCTGTTCTGCTGTTGAACCACTTCCCAAGATATTGTCTGACATGAGTATCAATGGGAAACGCATCAAATCGACCAAGACCAAAAAGGGCGATACAGTCCGCAATTTTATATCCGATACCCTGATTCAGGCATAGCGTGTTGCGCAGCTCTGCAAGGGGAATGGTCGGATCACCAAGAGCATGCAAGTCAATTCTCCCGTCAACCACACCCTGCGCCACGAGTATAATATTTTTTGCCCTGACCCGATTGTTGTTGGTGCAGATGCTGAGGTCAACGGGATCAAGTGCTGCAAGCCGTTCAGGAGCAGGGAATGTATAGAGGATAATATCTTTCCCTGATAAGGTTACTGAAACTTTATTGCCATAGAAATTTCTCAACATGCTGATCTGTTTTCTGATCATGTGCATGCCAATTCCCTGAGCACACATAAATGAGATCAAGGTTTCATAGGGGTTTTGCCTGAGTATCCGAAGCAATAAAAATGGTTTTATCAGAAAATATAGATCAGGATATAATCTCATGAAATCGCATGGAAAAGCAAGATCTACATCGATATCAACTGAAAAATAATCCTTTATAAATTCATCAATTAAGATTGAATTAATTGTTATTGAATCGGATTGTATTTCAATACTCTTTTCTGATATTTGTCTTATAATAACTGGATTATTGTTAATAATAGAAAGATAATAATCATCATCAAGATGTTCAATATCCCACAAAAATGACTGTCCACTAAAGAGAGATTGCTTGACATCTATTATGTGATTTGTTTTAATTAATCTTTTAATTTTCAAATTAATTATATTTAGTTACTTCCTATAGAAACCCTGCTATGATCACTTAATGTAATTTTAATTCTAAATATATCTAAAATATTTAAATAAAACAATTTATAGTAGTAAGTATAAAATAATTCTATTATTTTAACGCTTGTGTTATTTCTTTATTAATTCTTTATCAATAATTATT
>JBAXBW010000117.1:0-3196 GCA_037141805.1 Chlorobiaceae bacterium | reverse complement strand
GTGTTGGATATGAAGCCATATCTGGGTTTTGGAGTTTTTAATCGACTTAAAGATTGCAAATCTTTTGAAAAAGTTACAGTTGCTTTTGACTCCATTGAATGGGAGTCTGGAGCCGATCTTGATCCTGAGTTTATTTACGATAAATGCAAAAAAAAATCGGTTGAACTCTTTTGGTAAAATTTATTGGTTTGAAGCTTTCCGTTTCCGAGTGCATTCAGCTCGTCGAGGACATTTGGGACAGCATTGCTGCCGAGTCATGTCTTGGCTGGAAAAGTCAAGCGGATAATCTGATTTTGCATACAGATATACCCGTCCGGTGATAATAATCGAATATACCTTATGGGTAATATTGTGATTATGTACCTTTAAAGGTATATTGCTGGCAATGCTAAATTACAGAGCGCAACATGAGCAATGATTCATATATGGAGAAGCAGGCGATCCGGACACCGATGCAGCTTGCGATGGTGCTCAGCGGATACAGAAAGACCATGAAGTTGACCCAGAAACAGGCAGGTGACAAGGTCGGTTTGTTTCCCAAAACCATATCGGCCCTGGAAAACAGTCCGGACGGTTCCAGTATAGCAAGCCTGTTCAAGTTGCTCTCAGCACTTGGTCTTGAACTGGTTCTCAAGCCCAAGGGTACAGAGCGCAGTGGCGGGGAGTGGTGATGGGCAGAAAACTGAAATCCGGTACGCTCAAGGTTCTGATGAATGGGGAGCTTGTGGGTCAATGGAATCTGACCACGATCGGTTCGCATGAATTCGTTTATGCTGCTTCATGGCTCTCCTCTCCTTTGTCGCGTCCTTTATCACTGTCGATGCCGCTACGGGAACAAAAGTACCGTGGTGATGTCGTCCATTCATTTTTCGACAATCTGCTGCCCGATAATGATGTGATTCGAAGAAGAATCAGGGATCGTTTTTCTACCGGTTCAATTGAGGCTTTTCACCTTCTTGCAGAAATAGGTCGAGATTGTGTGGGTGCAATTCAATTACTGCCCTACGGGGTCGATATGGTTGATGTCAGGACGATCACTGCCGAACCGCTCAGTGATAATGACATCGAACGGCTGATAGCCCGAGAAGTAACGTCAGATTTCTTCGGTAAGCATGTGGAGGGGATCGAAGAGTTTCGCATCTCACTTGCCGGAGCCCAGGAGAAGACTGCGTTGCTCTGGCATGATGGGCAATGGAAACGGCCATGCGGAGCTACGCCTACGACACATATCTTCAAGCTTCCGCTTGGTCATGCAGGTCATTTCAATATTGATATGACTACATCTGTTGAAAATGAATGGCTGTGCAGCAAGCTGTTGCAGGCTTATGGTATGCCGATTGCTTCGTGCCTGATGGCTCAGTTTGGCGAGAGTAAAACACTGGTTGTCGAGCGTTTTGACCGAACGTTCTCGACGGATGGATCGTGGATTATCCGGTTGCCGCAGGAGGATATGTGCCAGGCAACCGGTACCACGCCAGGACGGAAATACGAGACTGATGGGGGGCCGGGAATAAGGTCGATCATGAATCTGCTTTTGGGTTCATCAAGGGCTGATCAGGATCGTCTTGAATTCTTTCGAGCGCAGGTAGCCTTTTTACTCCTTTGCGCCATTGATGGTCATGCAAAAAACTTCAGTATTTTCATTGACCGTGGTGGCTCATACCATCTGACACCGCTTTATGATGTTCTGTCGGCTTATCCTGTTATGGGCAACGGGCCAAAAATGCTCTCGCCTTACAAGGCAAGAATGGCTATGGGTTTGTGGGGCAAAAACAAGCATTATCTCTGGAGAAATATGCAGAGACAGCATCTTGTGACAACGGGTATCTCTTGCGGTTTGAGTGAGTCGGTATGTGTCGAAATTATCGACGATATGATTGGCAAGACTCATGACGTTATCGTCCGTGTCAGCGGCCAATTGCCTGCCGGATTTCCCGCACAGGTTGCCGATGCAATTTTTGAAGGAGTAAGGCTCAAAGCAAAAGCGCTTGTCTGAAACGGTTCAGGGGATGTCGCTGTGATTTGTTTTAGGCAGATGTGTGTTGTTGACCTGAGATAGTCTGTTATAATGTAGACGGCAGTTGTTTTGATAACTCATTAAGATTTAGCTTGATACAGATTATCTGATGTGGTCATTTCAATTTGCTCTTTCTGTTGATATTGTGTAACATGTACTGCATTGTATAACATGTATTAAGATCTATGATGGAAAAAGAGAAGGTCGATCAGATGATAGGCATCCGCATACCGAGGAGCATTGGGCAACGGCTTGAAAGCCTTGCTCTAAGAACTGGCCGCAGCAAGACATATTACATTCGCGAAGCTATCGTAGAGCATCTTGATGATCTTGAAGATGTTTATTTGGCTGAGCAGGTGCTGGAACGGGTAAGGCGAGGCGAGGAGTCGGCCTCCAGTTTAGAAGATGTGGAGATGCGCCTTGGCTTGGAAAATTGAAATTACGGGTGAGGCTGAAAAAGAGTTGTCCCGGATTGACAAGCCTGCCGCAAAGAGGCTCATCAGGTATTTGCGGGAACGTGTTTCCGTTGAACCGCGCAGTTTGGGTAAGTCGTTGCGTGGAGATCTCTCCGGTCTCTGGAGGTACCGGGTCGGAGATTACCGGGTGATTTGTGAACTATACGATGAGAAGGTTTCCGTTCTTGTGATTCGTATCGGTCATCTGAAGGATGTATACCGATAGTTTATGAAGGTTATCAATGGTGGATACTTTTTGAGTGGTAGTGTGGCGCTGATTTGTCAGCCGATACCATTGAGGCGGGATGGGTGGTTGCCAGCTTGTTACCGTTGGGATAAAAATTTGCTGCAATTCGATTATGAGCCAATCCAAAACCAGACGACTCCATTTTCATCACGTTTACCAACTGCCTCAAAACATGATTGTCCATTGTCGTCCGTTAATCGTCCGATATATGTCCGATAATTGTCCATCAGAGTGCCATTGTTTTATCTGTTTCGGATAGATGTGTTTTGATGGCCTTACATTGTTTGTTATACTTTGGAGAGTAGATATTTTACAAGGCAAGTAATGTTGAACAGTGTTTGGCATTCGCGCCTGTGAGCGGATATCAAATAGACGAGTAGGTCTTAATAAATTTGGCATTAGTGCACTGAGCTGAGATATAGATTGAAAGTACCCTATGATTGATCATTCAGATATCGTAAGTTCTGTCCAGAAAAG
>JBAXBW010000116.1:0-3307 GCA_037141805.1 Chlorobiaceae bacterium | reverse complement strand
TGGAGGCGCTTGATGTCGCTCATCGGGCAAAGGCGATGCCTGCGCAGCTCTCCGGCGGCGAGCAGCAGCGGGTGGCTATTGCCAGAGCGCTCGTCAACCATCCGCCGGTCATCCTTGCCGATGAACCGACCGCTCCGCTCGACAGCCAGCGGGCGCTTGCGGTGATTGCCATTCTCAACGACATGGCGCGTCAGTATGAGACCGCCATTATCATTGTCACGCACGACGAAAAAATCATTCCCACATTCAAGCGGATCTACCATATTCGCGATGGCCGGACGCATGAAGAGGCAGGGGAGGGGAAGTCACCCCGCGAACTGATTAAAACCGACAAGGCATGAGAAGAGACTGGCGGCTATCACTCCCGTTCTCGCTGTTCCTGGAATGATGCAGCGCCGGGTATGAGCTGGCGAGCCACCGGAGACACTAATAGTTCAAACATTGAAATATTCAGTATTATTCTATATTCCCGGTAAAAAAGTATCATGAAAACAATGCGGAGTGACATTATTGTTGCTGCTTCAGCAGAAGAGGTGTGGGTTGTTTTGGTGGCTTTTTCCCTTTATCCAGAGTGGAATCCCTTTCTTCGCACAATCATCGGTAACGCCTCGGAAGGTGAGCAATTAAGGATAACGGCGAAGCTTGATGGTTTGCCGGAGTTGTCTTTTCGAGCCACCATCAGCACGTGCGTATCTCCATTCAAACTGGGATGGAAAGCCATATTCCTGAAAGGCGTTTTTGAGGCACACCATCACTTTGAGATTCAGGAGCTTGGTGCAACTACATGCCGTTTTATTCACTCCGAAGAGTTTTTGGGATTTTTCAGTAAACCGGTGCTTTTTATTCTGGAATCAACGTTCAAAAATGGCTATCGGATGATGAATGAGGCCTTAAAAGAGCGGGTTGAGGGAACACTGATGAAGAGAAATTAAACAGTAACAAATCGAAAGACAGATTATGCAGAATACGGAGTTGCCTGGCAAAACAGTTGCCGATTATCAGCAAGTGGTAGAGCACATTGTGGAGGGATGGGCCGCAGGAAAGCCGCTGCTGGAAACTACTGGAAAACCGGCTGGTTATTATCGGTTAACCAATTATCTTCTTGAATATCTCGTCGCCAACCGCACTTTTCCCGGAGGAGTTCATGCCATGCCGGAAGGACGGGATCGCTATAACAATATTGAACCATCATTTCCGGTGGATTTTGACGGCATTATCGGTGATCTTATGTTGCCGTAATTTCATGTAAGACGCTCATCAGCGCTCTTGGTAATCAAAACAGTAGATGATGAATTATTTTTATTCCTGGCATTGGTCTGATTCCTCGCCGTTTGTATCCTTTCTGCTCATGGTTTTGTTATGGGTAGCATATTTCATTCCATCCGTTGTGGCGTTCATGCGAGTACATCGCAGCAAAGTAGCGATCCTTACCCTGAATATTCTTCTCGGATGGAGCGGTATTGGCTGGATTGTTGCGCTGGTATGGGCGCTGGCCTATCCCGGTCACGATTGAATTATAAGGACAGGGTGACCCAAACGCCGCTTCCTGGCAGTGAAAAGCGAAATGTACAGTTTCTGCCTGATTGCGAGATGCTTTTTTGTCCCGAAGTTCAGATAATTGTATTTGCTCTCTCCTCATATTATCTTCGGAGAGAGTTTTTTTCTGTCGTACATCAAGGAGGCATAAAGAATGAAAACTGAGATCAAAATAGCGCTTATTGGCGGAGTGGTTACCATTATTGCAGCCGTTCTGCCTATTATTCTTGGCTGGTATGGGCCATCAAAAGTCGACAAGCAAAAGGTTATTACTCTGCCAACGGTGCAAAGTTCACCTGCTGTGCAGGAAAACAGCGGGCAGATCAATGCAGTGACTGTTGAGAAAAACAGATCATCCTCTTCGAGTGTACAGCGTGACAGAGCTTCTGCCACCTCAAAATTTGCGGCTCTTGCTGAAATCATCCGTAACCGCGACCTACAGGAGGCAAAAGCTTCACCTCTCGTGAAGAAATTTGTTCAAGAGCGGTATGGTAAGGGAATTGAGCAATTGGATCGTCGGCAAATGCTCCGATTCTGGCCTGAACTGGCAAAATATCTCGCAGAACAACAGCGGATAGAGACGAGATGAGCGTTGTCATGGCGTTTGATGCTCTTGCAGAACTTGCTCTTCTGTCCCCCTAAGTTGTTCATGATGTGAAATACTTTTTTATCATCTAACTGTTTAAATAATAAAAGGATATTATAGTAATGAGAGTTATAGCTATTAACGGAAGCCCCCGGAAAGAGGGGAACACTTTTCACGCGCTGATGGGAGTTGGCCAGCAATTACAGGAGAGCGGTATCAACTTTGAAATTTTGCAGATAGGTAACCAACCGATCAGGGGTTGCATGGCCTGCGGAGTGTGTGCCAAGAACAGGGATGAGAAATGCAGTATCACCAGTGACTCGGTAAATGATTCGATTCAGTCGATGAAAGATGCTGACGGTATCATCCTTGCATCACCAGTCTATTTTGCAGGTATTGCGGGCACCATGAAATCTTTTCTCGACCGAGCCTTTATGGTTGCTGGCTGCAATGGCGGGCTGTTTCGTCAGAAGGTGGCGGCTGCGGTTGTGGCAGTTCGCCGCACCGGTGGCTCATCTACTTATGACAGTCTGAACCACTATCTGACCTATTCGGAGATGATTCTTGCGACCTCCAATTACTGGAATATAACGCACGGAAGAGCGCCTGGCGAAGCGTTGCAGGATGCCGAAGGGGTACAGATCATGGAGGTGCTCGGCAGAAACATGGCGTGGCTGATGACAATGCGGGAGCAGACCCAGGCATCATTGCCGGGGCCAGAAGTGGTCCGTAAAGTGTTTACCAGTTTTATCAGATAGAGAAGTTTGTCCCACTGGACGAACGAATCGTTATGCGCTTGATGTTTGTATGCTGCAGTGTTAAGCGCGTCTCTTCGGGAGCTGAATGATACTGGCTCTGTGGATCAAGGTGGTTTCAATCAATGAACTTGTGCAACTGGTGAGGCCGCGTGTTTGAATTGTTTTATACAAAAAGTCGTAGTTAAGGGAGGAAAACACAATTATTTTACGAATCCAGCTCATGTTATGATACCTTACTGTGCATGACAGGTTTTCAGAGTGTAAATGCTAACCACAGGAGGTTCGACATTGTTATCCACGATTGAACAAGTAAGGCTTAAGGTCTCGAAATCAACTGCCGCCAAAAAAAAGTCGGAACTTGGGCAGTTTTTTACTCCAGCACGAATCGCCTGGTTTATGGCTGGCCTGTTTGATCGAACAATAAAGA
>JBAXBW010000115.1:0-3329 GCA_037141805.1 Chlorobiaceae bacterium | reverse complement strand
CCTCCTGCCTGATGTACAGATCTTCATTGGACGGGAGATGACAAAGATATACGAAGAGTATCTGACCGGAACAATTGAGGAGATACGCCAACAGCTTGCTGATGGTAAAACAAGAGGTGAGTTTGTTGTGATTGTCCATCCATCCGGGAAAAAAACAATCAAATCAGAAGAGAATCATGCAGATCATCACTGACCCCGGTCAGATGCAGGCCATTTCCGAAAAGCTGCGACTTAACCGTCAGCTTATCGGTGTCGTCATGACCATGGGCGCATTGCACGAAGGGCATCTCAGTCTCGTAAAACTTGCCCGAAAAAGCGCAGGAATCGTCATTCTCACCATTTTTGTAAACCCCCGGCAGTTTGGACCAACGGAAGATCTCCATCGTTACCCAAGACCTTTGGAGCAGGACATTGCTCTTGCCAAATCAGCAGATGTCGACTACCTTTTTGCTCCTGAAGCTTCAAGCATCTACCCCGAACACTATCAGACCACTCTTGAGTGCGGAGCGCTGGCTAAACGATTTGAAGGAGAACAGAGGCCTGGCCATTTTAACGGAGTGGCCACGGTTGTTACGAAACTGTTCAATATTACGAAACCACATACCGCGATTTTTGGCGAAAAGGATGCGCAGCAACTCGCTGTTATCCGCCAGCTTGTCGCCGATCTCAATATGGACATTACCATTGTTGCAGCGCCCATTGTCAGAGAAGAAAACGGGCTTGCGGTAAGTTCAAGAAATATCTACCTCTCAAGCCAGGAGCGGTGTGCGGCAGGCATTATTTACCAGGGAATCTGCCATGCCGAAAAACGCATTGCAGCACAGGAAAATAACCTTCAGGCCATTGCTGCAGAAATAACTGAGCTGATCAGCTCTCTACCTGGCTTTCGCCCGGCTTATGTCAGTTTTGTGGATGACGCAACATTTGAACCGGCTGAAACCGCTGAAAAGGGCAAGGAGTATCGTTTGCTTCTTGCTGTCCATGCGGGTGGTGTCCGGCTTATTGATAATGCAAAGTTCCGCATAGGATGACAGGCTGAGAACAATGTACAGGAAGAGACTTTTTTATATTATATTGCTGGACGCATTTTTTGCTTGAAAAACAGGCAACATTTTTATCACTATTTTACAATACGATTTCCATGATTGTTAACAAAGCAATTGATCTTGGCCAGGGCAAGATAATCTCGATAGAGACTGGCAAAATGGCAAAGCAGGCTGACGGCGCTGTAGTTGTCCGGCTTGGCGACACTATGGTGATTGCGACGGTTGTATCAAGCAAAAAAACTCCTCCCCCAAATCAGGACTTTTTCCCGCTTCAGGTGGAATACCGCGAAAAATATTCGGCTGCAGGCAAGTTTCCCGGAGGCTTTTTCAAGCGCGAAAGTCGTCCGTCCGAAAAAGAGATTTTGTCAGCACGACTGATCGACCGTGCCCTCCGGCCGCTTTTTCCTGACGGCTACCTCTATGAAACCCAGATCATCATAACAGTTATCTCTTCCGATCAGGTCAATGATGCCGACGTGCTCGGTGGTCTGGCGGCCTCTGCCGCAATTATGGTCTCCGACATTCCTTTCCAGAACCCTATGTCCGAAGTCAGGGTGGGCCGAATCAAAGGTCTCTATATCATCAATCCTGACATCAACCAGTTGCTGGAGAGTGACATTGATATCTGTATTGGCGGTACCAATGATACCATCTGTATGCTTGAAGGTGAAATGAAGGAGATTTCCGAAGCAGAAATGGTTGAAGCTATCCAGTTTGGTCATACAGCAATCCGAAAACTCTGTGCACTGCAGAGCGAAATTGCGGCTGAAGTTGCAAAACCGCAGCGTCCCTTTACGCCGACGGCAATACCAGCCGAGCTTACCGAAGTTATTCGCAGGCTCTGCGAAACACGTCTGAAAAAGCTCGCCTATACCCCTCTCGCAAAGGAAGAGCGGGCAGATCAAACTGCGCTCATCTACCGTGAAATCATTGATTCCACACTCGAACACTTTAAAGCAGTAATCAGCAACGAGGATATTCAGGCCGACGCATCGAAAGCGCTTTGCCTGAACCCGCATATCATCGAAGAGCAGATTCATGCCGTCGAAAAAAGAGTGATGCGCCACATGATTCTTGACGATGCAAAACGACTTGACGGCAGAGCACTCGACCAGGTGCGCCCCATCAGTATTGAACTGGGCATCATCCCGAGAGCCCACGGTTCTGCCCTCTTCACCAGAGGCGAAACCCAGGCGCTTGTCACCATCACGCTCGGCACCAAAAAAGATGCACAATCGGTTGATACTCTTACCGACAGTGCCGACAAAACATTTTTCCTCCACTACAACTTCCCGCCCTTCAGCGTTGGCGAGTGCGGAAGACTTGGCAGCATCGGACGCCGGGAGATTGGCCATGGCAATCTTGCCGAACGCTCCATCAAGATGGTTGCCCCTTCACAGGAGGAGTTCCCCTACACCATCCGCATCGTCTCTGATATTCTTGAATCGAACGGCTCTTCATCAATGGCTTCTGTCTGCGGTGGAACACTTGCCCTCATGGACGGTGGTGTGCCCATCAAAAAACCGGTCTCAGGTATCGCCATGGGATTGATCAAAGAGGGCTCCTCGTATGCGGTGCTCTCCGATATTCTCGGTAACGAGGATCACCTCGGGGATATGGATTTCAAGGTATCTGGCACCAAAGATGGTATTACCGCCTGCCAGATGGACATCAAAATTGACGGTCTTGACTATCATATTCTTGAAACCGCTCTTGAACAGGCACGCAAAGGACGGCTGCACATTCTCGGAGAAATGGAGAAGGCAATCTCCTCAACCCGAAGTGAACTTGCCAATTTCGCTCCGAAACTGACCACCATCAAGGTGCCTGTTGACTGTATCGGCATGATTATCGGCAAGGGCGGAGAGACAATCCGCAGCATTACCGAAGAGACCGGCGCCGAAATCAATATTGATGATGATGGAACCATCACCATTGCCTGCTCGACCAGCGAAGGCACCAACGCAGCACTTGCCACCATAAAAAGCCTTACCGCCAAGCCTGAGGTCGGCACCATCTATATCGGCAAGGTGCGCGATATTCGTGATGAGCTTGGCGCTTTTGTGGAATTTCTTCCCAAAACTGACGGGCTTGTCCATATTTCGGAGATATCAAGCACGACAAGAGTGACAAAGGTGAGCGATCACCTGAAGATAGGCGAGAAGGTCAAGGTCAAGCTGGTCGATGTCCGCAAGGATCCCCGCACCGGCAAGACCAAATTTGCGCTCTCCATCAAGGCTCTTGACCAGGAGAAACCCAAAGAGAGCCGCACAGAGAGTAACT
>JBAXBW010000114.1:0-3477 GCA_037141805.1 Chlorobiaceae bacterium | reverse complement strand
TTTGGAGTACTGCATTATGTGCTGCACGCCAAAGAAGCGGAGTTTCAGACAGGCTGGTTTGCAGAATCGGTCATCTCCGCCTCGCTCATTGTGCTGGTGATTCGAACGCGCCTGCCATTTTTCAAAAGCCTTCCCGGCAAGTATCTGCTTACGGCTACAATACTTGTGGTGCTCGCGGTGCTCGCGCTGCCCTTTACGCCCTTGGCCGCGACCTTTGGATTTGTCCAGTTGCCTCCAATCTTTTACGGCTGGATGCTGCTGATTGTGGTGCTGTATATCGTCTCCGCTGAAGTGACGAAGCACTTTTTCTACAAGCGGCTGGAGAATATGGGGTGAGGGGTGGTCACTCCCAGGGAGCGTTGAGATCTGGGAGTGACGAGATCTGGGAGCACCGAGCTCCAGCTCGGCAAAAAGGAAGAACGATGCCGAGCTGGAGCTCAGCGTTCCCAGAAAATACCAGATATCAGATGTTCAGGAAGAGGAAGAATGACTGGAACGAATCACTCGAAAACTCACATAGCCCTACCAGACACTCGCATAGTTGACGTACCGGGAGGAGCATGGTAAAATGTGAGTCATGGAATCAGCTCTCGTTCCTGCAAGATGGTGCGAACAACAGGATGCACATCGCACCACCCCTCATCATCATAGCCAAGAATAGTGAGGTTATGCCGCAAGTCGAGCACTGTTGGTGTATTATCAACTTTTTTCGTCTTGCTCAAGGCAACCCCCACGAGGGCTTCATAATACTCGCCAACCGAAACAAGAACCTGATTATCAACCCTTTTTTCCGCAATAGTGTTCTCGTAATCACGACGTATCTTCGAGATACTTGCCCTATAATCAGTTGCAGTAACCATCTCCCGTTCATGATCAACCGCACTCATGACCGCATCACGAATCATGCTGAAAAGATCCCGCAAGCAACCTCCACTGATATCGATAAAGCGATAAATCAGATCGGGTGGTTCAAAACATTCTGCGGCTATCCGCTGGGTGATGATACGATACAACGTATCCCTCCCTTCGGAGTAGGGCAACCCCTCTTTATCATGCACTTTGACCATTGGCAGCTCAAAATTCTCACTGAAATTAGCCTTGATATTCCCCGCATCCGGATGATAACAGAGGGATATCGGAATGGTGAAAATGACATTGGTCTGCAGGCTGTTGAGAATATGACTGTGGTTAATAAAGAGCTCTTCTGCTTTCTCAACACTTAATTTATCGAGATCTTCCATAATGATAAGAAGACCTTTTTTCCCGCACTGCTCAAGATTCTGCCTGATTTCACGAATAAGATCATTGCAATGGCTGATAAAATCAGAGACCAGTGGCTCAATATTTTTACTGATAGTTTGCCTGGTTGACGAACTCGCCTTGCCTGCCAACCGCATCTTGCCAAAAAAACGGGCAAAACTCATGATACCAACCCCGGCCTCCCCTCCTGTTTCAAGTAAAGCTTCGCCAGTACGTTTACTTATCTCTTTAATCTCGGTTGAATAGCTCCACTCACGAATACTGGCAAGCAACAGCGGATCAATCACAATACCATGATCAGCAACGGCATAAAAGAGCTTCTCCATGGTAATCACAAAGAGATCAATGTAGGTAAGGTTTATTATATCAAGCTCATGGCGAGCGGAAAAATTCACAACGATATAATCCTTTTCAATATCGTGTTGCAACATATTCAGCTCAGTGCTTTTACCACAACCTTTATATCCAGAAAACAATATCTGCCGTTTTCTGTCCTTCAGTTTTCCAGCAGGAAGCATACCGTCATTATCATAACCAAGTAATTTTTTAAGACGGCTGACAGGCCTGGCTCCACCTCTCCCGAGATGGGCATCAACGTAATAGACAAGATCCTCACCCTTTAAAGGCTCTGTAGATAACCTGTCGTAAACCGAAAAGAGATCCGTCATGGGATGTAATGGTTGTTACCTGTTTTTATATATCGCCCCCAGAGGCAAACCTTGCAGCCAAAGCACACTTTCAAGTATAACGAAAAATGCCGTTCAGCCCAACTGCCCGTCACAGCCCTCGGTGTATGAACAAAGAGCCTCAATATTCAACCGGCCCTCTCATCGACTTGACTGCACTCCGCTTCACCTTGCTCTCGATGCGCCGCTCCTTTGAGCTTTTCGTTGGTGCAGTGGCTTTGCGTTTTTTTACCGGTAAAGCAGCACGCTGAAGCAGCACTTGCAGACGCAGTATAGCATCGGTGCGGTTCTTCTCCTGTGAACGGTAGCGTTGCGCCTTGATGATGATCACCCCATCTTTCGTCATGCGATGATCCTTCAGCAGCAGCAGCTTCTCACGAAAATCATCAGGAAGTGACGAAGCCCGAATATCGAAGCGGAGATGAACGGCAGTTTCAACCTTGTTGACATTCTGACCGCCCGCACCCTGAGCCCGCATGGTCTGAAGCTCGATCTCGTCATCAGGGATGGCAATGGTTCTGGTAATCTGTAACATGGCCTAAAAATTGATTCTCATTCGGATGGCTCCTACCAAAGCGCTGGAGGCCGCCGCATTCTGGGGATTGATGACGTACTGCAAATCGGGCTGAATCATGCTCCAGTGAGTCAGTTGTTTTTGATAGCTCAGTTCAATCACTGACTCGGAATCAGTCACCTGGATCCCTGCGTCGCGCTGTGACTCAACGAAAGGCCCTCCAAAGCTGACATGGCTGCATCCAATGCCGACACGGTCTCCATCGCACAACCCTGTTCCGGTAATTCCGGCATCAATATACCTGTCAACCTCGTTGCACGCAAGCATCGGACTCAGGCCACAACGCAGGAACACACCCAGTTTCGGTGCATCACGATTGCCAATCACCATCTGATCAAGCACGATGTAGAGTGCGTAATTGCCGGTTCGCGCCTCACCAGTACGGTAATCCGTAAACTCTCCGGTATGAAGCAATGCTCCAAGCTTGTATGTACCTCCACCTCCATCCAGTCCAAGCTCAGTCATCATGGCAGCGCCCTGACGATGGGAGAGTGAATAGTCGAACCCATGGCGGTTACTGCTCTGGGTTCCCGCGTCCCCACCATAGATGCCCATTTGCAACCTGAGAGCAGTGGTGAAATTTATCTGTGCCCAGGCACCGAGTGCGCCCAACGGGTAAATCGGTGCCTTTGTGTTTGCCGAAAGAACAGGCAAAGAACCGGACGAGGCATTCACGAACATGGCCGATTGAGGGGAAATCATGAAGTCGTCGTCAAGCGCAAGCTGCCCAATTTTTGCGGTTAGCTTGCCAGCCAAAAAGTTCTGCTTCATGTAAAGCTGATAACATCGGACACTTCGCTGCGCTGCGAAGTTGCTCACCTCGTCAAAGTTGCCGACAATGTCAGCAGAGGGATCGTCGTTGTACTGGATCCAGAATGCGCTGGTATGGATCGTCGCGCCGTTCCACACGCCCATTTTTTCAAGATCAAAATCAGCGCCAAACTCAAACACACTTCC
>JBAXBW010000113.1:0-3507 GCA_037141805.1 Chlorobiaceae bacterium | reverse complement strand
CCCTGTATTTTTTTTACATTTCGTTTTTAAGCCTGAATTGATACCGCCAAAACCGCACTGTTCAGATGTATCTTTCGAAGATTGAGCTTTTTGGTTTCAAGAGCTTTGCGCATAAGGTCAGAATAAAATTTGACAAGGGACTGACGGCAATCGTTGGCCCGAACGGATGCGGCAAAACAAATGTTGTCGATGCCATGCGTTGGGTACTCGGTGAACAAAAATCTTCCCTGCTGCGGTCAGCGAAGATGGAAAACATTATTTTTAATGGATCGAAAAACCTGAAGCCACTCAGTTTTACCGAAGTCTCCCTGACGATCGAAAATACACGAAATGTCCTGCCGATTGAATATACCGAAGTTACCGTTACCCGACGTCTTTACCGGAACGGGGAGAGCGAGTTCCTGTTAAACCAGGTGCCATGCCGACTGAAGGATATTCTTGACCTGTTCACCGATACCGGGATGGGCAGTGATGCCTATTCGGTCATTGAGCTGAAAATGATTGAGGAGATTATCAGCAACAAAAGTGAGGAGCGGCTGAAGCTGTTTGAGGAGGCGGCAGGAATAACCCGTTATAAGCAGAGGCGGAAACAAACGTTCAAGCTGCTTGAAAGCACGTCACGGGATCTTTGTCGTGTCGATGATGTCCTTGCTGAGATTGAAAAAAAGGTAAAAAACCTGAAACTGCAAGTGAGGAAAGCGGAAAAGCTGAGAGAGCTGAAAAAAAGGATTCGCGAGCTGGATCTTGCCCTCTCCTGGCAGGCCATGGAGGAGTTCCGTGAGAAGCTTGAACCAATGCAGCTCCGAATAAGGGAAGAGGAGTTATTCAACCATGAGTATGCGGCAAAGATTGCTACACTCGACAGCAACGCCCAGGATGCGGAGTTGCTGCTGCTCAGGCAGGAGACTACCCTTTCTGAAACGCAGAAAAAGCTGAACGAGAGCAATCAGCGGGTTCATGCTCTTGAAAAACAGCTCTTGCAGCATGAAGAGCATCAGAAAAACCTTGCGGCAGACATCGCCCGAATCAGGGCAATCACCAGCAAAAAAGAGCAGCGAATCCGTGAACAGGAGCTGCTCGAACACGATCTGCTGCAACGAAAGGCTCCTTGCGAAGCAACATGCAACAAACGGCATGAGGCTTTTCAGGTTTTAGCTGCTGAACACGACCAGCTTAATACCACGCTCGGACAACAACGAAATGAGCTGACCCGGGAACGAAAGCTCAGCATGGAGGAACAGGGTATAGCCAACCAGCTTGCGCTGACCATGCGAAGCCTTGAATCGAAAAAAGAGTATCTTCGAACGGCTGTTGAACGACTTGAAACAAAAAAAATGGCCATTCAGGAAAAGCTGAATGCCTCACGTATGACGGAAGATGAACTCTCGGAAGAGCTCATCCGCAAAACAGCGCTGATCGCAGAAGCCAGAAACCGGGAACGGGTGTTACTGGAACGTCTGGAAGGGTTCAACCGCCAACTTGAGGAAACAAAAGAATCACTCCTTCTGCGGCGGTCGGGCCTGGACAAGATACAGAACCGAATTCTTCTTGCCAATTCAGTGCTCGACAGCTTTGAAGGAATGCCTGAAGGGATCGCCTTTCTGGAAGAGCGAAAAAATGGAAAACAGTGGCTGGGCTGCCTGTCGGATCTTGTGTCTCTTGAACGTTGTTACAGAAAGGCGGTGAATGCCGCGCTGGGCGAAAGTATGAGCTATTATGTCTGCCAGTCACTCCGTGAGGCGAAAGAGGGTATCGCCAATTTGACGAGATCCATTAAGGGAAAAATCAATTTTCTTGTCCTCGATCTTGTCGCTGAAATCAGTGAAACTCCCAGCCACGAGATCAGTGGGGCAACAAAAACTCTTGCTGTTCTTGAGTATCCGCCGGAACTTCATAACGCGCTTCTACTGATACTCGGTAGAAGCTATATCGTGCAGGATCTTGGAGTAGCCGAAACTCTTGCCCTGCGTTATCCTGACTGCTCTTTTGTAACGCTTGCAGGAGAAAGATTCTCCGGTATGGGCCTGCTTTTCGGCGGAAGTCCTAAAAGTAATGAGGGGTTGCGTCTGGGGAAAAAAGCCGAACTTGATGGACTGCAGAAGGAGCTTGCGACTCTGGAAAAGAGCGTCAGTATGGAGGAAAAGAGACTTCTTCAACTGCGCAATGAACTCTCCTCTCTCAAAACGGCAGAACAACGCAGGGAAATTGAACTCCTTGCGGCAGAACTGGGTACGCTTGAGAAAAGGTCTGCGCGAATGGATGCGGAAAAGAGTGGCATGAGAGCGGAGATAATACAGACTGGGGAGGAGATAGCGTCATTGCTCGTCCAGAAAGAGAGCTGCGAAACTGAACTCAACAAGCTTCTTCCGGCAATCAGCAGCAGTGCCTTGAGAACAACGCTTCTGGGAGAAAAAATTAAGACGTTACAGGAAAACCTGACCTCCCTTGAAACCCGCCATCATCAGTCAGGCCGCGACGTGCAGTCCCGTCAGAGCCTCTATAAGGACGCTCTTCTCGATCTTGAAAAGCTCAACATCAGCCTTGCTGCCTGTGCTGAAAACCAGGCTTTGCTTCATGAAGAGATTAAAAGACTGAGCGCCGAGTGTGCCGCTGCCGAAAAAAAGCAAGTCATGGCCCAGGAAAGTTCCGCCCGAATGAAAAAAGAGCTTGACGAACTGCTCATTGCTGCGGCAGAAGAACAAAAGAGGGTCAATGGACTTGAATCGGAGTACCGGGAGTTCCAGGCACAGCATCACGAAACCCTGGCATCGCTCAGGGAGCTCCGACGGAAACATGAGGTCAGCCAGCAGCTCCTCTCGGCCCTCACTCGTGAGCGGATACAACTTGAACAAGCGCTTGACCATCTTTTTACAGAGACCCAGGTAAAACACAACTGTGACCTTGCTTCCATGCCGGAACCAGTTCTGGAACCTTCATTCGACAGGAATGCCGCACAACAAGAGCTTGAAGCGCTCGCAAAACAGCGTGAACAGTTTGGCGCGGTCAATGAGCTTGCTCTGGAAGAGTATGAGGGAGAAAAAGGGCGGCTGAACTTTCTTTTGGAACAAAAAGAGGATTTGCTCAACGCCGAGAAACAGTTGCGCACGACCATTGAGGAGATCAACAAAACCGCCCTGGAAAAATTTGAGACGACCTTCCGTGAAGTCCGAAAAAACTTCATCGGTATTTTCAGGGAGCTCTTTGATCCGGAAGATGAGGTGGATCTGCTGATTCATTCAAGCGACGATCCGCTCGATGCACATATCGAAATCGTGGCAAAGCCGAGAGGGAAAAAGCCGCTCTCTATTGAGCAATTAAGCGGAGGTGAAAAGGCGCTCACCGCTCTTTCGCTTCTTTTTGCGATTTATCTGGTAAAGCCGAGTCCCTTCTGCATTCTTGATGAAGTGGATGCCCCGCTGGATGATGCCAATGTCACCCGTTTTATTAAACTCCTGAAAAAATTTGAGAATAACACCCAATTCATTATTGTTACGCACAACAAAAAAA
>JBAXBW010000112.1:0-3520 GCA_037141805.1 Chlorobiaceae bacterium | reverse complement strand
GAACCGATTGAACCATGAGTGGGATACCTCTACAACCCATCTGCGAGGCTTGTAATCTTGGTTATCTTTTTTCTCCTTAACCTCTTCGTTAATTTGTTTTACATGAGGAATATAGTTTTCAGAAATAATAATCTGAAGGGCTGGCTGTCCTTGGTATCCTTTATCAGTACAAAGGTGTTGTTTGCTCTCTGGACGCTTAACCACAATATTTTCAAGCACTGGTTTCAATTGAGTGACATCGTGTCGGTTTGCTCCGGTTACGACTATCGAGAGCGGGACGCCACGCCCGTCTACCAGTACATGGCACTTTGTGCCATTTTTTTCCCCTGTCCGTTGGATTTCGTCCAACAGTTTCCTGCGCAAGTGGTGCTTTTGTCATAGCCCCATCTATGCTTTGCCATTCCCATGCTATTCCAGCCATATCATCATATTCTGCCAGTCCCTTCCTCCAGAGTGCAAGAAAAAAGCCTTTACGCTGCCATCGTGCAAAATGGGTGTAAATGGCACTGGGACTACCAAATCGTTCTTTTGGAAGGGCTTGCCACTGACAACCAGTTCGCAGGACAAACATAATGCCTTCAAAGATAGTTCTTGAGGGGATCGGTTTGCGTCCGCCTCCAGACTTTCGTTTGTACTCTTTATTTGGATCTCGCTCAGGAGGAGGTATGAGTGGCTCAACCACATTCCAAAACGAGTCAGATACTTCCCATGATTTGATTTTTGGCATAACTTCTCCCTTTGTAATGAATGGCTTTCGAGAGAAATATAATACTTTGCTGCCGTATATAAAAATTATTTACGAATAAGCTCTTAATCCACTGGACGTACTTTGTCTCCTCAACATTGCCGTAACTCTTTTGGCATCGAAGTGCAAAGGGGGCGATGTCATAACCAAATCAATGCAATTGTCTGGCAACTCTGCGAGAAGTTCAAGAGAATTACCGACATAAGCTTCTCCTTTGGCCGTGCGGTAAAGTGGTGTGCTCTGCATATCAATATTCCTTCAGGTCGTTGACCCAGCTTGCCACGATCTGCCACAACACACTTGCTGCAAAATAGACTGGCGGATCTGTTTGGCAGATAGCTTCAATATCGCTCAGAACGAATTTGTCTTTGCTATAGCCTTATGTCCCTTGAAACAAACGCTCAGGTATGTTTCCGGCAAATCTCTTTCTCAAGAATCTCCTTTACGAATGCCGGGATCTCTTTTTCGAGGGCGTGTGCCTCTGCCTTCAGTTGTTCGTAAATGGCTATTTCATCACCTTGCCAAACAAGATCCAGTCGTCTGAGCTGGCGCATGGCAACATGAGTATAGCTTTCGGGGTATGCCCAATAACAGGACAGGCAGATTGTCCTCTCTTTGCTGTTGTTCCAATTCTCACAATGTTCACACGACCACGATTTTGCACGGTTTGCCGAACCGGAAAGTAGCATGAAATCTTCCGGATTATCTTCAGCGCTATCACCACCGACTTCATAAGGAATACGATGATCAATTTGCAATTCACTTTTATCGATCTCTTCAAGATAAATGAAACATTTACAGCCATATTTTTCAGTCAGGGCAGCCTTGATTTTCTTTGATAGTCCTGTTCTGCCTGATAGTTTTGTAAATCTTCTGGCTTGTACATCGCCAAAACGATAGGCAGCTATTTTGCGACCATCGGAACCAGTAACGCTGAATGTTGTCAGGGAAATCCCGTGTTCACGCACATCTCGCACGGCTCTTGGTGGATGGTTATACCCATATATTTCCTTTAAATCCTCTGTTGTGATAAAGCCATGTTCCAGAATATGGTCAATGACCGTTTTGGGTCGTTTGGCAGTCACTGAGTGGCAGAGATCAATAAAAGCTTTTGGGAGTTCAGGCATATTCGACATGAGGTTCGGGCAGAGCGTACTGCTGCATTTTCGGTTGATGGTAATCGACCGATTGGTGATTGAGCTTCGCTGTCAATGAGGGTGAAAGGTATAAGGATTCGAAGGTAACCTCATCACGTCCAAGTAACGTTGCCTGGCTCGAACGTCCAGCTTCAAGTTCAATGCGAGTAAGTTCAAGGAACTCAGGCAGTAACATTCCAAATGTTTTGTCCCCTCTGCGCCCGTCATAGCTGACGATATAGGGGATTTCGCGTCTGTTCAGCTCAATAAGAGCACTGATAAATTTTTCATGATCAATGCCTGAAAAGTAACGGGAATCTCGATCCCCGCATACTCCCTGGTAGGGTGGGTCCATATACACAAGATCGTTCTTTTCAGCTTTTGCCAATATTTTCCTGAAATCCAGAGAGGAGAATTCAGTCTTGTTTTTAAGCAAGGCCGAGACACCGTAAATATTTGTACGCATGGTTTGAGGTTGGGTTCCATGACGTCGTTTGTCAGGGCTTTGATTGAACATCCCGTCAGCATTGTATCGAACAGAACCTTTAACGCATCTCGCCAATAAATAGAGGAAAAGACGCGGATCTTGTGTTCGGTTGAACTCTGCGCGAATCCTGTTGTAGTGTTCCACGGAGTCGCCATGCTGCTCATTCCATAACTTCTCATAAAATGATGCTGTATCGACTGGAAATTCAACAATTAAGCGCAATAACTCGGCTAATGGCCTGTTCAGATCATTGACGAGATACCCTTTTGCCATCTGACGAGCGGCAGCGGCGATAGTGATTGCGGCAGAGCCAGCAAATGGCTCAATCAGGGAATTGACATGTTGTGGGATATAGCGCAAAATCACGTGAGCCAAGTTTCGCTTGCTTCCTTGATATTGAATTGGATGAGGAATACTTTTCATCATCATTGTGTTTTTTTACCTGAACCATTTGTGCCTTCTGCTGCGATCAATTTTGGCATTCATGCTGGATGGTTTTCCAAAATAAGAGATAGGTGATGTGATTTTACTTCACCCATTTTGTTGAAGTCGAAAATTTCGTCAACAATATTTCACACTCATTTTTATCATCAGTCATATCCAGAGATCAGCTAACGAAATTTAATCAATATTTTACCCCTCATCGTCCTTGGCCAGTTTTTTTTATTGGAACAGTATTATAACGCACTCACGTCTATCTCCCTTGAGAGTATAATACGCAATTTTTAGTTCATTTAAAACTGCCTCTGACCATGTCAAAGCCAGTACAATGAACTATCCGGAAATCCCGGAGAGTTGCCGTATCCTCACTCCCGCCTCCCCAGAATGCTTCCGTAGCTCTCCTTTGCCAGTATCAGGTATATCGTTTTCAGAAAACTCAAACGTTCGTCAGCTTTTCAAACGCGCCGCTCTCCTGTCAGGTGCTATAGAGACGCAGCCCCGAAAGCAAATAATTCTTTTTGCCCTTCAGGTTCAGCCATCGACTTTGGTTTTAAATTCAAAGGTTATCCACGTTCTCCTGAGAGCTTCTGCGGTGAATCCGGTGGTGTTTGAGCCTCCAAAAATGTCGAGCACAATATCGCCCTCGTCGGTCAGCATCTTGATAACAATTCAGGAAGTCCCTTCTTTTCTGTATGTTAGAAACTCTGGAAT
>JBAXBW010000111.1:0-3650 GCA_037141805.1 Chlorobiaceae bacterium | reverse complement strand
AATACGACAACCCTCTCCGTAAAATGGTTTCGTCTATGAAGTCCTCAAAATGGTGTAGTGGAATTTGCATTGTTATGTCTGGTTACATGATTTGCAGAAATATAAAAACTCAGGAGCACATTTCTGTTTCATCCGCCACAAGGATTTCCTCTCTACTTTTGACTTTATTTTACGAAAAAACTATTATTCTCCAACCAAGAGACCAAAACGCATACTATTTTCGAAAATTCAGCGCCATACATGGAAGTCAACCCGGACGCTACGCAAAAAGCCTCGCAGGTCGGTTATCGCGAGCGTTACATATTATCTGGGTCGCTCTGTTTCCGAAAAATAAGATTAATGATCTCCAACATGAACACAATCTCAATGACCGACATTCTTGCGCTTCCGATACAGGAACGCATTCGTCTCGTTGAACTTATCCGGGACAGCGTTACCGCAGTAATTTCGATGATGATGAATACCCCTGAAACATTGACGACTTGGTAGAAAAAACTTGGATCCCTCAAAAAAGTCCTTTATGCTTCACCCTGAAACAAGGTCGTATTTCAGGACTTCTTAAATGCACTACTATGCATCAAGCGAAATTCAGTCTGGCACCACCTCTGGTAGAATTCTTGAACAGCTATAAACTCTTTGGATTTAAAGATAAAAGCGCAATGGTTCAGGCGGCTTTGCAACGAATGAAGGAGGAGTATACACTGCGACAGCTTCAAACAATCAGCAAATTTGTATGCCGAACTATACGAACAAGATGCCGAATTACAGGAAGTAGCAGAAACGGCTATAACCGGATGGCCTGAATGACAACCTTGAAGCGAGGACTCATCATTGATATATTCATCGTTGCATTGCTTTGTTGATTCGTGGTTCAACCGCCCCATTTGCGTTCATCATCACCCCTCAGTGTAGGTCTGCGTATACGAACCATCAAGATCATCATGAAATCCCCAGCCAATACCACGCGTGTCATGAACAATCTGCTCCGCTCGCTCTGCAAATTTTGTCAGGAGATGCTCTTGTTTGATCAATTGCATGGCATGGTCATACACACTGGCAACACTGTTATAAAACGGCATGTCAATATCACCATATTCGTTGGTGTAGTCTACCCCCTGCTCAACATAGAAAAGCATGAGATCGGCAAGCAATTCGACATTTGATGAACATTTTTTGAAATCAGCAATGGCTTTTTTACCCTCGGTCAGCCGTACTTGATAGCCACGTTTCGGGAAAAAAGCAAGTGAAATCTTGTCCCGGCATTTCTTGTGCAATGCATCTTCATCCGGGTTCACATAAAAATCAAGAAACTCGCGCGTAGCCTTGTCTTTGCTGTACAGCTCAGACAGTAACTTGATAAGCCCATCCTTGTCCAGACGGGCAAGCTCTTTTTTTACTGCTCCAATTCCCATAGTATTTTAGTGGTAATTTTTTACAAAAATGCTTTTTCAGAATCGTTGGGACTTTCTCTCATTGTTATAGTGATAACGAGGCTATTTTTGCCAAAATCCGGTGAAATGATGAGTTCGCTCTCACGCACTCCTGGCAGCATTGAATGCCAGCGCAAGATATTCACGGACATACCTGAATTCAATCTCTTCCTGCTTCAAAAGCTTGATGTGACGACGCAATTTTCCTTCACCCTTATTCTCTGAGCCAGTTCCGTTTGGGATCAAAAACCCTGTACTTTGCCAAGTCGCACTGAATTATTCAGAAGTTAATGCATCAGGCATTGCATATTGCGCAGAAATCAGCGAACCTTGGCTTGGAGTGGTGTTCCAATATACTATTTTGGAGGCACTGGCTGCGTTCCATCAACCGATAAAACTCTGCAATATCGAAGGCAGAACTCAATCAAAATAACGTATGGGTTTCATAGATGCGATTTGTATCAGTACCGAAAAAGGAGTTGTAAAAAAGGCCGTCGGCGAAATCACAGTTCGAACCGGATGGGGAATAGAGGGTGATGCTCACGCCGGAGACTGGCATCGGCAAGTCTCTGTTCTTTCGGGAGAAAGTATTGACAGAATGCGTCGTAAAATGCCGGAGCTGGATCATGGTATGTTTGCTGAAAATATTGTGACCAGAGACATTGATCTTTCTGTTCTCACCATTGGTAATTCATTATTGATCGGAGATGATATCGTTCTTGAAATTACCCAGATCGGCAAGGAGTGCCACAATGCGGGATGTGCCATAAAGAGCGCAACCGGAGAATGCATTATGCCGAAAGAGGGGCTCTTTTGCCGTGTAGTACATGGTGGAACGATCAAGCCGGGGATGGTTGTTGAAATAGCAACTGTGTAAAACCGGCAGCTTGTGAGTGACAGTCAGAGATTTTCAAAACCATTTGGATTCATACTGACAAAATGTTAAAATCAAGGACTTGTATGATTCACCCTTCCCATAAAACTAAACGTAAAGGAATCCCGACTATGTCCCGTTTCGTTTCAGCCGCCTTTTGTGCGCTCTTTGTTTTTTCAATGAACTCTGCCGCTGCCAACGCCGCCTACAATGCAGCAGCAGGTAAAACCACATACGATGCAAGCTGTGTGACCTGCCACAAAACGGGTATGATGGGAGCACCTAAAACCGGCGATAAAACGGCTTGGGCCCCACGTATCGCCAAGGGCGAGAAGGTACTGGTCAACAATTCAATCAAAGGATTTACTGGTAAAACAGGGACGATGATGGCAAAAGGTGGCAATCTCAAACTTACCGATGCACAGGTTGGCGATGCGGTCGCTTATATGGTTCAACAGAGCAAGTAAGATCCGTTCGCATGATGATTACTGAAAGGCGGGAAAAGCTCCCCGCCTTTTTTTTGTAGCTGAAGCACTACAGCTCTCTTGTTCTCAACAAGTACCCATCCCTTTTGGTGGTATTCATGAGGGACGACCTCTACCCTGCCATCCTGCAAGATCATTGATGTTCTGCAGAGCCCTGGCATCTCGGGGTACAAGCTCTGCTATACGTGACTCATCGAGAAATGCGGCGAGTGAGTTGTCTCCCTCCACGTGGCGAAGAAAAAGTCTGTTGCGGGATTTTGGCTCGTAACAGGCACAGAGCGGTTCAAGACAGCCCGACTGAGGATGCCTGAAGGCTGTTGCAAAACGCATCGGATGACGCTCTGAGCAGAGTTGATGAACAATGACCTCATCAAGAAAAGGCAGGTCACATGCAGCAACAACCCATGCTGCATCTGGCCAGGCTTGCTGTGCGGAGAGCAGCCCTCCCATTGGTCCAATGCCAAGATAAGAGTCGGTAATAATCGGAATCCCGAAATGGCGGTATGTTTCTGCCTGCTCTTCACGGCATGAAACAAACACTTCCTGGCATTGTGGCCGAAGAAGCGCGGCAGTATGGAGAAGCTGATTTTCCGAATGGTATTCGATGAGCGCCTTGTCATTTCCCATGCGGGAACTCCTCCCCCCTGCGAGTATTAGTCCATACAGGGGATTCTCTTTCAAGGAATGGGCAAGCAAACAAGTTTCAATAAATGCTGCGACCTCACTGATGCTGTCCCTGTGCAGAAGAGGAATGTCAAATTCAGCATAAGAGTCCGATGCATCAGGAACAACCAGAGCAAGGACATTGATGATGGTTCCATTGCTGACAAGCTCAAGGATTCGGCGGTCGGAATCCACCAC
>JBAXBW010000110.1:0-3655 GCA_037141805.1 Chlorobiaceae bacterium | reverse complement strand
AACGAAATTGCTGAAACAATTATTTCTAACGACAATTCTGAAGATATTTTAGAAATAGCAAACTGCATTATCGGGGAAATGCGCAATCCGTTTTATCTGGACAGTGAATCCGGTTTTAACTGGACAGCAAATCCGGAACTGACTGGACACCTAATCCGGTTTTAACTGGACAGTGATTTCTCTCTTTTCTTCCTGTCGTTTTTTTGTTTTTGCAGTGTCCAGTTCACCTGCTCTTTGACATCAGTTTTCGCATTGATTCAGCCTTCATATTCATCGTGATCATATGGGCATTGTGTACCAGTCGGTCGAGCACGGCATCTGCTATGGTCGGATCGCCGATGGTGTCATGCCATCTGTCCAGAGGGATCTGGCTTGAGATGACGGTAGAACTTATGCCGTGCCGGTCTTCCAGCACTTCCAGAATGTCCCGGCGTTCTTTGTCTACAAGCTTTGCCAGCCCCCAGTCATCAATCACCAGCAGGCTATATCTGGCCAGCCTGGTAAGCTGCTTGCCATAACTGCCGTCCCCCCTGGCTATGTTCATCTCCTGAAGTAGTCTCGGCAGCCGTATGTAGAAGGCACTGTAACCACTCCTACAGGCACTATTGGCAAGGGTGCAGGCGATGAATGTCTTGCCACTGCCGCTGGGGCCGGTGATGATCACGTTCTGCTTTTCCTTGATCCAGTTGTTCTGCATCAGCGAAAGGATGACCTCTTTACTGAGTCCTCTTGGCGTCCTGAAGTCAATCTCCTCACCGCAGGCATTGCTGTAACGAAGTTTGGCCCCCCGCAACAGATTGGTCAATCTCCGGTTGTCACGTACCGTAATCTCACGGTCAACCAGCAGGCCCAGTCGGTCATTAAAGGGAAGCTCCGTGTACATGGCGCTCTGGTTCTGTTCCGTCAAGCCTTCTGCCATACCATGCAGTTTGAGAACATTCAGCTTGGAAAGAGTGTGTTCCAGCATCATGTGGCACCCCCTGCATAGTAACTGCTTCCCCTGATGTTATCGTGCTGAAGCGGTAGTTGCAGTTCTTCAGGTTCAAGTTGCAGTTCAGCTCGTTCAAGCCCCTTGTCCAGGATGTTTTTGACGCATTGATAGCCGATAGCCTGTAGCTTGATTGCCTTGCTACAGGCCAGCTCCAGCCGCTCATTGCCACACTTCTTGGCAAGGCGTAACAGCCCCAGGCATCTGCGATAGGCATGCTCGGGATGAACAACGGTTTTGATGATGGCCTCAATCATGGCGCCGGTCTGCGGGCCTATGCTTTCACCCCAGTGCTTCATCCTCGAAGGTGTCCACTCAAGGTGTTCCTTGTGGCTGTGTGGACGGTGCTCATCTGCGGTGACATAGAACCCCTTCTTGTGGGTACGCAGATGGGAGGCTACCCGCTTGCCGTTATGGAGTACCTCAACAGTGGAGATGGTCAGGCAGACCTCCACCTCTTTGCCAATCAGGGTATAGGGGACACTGTACCAGGATCCCTGTACCGTAATGTGATAGTCGATATTGACCTTGGCTTTCTTCCATTCACGGATCTGGAAACGCTCTTGAGGCAGTGCCTTGAGCGCAGGTTTGTCAATCTCGGCAAAGAGTTCGTTTCTGGACTTGCCAAGGCCCTGCATGGGACGGTTGTTCAGTTTCTCAAGTTCTACTGCAATAGCGTCGTTGATTTCAGTCAGTGAGAAGAAAGTGCGGTTGCGTAAAGTAGCCAGTATCCTGCGCTGGGCATTTAAGACACCGTTTTCAACCTTGGCTTTGTCACGTGGTTCAAGAGGACGGGCAGGTATGACTACTACACCATAGTGGGCGCATAATTCGGAATAGACGGGATTGATTTCCGGATCATAGCGGCAGCTGGTCTTGACCCCAGATTTAAGCTGATCAGGGACAATGACTTCCGGCACACCGCCGTAATACTCGAAAGCGCCTATGTGTGCTCTGCTCCAGTCCGGTATCTGCTGGCTAGCAACCGCCAGGGCGTAGGTGCGGGAACTGGCGCCAATGACCGCTACAAAAAGCTCGACGGAGATCAGTTCTCCGGTCTCCCGGTCAACATAGGCCGGAGTATCTCCGGAGAAGTCAACAAACAGTTTTTCACCCGCCTTGTGTTCAAAGCGCATGACCGGCTCGATGGTTTTGCCGTGCCGACGATAGAGGTCAAAAAACTGGGTGCGGCTGTAACCATCGGGATGGATGGCACGGTACTCCTCCCAGAGAAGTTGCAGGGTGACCCCTTTGCGTTTCATCTCAGCTCTGAGATAGTCGAAGTCGGGCATTACCTTGCGGGCTAAAGGAACAGCGTCTAAAGGGAACAGAACAGTTTTCAAAGAGCTGTCGTCAAGGGCGGCAACAGCAGACCAGTCAAGATCTGTCTGCCGGATTCGTTCCAGATGCTCACCAACGGTTGTGGGGGAGACCGCACAAGCTCTGGCAATGGCTCGCTGGCTCAGGTCATGCTCAAAATACAGCCTTAATATTTCTCGAACAGTACGCATTGATTTCTTCCTGCCTTTCATGTCCATGACCTCCGGAATTTTCCGGGGATGGTACGTGGGATATGACAGGAAGGTGAGAAGAAATTAGTCCGAAATCAACTGGACACCAAATCCGGAAATCGTAAAAAAGTGTCCAGTTAAAACCGGATTCGCTGTCCACCCGAAACCGGATTGGGTGTCCAGTCAGTTCCGGATTGGGTGTCCAGTCAGTTCCGGACGGACTGTCCAGTTAATTCCGGATTGGGTGTCCAGTGTACTCCGGATTTTGCAGCTTGTTTATCAATGCGGCAATATCCTCTCGGGCTATACGGGATGTGACATCTCCTTCACCATATCCACTGGAAACAATGATCGGCAGCTTTGGCTTGATCTTTTTCAGCTCACGGAACAGGGCGTAGCCATCCATTACAGGCATTCCCATGTCAGTTACCACAAGGGTAATATCTGCGGCGTTCTTCCGGTACAACTCCAACGCTTCTATGCCGTTCACAGCTTCCAGAACAGTAAAACCGAACTTTTCAAGCAGAGTTTTCGCAATAATCCGAATCGGTTCTTCATCCTCCACCAGCAGTATCGTGCCGCTCCCCTGCCACGGTGCTGGAGTATCGGCTTTTTTCTGATTTTCATCTTCGTTGGAAGCACTCGTCTTAAAGGGCAGATATACTTTGAAAGTTGTACCTTTCCCCAGTTCGCTGAATAGCTGTAACGCTCCATTATGGGCTTGTATGATGCCAAGTACTGCCGACATCCCCAAACCACGACCAGTGAATTTGGTTGTATAGAATGGCTCAAAGATACGCCATTTTGTTTCTTCATCCATGCCACAGCCGTTGTCGGTGACTTCCAGACAGACATACCCGCCGGGTGGAATAGCTTTGCCGTGATAGTCCTTGTCTAAGTGTTCAGCTGTTACTGTCGTCTTTGTGAGTAATACTTTTATTTCACCCTGTTCTTCACCTATGGCTTCCGATGCGTTGTTAATCAGGTTCATGGCAATTTGTCTGATCTGGCTGGCATCGCCATTTATAAAGGGGATGCCTATTGATAGTTCTGGTTTGATCACCACATTCTGCGGGATGGTCGCTTTCAGCATACTGACCATTTCATCCATCAGCATCCAGATATTAACCTGAGTCTTGCTAAGTGTGGCTTTTCC
>JBAXBW010000109.1:0-3673 GCA_037141805.1 Chlorobiaceae bacterium | reverse complement strand
ACCATCAAGATTTATCTGCCGGTATATAAAGAGGCTCCTGAAGAGGAATCAGATCAGCAGGCATCTTTTGCACCATGGCAGGGGAGCGGCACGGTTCTTCTGGTCGATGATGAAGAACATGTCATATTTGTAGCTAAAACCATGCTGGAAGAACTTGGATTCTCGGTTATTGATGCATCAAACGGCAAGGAAGCTTTGGAGTTGTACCGGATGAATGCGGAGAAGATAACCCTGGTTGTAACGGACATAGGCATGCCGGTTATGGATGGTTATGCGCTGTTCAGTGAGTTGAAAAAAATCAACCCGGAACTGCCGATCATTATTTCCAGCGGTTTCTCTGATACGGTTGTAACCTTACGGATTGCAGTCGAGAATATTGCCGGGTTTATCAGTAAGCCCTACAGTTTTGAACAGTTGCGGGATGCGTTGAAGAGTGTTGTGGGAAGCTGCCACTAACTCGCTATTGGGGGCAACCGAATGAGAATAAGAACAGCTCTTTATTTGCTGATTGCTGTGATGCTTTCTACAATGCTTGGCATATGGGGTCACGATGTGTACATCGCCAAGATCGATAATAACGCGCTCAACAGCATGTACACAGATCGTCTGGTGCCGATTCTACAAATCAAAACTGTCTCGGATAATTACCGGATTAATATCATCTCTACGGCACGTAAAGCCCGTGACGGCACCATTACTTTTGAGGAAGCACGCAGGAGTGTACCGGAGTCGCAGAAAATAATTGCCGACAAATGGAAGGAATATCTCGGTGCCTTTATCACACCTACGGAGCGTAAACTTATAGATGAGCTAATGCCGCTGATGAAACATGCGGATGATGATATAGCAAAACTGAATGACATTTTAGTCAGAGAGGATCGAAAAGAGTTAATACGGTTGTTCAACACAGAGTTGTTTCGGAACATTGACCCGCTTACCAGCAAACTATCGGAGCTGGCTTCGTTGCAACAGATCGTTGCGCAACAGGAACAGAAGAAGAATAATGCTCGCTTCGAGAAGGGGGAAAAGCATGCTGTCATCTTGATTCTTGTCTCTTTGCTGCTGTCCGGAGCGTTGGCAACATTAATCATAAAGCGATTGTTCCGGGATCTGGGCGCAGAACCATCATACCTCCGTAAAATAGCCGAAGCTGTGGCAAACGACGACCTGTCCATGACGGTACAGGTGGATAATGACAATCGGTCAGGTGTCCTTTGGGCATTAAAGGTGATGGTCGAAAACCTGAGGGAACTGAAATTAAAGAATAAAGAAAGCCTGGAAAAAAATACGGCTCAGAACGAGGAGCTTCAAGCGCAACAGGTCGAACTTATAGAAGCAAGGGAGCAGGCTGATTCCGCCAACGTCGCCAAGAGCGAATTTCTGGCCAGCATGAGTCATGAAATCCGCACTCCGATGAATGGGGTAATCGGCATGTCCAATCTTCTTTTAGAAACCGATCTGAGCGCAGAGCAGCGGGATTATGCTGAAATTGTTTCCAGAAGTGGTGAAAACTTACTGATATTGATAAACGATATCCTCGATTTCAGCAAAATTGAGGCCGGTAAGCTTGAACTGGATCTGGCCGACTTTGATTTGCGGCTTTTGCTGGATGACATCGTTCGGTTATCGGCCTATCGAGCTGATGACGCAGGGAATGTACTAACCTACCACATTGAGCCTGATATTCCGAAAATTCTGAAAGGTGATTCCGGCAGAGTCCGGCAGGTTATCATCAATCTGGTCGGCAACGCCCTCAAGTTCACGAAGCAAGGCGCTGTTGCTGTTAATGCGTCACTCGTATCAGATCAAGGTGACTCTGTGGCAATCAGGTTCGCAATAAGTGATACCGGCATTGGCATACCGGCGTCCCGTCTTAGTGCCATATTTGCCCCTTTCACCCAGGTAGATGCCTCTACCACCCGCAAATACGGAGGCACCGGTCTGGGGCTGACCATCTGCAAACAACTGGCAGAGCTTATGGGTGGCGAAATAGGCGTTACCAGCGAAGAGGGGAAAGGTTCTACCTTCTGGTTTACTGTCCGGTTTGAAAAGCAAAACGCTGAAGCCTTGAAAGCCGCTCAGGAGGCCACTACCCATGCACAGCTTGTTGCACCTCGCGATGTTGTAAGCTTGGGCGATCTCACCGCACGTATCCTTGTGGCTGAAGACAACATTATCAATCAAAAAGTCGCTCTTCTTCTGCTGAAATCGCTGGGGTACTCTGCTGACCTGGTTGCAGACGGCCAAGAAGCGCTGGAAGCACTGGCGAAGATCAACTATGATCTGGTGCTGATGGATTGCGCAATGCCGAACATGAACGGTTTTGAAGCGACCGGTATAATCCGCGCTCAAAGCTCAGGGGTTATCAATCATAACGTACCGATCATCGCTATGACCGCCAATGCCATGAAGGAGGGTCATGATAAGTGTATTGAAGCCGGCATGGATGACTTTGTTTCAAAACCGATCAAAAAAGAGGTGTTTGCCGCTGTCCTTGCAAAATGGCTTTCATCGACGGCATACCCTTTACGGAAAAAAACCATTGATGTTGGCGCGCAGACTCTGGATAAACTGAAACAACTTAAAGTGTTGTACGTTGAGGATGACGATGAAACCAGGGGGATGTGCTGCGAGTTTTTATCTCGTATTGTCGGTGTATTGATAACTGCCAAAGATGGTGCTGAAGGTTTGGCGGCCTACCATGAGCACCATCCGGATATTATCATCACAGACATCAAGATGCCGGTGATGGATGGGCTTGCCATGATGAAACACGTACGCACCCATGATAAATCGCTTCCGGCAATTGTCTTGTCAGCATTTGACATCCCTGAAGACCAGATACAATCCGGCGACCTCGGCGATCTGAGACATGAGATGAAACCTGTCGACGCAACAAAGCTTAAAATAGCACTGTTGGAGTGCACGAATGGTTTGCTTGAGCAAGGAAGGATAACCTCGGAGGTTTTAAAAGGTATCGTCACCCGACACTCCGTTGCAGAATCCGCCAAACATGGAGTCCGTACCCACCCGATACATACCGGGATGATGGCAAATATAACTGCTTCTGCAACTATTCTCTGCGTAGACGATGAATCGGTCAATCTGTCGCTTCTGAAGTCTATACTTGTACCGCTAGGCTACCGGCTGGTTTTTGCCATAAACGGGAAAGATGCTCTGGCCAAGTTGATGGAAGAACCGATTGACCTTGTTCTGCTGGATCTGATGATGCCGGAGATGGACGGTATTGAGGTATGCCGCCGGATCAAGTCCGATCAAGAGCACAATAACATCCCGATCATCATGCTGACCGCAAATGCCTCAAAAGAAAACCGTATCCTGGCGATCGAGGCAGGGGCAGAGGATTTTATCTCCAAACCGTTTGACAGCACCGAAGTGCTGGCGCGGGTCGCCATGCTGCTGCGGGTCAAAGGGCTTAACGATCAGCTATACTCAGCTTACAACAGCATCAACAGCCTTACCAATTTCAGCAAGCAGATCCTGAGTGCTTTCGATCCGCTCCATTTCAATTTTATTGAAGGCATCAAGGATATTGTGCGCCAGATCATTGCCGTTTCTCCCGAACAGACCGAACAACCCCAAAAAGCGATTGTCTCCCTTCGTGACACAAACGGAGAGAGCGTCTGCTACTCATTCGGTCACTCCGCCAGCA
>JBAXBW010000108.1:0-3685 GCA_037141805.1 Chlorobiaceae bacterium | reverse complement strand
AGACATATCTTATTCCGCTTGGTTATTTGTTAAGAAAAGAGAAAGATTCTGCTTAACTTCTTTTGAATTATTCAACTGACAAAGGACTGTTGCTTTCCAAAAGGTTTAAAACTCAAATTTAATGAAAAGCTTTTAGTTATTCAAATTCCTTTCTCTCATTTGAATGACATGCTTGCATTAAATGTAAACCATTACATAACACATACCGGAATTTTTTCAGCAATAAACAGTATGAAAACTGTCAAAGGATTTGCTTCAGCAACAGTTGGCAATGTTGCCTGTGGCTTTGATGTTCTCGGATTTGCCATTACTGAACCAGGGGATGAGGTAATTTTGACGCTTTCCGACTCTCCTCACACCGGGTCTCCAGTTTCCATTACAAGCATCACAGGGGATGGTGGCGCGCTTCCCCTTGATCCCAAAAAAAACACTTCAAGCTTTGTTGTCCTGAAATTTCTCGAATATATCCGTGCCCATAAGCAGATTGATTTTACCGGCCATATCTCCCTTGAGCTTGTCAAGCACCTGCCGCTCAGCAGCGGGATGGGGAGCAGCGCGGCAAGTGCAGCGGCTGCGCTCGTAGCCGCCAACGAACTGCTGGGACTCCCCTGTTCGAAAATGGAGCTGGTGCACTTTGCCATTGAGGGTGAGCGGGTTGCCTGCGGATCGGCCCATGCCGACAACGCCGCACCGGCGATTCTTGGCAATTTTGTGCTGATACGGAGCTATACGCCGCTTGATCTTATTATAATTCCGTCTCCCGAGCATCTTTTCTGCTCTCTGGTGCATCCCCATACCGAACTGCGCACCGCTTATGCCCGCTCAGTGCTTCCAACTGCGATTCCACTGAAAACAGCAACCCGGCAATGGGGTAATGTCGGGGCTCTTGTAGCGGGATTGCTTACCTCCGACTATGACCTTATCGGACGCGCTCTTGTTGACGTTATCGCTGAGCCAAAACGTGCGCCGTTGATTCCCGGTTTTTTTGAGGTCAAGCAGGCGGCGATGGATGCGGGCGCTCTCGGGTGCAGCATAGCGGGATCAGGCCCCTCAGTGTTTGCCTTTTCCTCCTCTGAAAAAACTGCTCTTCAGGCAGGGAACGCCATGAAAGAGGCCTTTCTCCACTCCAAAGCACATCTGGAGTCAGATGTATGGGTGACGCCGATCTGCAAGCAAGGTGCACGAATACTGTAACAACCATTTATCGAACACCAGAACTCATGATCTATTTCAGTACCAATAAAACATCAATACCGGTCTCCCTGAAAAAGGCCACTCTTGAAGGACTGGCTCCCGACGGAGGTCTTTATGTCCCTTCCGAAATTCCACGCTTCTCGCCGGAAGAGATGGCGCTTCTTGAAGGCGCAAGCTTCAACAACATCGCTTTTGCCATTGCAAAAAAATTTATCGACGGCGCAATCCCTCCCGAACAACTCAGCGACATCATTGAAAGCTGCTATACTTTCGACACGCCGATTGTGCAGCTCGGCAGCCGCACCTTTGTCGAAGAGCTGTTTTGCGGCCCGACACTCGCCTTCAAGGATTACGGTGCCCGCTTTCTTGCCCGTCTGACCGGCTATTATGCGGCAGAAGAGGAGAAGCTCATCACCGTACTTGTGGCAACGTCGGGAGATACGGGAAGCGCCGTAGCGTATGGATTTCAGGGAATTGCAAACACAAGAGTGGTGCTGCTCTACCCTTCAGGGAAAGTCAGTCCTCTTCAGGAACAGCAGCTCACCACTGCCGGTGGCAACGTTCATGCCCTTGAAGTCCAGGGAGATTTCGATGATTGCCAGCGCATGGTCAAACAGGCGTTTGTCGATCCAACCCTGAATAAATCCCTGACGCTCACTTCGGCCAACTCCATCAATATATCTCGCTTGATTCCTCAGTCTTTCTATTATGGCTGGGCCGCCCTCCAGCTTAAGGAGCAGTACGGCTTCAGTGCACCTCTCTTTTCCGTTCCAAGCGGCAATTACGGCAACCTGACTGCGGGCATCCTTGCAAAACGGATGGGTTTTCCGATTGGCCACTTCATTGCGGCATCAAATGCCAACGACAGCGTGACTCGCTATATCGACAGCGGACGCTACGAGCCACGACCGACCATCACCACTCTTTCAACGGCAATGGATGTCGGCAACCCGAGCAATTTTGCCCGGTTGAGATATTTCTACCACAATGACTATGCTTCTATGGGGAGAGATATCACCGGTATTGCCGTTTCGGATGAAGAGACCGTAACAACAATCCGCTCCGTGCATGAGCGCTTTGGCTATGTGATGGAGCCGCATACCGCCGTAGCGTTCAGGGCGCTTGAACGATACAGAGGTTTGGACAATCATGCCGAAGAACCGGGCATCTTACTGTCAACCGCACACCCGGCAAAATTTCTTGAGGCAATAGAGGAGGCACTTGACAAAAAAATCGGGATACCCTCAAACCTTCACGAACTCATGGAAAAAAAGAAACGTGCCACCTTGATCCGTTCGGAGTATAAAGAACTCGCCTCTTTTCTCAACGGACTCAACCAGTAACTTTGTATGAGCGTATCGAATGAATTCAAGAACACTGATATTCCTTTTTATCATTATTCCGATCACGTTTTTCGGGATAGTGTTGATCCTTTTACTTGCCCTCTTCAACCCCGGCGGCAACAGCTTTTATGCTATAGCCGCATGGTGGGGTCGGCTTAACGCAAAGCTCTTTGGAATAACTATTGAGGTCATCGGGCAGGAGAATTACAGTTCTGACCAACACTATCTCGTTATCAGCAATCATGCTGGTATGGCCGATATACCATTGCTGCTGGGCACCATGAAGTTGAATCTGAGGTTTATGGCCAAAGAGGAGCTGGGCAAAATACCGCTCTTTGGCCGGGCTCTGCGGCAGGCGGGCTATGTCATGATCAAACGGGGTCAAAACCGGGATGCTCTCAACAGTCTTGTTGATGCAATAGATGTGCTGAAAAAGGGCCATTCCCTCCACATTTTTCCGGAAGGAACCAGATCTGCCACAGGGGAATTGCTTCCGTTCAAGCGCGGAGCGTTCCGTGTTGCAATGAAGGGTGGCGCTCCGGTACTACCCATCACGATCATCGGCAGCCATCTGATCACTCCCAAAAAGAGCCTTGTCATCAACAAGGGAACTATCAGGGTGATCATCGACAAGCCAATTCAGCCTTCTTCGTTCGGTACCCTCGAAGAGCTTATGGCGGCCTGCTCCGGGGTCATTACCGCCAACTTCAACCGGTACCGCAACGACTAAATCTGCCGGTAGAGGTTCACCATTTCAATGGCTGTCATGGCTGCATCAAAACCCTTGTTACCAGCCTTGGTACCTGCCCGCTCAATCGCCTGTTCAATATTTTCAGTGGTAAGCACACCAAAAGCAATCGGCACCCCGGTGTCGAGAGAAACCTGTGCAATTCCCTTGGTAGCTTCAGCGGCAATGACATCAAAATGAGGAGTTGAGCCCCTGATAATGGCTCCAAGGGTTATAATGGCATCATACTTGCCACTCAGCGCAACCTTTTTGGAGACCATCGGCAGCTCAAAGGCACCGGGACAGCGGTAGATGGTAATCTGCTCTTCCGAACCACCGTGACGGCGGATACAGTCTACAGCACCTTCAACAAGTTTCTGCCCTATAAAATCGTTGAAGCGCGAAACAACCAGCGCAAATC
>JBAXBW010000107.1:0-3772 GCA_037141805.1 Chlorobiaceae bacterium | reverse complement strand
GTTCCAAAAGCCATAAACTGGACGCACCTCTCCCATTAAACGCCTCAATAACTCCTGTTTTAGAGATGAATTCAGGCCGCTTTTTTGTACGGTCCACGGTGTCGTCTTGCATCCTGCTTCAGTAAAAGAGCACCAAACTGGTGAATGTTGCGCGACAACACCGCAAGAGCGACATAACGCTCGAATCCCTTAATGCCATCATCTGGACATATATCTAAACCATGAACCTCAAGACCATTAATTGCCGATTCGACTGCCGAATGTTTGCGTCTCAATCTTTTGAATTCTGGTTCTGATTCATGCGCTTTATCAGCTACTGAAAGCTTGCCGATTTTCGGTAACACCACTTTCTCGACAAGCGGTATCAGATCAGTTTGGTTTGTTACGCTATGAAATCCTTTGTCGTAACTTATCGAATACAAGTTTGAAAAACGTTTCTTTGTCTCTTCAACAATGGATACAGCAATCGAGCTATCAGTCGTTTTTTGCATCACTTTGTGATGTAAAATGAAACCAAATTGATCTTCAACTATGCAGACTGGTAATCCAAATTCAACAGGCACTCCTGCTTTTTTTTTAACCAGACCATGACCAGCGAGAACGACTTCACGACTTATTCTGTCAAGAAGTTCGGGTGTAAATAAGCGGACATTATCTTTTATCGTCTGAAGTTCATAGCACGTTTTATCTGTCCAATCGTTATGACCAAGCATCTTGCGAAGCATATCATGATGATTGACATGAGGATGATCATAATCAGCATTGCGTACCAGTCGAACAACACCCATTACCAGGATAGCCCATTGATCCATGCCTGGTCGTCCCGTACGAGAATCCGCTTTTCCTGTGCCATTTTTCCGCTCAGGGAGTACCTCTTCAAGAATGGAAAGCACTTGTTTGCGCAGTTCAATATTCGTGTAAATAGCCTGAAGCCCCCTCAGGATTTTTGGCATATCATCGCGAGATTTTTCATTGAACTATAGAGCAGAAATATCGGTCTGACCGAACATCATTTGATGGTTGATGATGCTACGCATAGTGGATTTCAGAAACCGAAGTTTGGAGGCAATTGTTGTTTCAGGACACCTTACTACACCTTTTTTTGGCAAAAATGCCTATAATGGGGTATTATTTTGCTCTTGGAGCTTATTGATAAAAAATTTTCAACCTGAAAAACGAATTTAACATATTATTCTATAATAGCATAGGGATTTTCGTTCGAGCACGACGTAGAGGGTCGCAGCTTTTGATCAGGAAAAGCTACAAACCTGTTCAGCAAAAGATGTATTTTCCGAAACTAACAAATAGAAGCGATTTATTGACGCTGCACGCAAATACTCCACGTCTATGGACCAATGACGCTGAAAGAGTTGACAGCATATAAAAAGGAATTTCCAAACCAGCCCAACGTAACGGCTACTTCATTCCGGGCAAGCGCACCGTCCCGATCCCTTGTGGGGTTGATCTTACGGCTTGCGAAGATGGGATTGGTTTTGTTCGTTGATACTAAATACACCTTCCCCCAAAAGGCGCTTGCCAGGTTCAGGAACCAGAGAATCGGCATCCTCTTCCTGTTTCACCACTTTTCCCGAATCAGCCAAATCAGTATAAACAGTTTCGGCGCAAGGCAATACACATTCGCAGCAGAGGAGAACTCATGAAAAAAAACATCATCTTTTATATCATGGTGATCGGTGGACTGGGATTGTTATTGTGGATAGTGCTTCAACAGGGAAAAACTCTTGAAATTAACAAAGGCATCACAGAAGTGTTGCTTATCCCCAAAAAAGAGACCGGTTCAATATTCAATGAGTTATTCCATAATCTGCAACATCCTTTGTCGATATTTATTCTGCAGATGCTTTCCATTATTTCTATAGGACGGCTGTTGGGATGGCTGCTTGGTAAAATTGGGCAGCCTGCTGTTATCGGTGAAATTATTGCCGGAATCTTTTTGGGACCATCTCTGATGGGTCTCTTCTTTCCTGCATTTTCAACATTTCTCTTTCCCGCTACTTCTCTACCCAACCTCCAATTTCTGAGCCAGATCGGATTGATTCTTTTTATGTTCATCATCGGTATGGAATTAGATGTAAGTGAGCTGAAAAAAAATGCCCACACCGCATTGATAGTCAGCCATGCCAGCATTATTTGCCCTTTTTTTTAGGTGTAGGTTTAGCTTATTTTCTCTATCCCACGTATGCGCCAAACGTTCCTTTTTCTGCCTTTGCGTTGTTTATGGGGATTGCCATGAGTATCACAGCCTTTCCTGTTTTGGCCAGAATACTTCAGGAACGTGGCATAACACATAGCTCTTTAGGTACCACAGTCATCACCTGTGCTGCTGTGGACGATGTCACCGGCTGGTGCTTGTTGGCTGTCGTTATTGCCGTCATTAAAGCGGGAGCGATAACAGGATCGCTGATCACCTTATTGCTCTCTGTGGGCTATATCTTACTGATGTTCTTTGGTGTCAAGCCTTTGCTCAAACATTTTGCGAACCGCTATTTTACTCATGAAACCATCAAGAAGTCGATCTTGCCACTGTTTTTTCTCATGTTGTTATTGTCTGCCTATGTGACAGAAATTATTGGCATTCATGCTTTATTTGGGGCTTTTGTTGCAGGAATCATTATCCCGTCAAATTTTGATTTTCGAAAGGTTCTGGTTCAGAAAATTGAGGATATCAGCCTGATTTTGCTTTTACCTTTGTTTTTTGCATTTAGTGGACTCCGTACTCAAATCGGTTTGTTGAACACTCCAATTTTATGGGGTATTTGTTTGATTGTTATTATTGTGGCTGTGACAGGAAAACTTGCAGGCAGTGCTATTGCCGCAAGGTTTGTTGGTCATTCATGGAAAGAGAGTTTATCCATCGGAGTTCTCATGAACACCCGTGGATTGGTAGAGTTGGTGATTTTAAATATCGGATATGACCTTGGAGTGCTTTCTCCTGAACTTTTCACCATGATGGTACTGATGGCACTGGCGACAACATTCATGACGGGCCCCTCTCTGGATATGATTAACTCACTACGACTCAATCGGCTTTTGGAGTGATTTTTCTCTCAGCAAATTCCATTGCTGTCGATAAAAGGCCTTTGCGATTGAACCAGCACACAATTGCTTGATGCGCATAGCCCGATGGTACTGAAAGAATTGACAACTTACAAATGGCTCATCGAAGAGAACAGGTAAACTAAACCAGCGTCATAATGCTCACAGCAAAAAATATCAGCAAGTCATATACCATACCGGGCAAGCGCACCATACCGATCCTTCGCGAGGTCGATCTGACGGTTGGCGAAGGTGAGATGGTGACCATCATCGGCGCATCAGGTAGCGGCAAAACAACCTTGCTGAACCTGCTTGGCACCCTCGACACCCCCGATAGCGGTGAGATCATGTTCGACAAGGAGCTTTTGTTCCGGGATACAAAGTACACTCTCTCCCAAAAGGCACTTGCGAGGTTCAGGAACCAGAAAATCGGCTTCGTTTTCCAGTTTCACCATCTCCTCTCTGACTTTACCGCTCTCGAAAATGTTGCAATGCCCGAATTCATCGCCACCGGCAAACTGCCTCCAGCAAAAAAAAGGGCGGCTGAACTGCTTGCAAGCCTCGGCCTCTCGGAGCGATTCGACCATCTCCCCTCCGAGCTCTCCGGCGGAGAACAGCAACGAGTCGCCATTGCCCGTGCCCTGATGAATAACCCCAAACTGGTGCTGGCCGACGAGCCAAGCGGCAACCTCGACAACCAGAACAGCCGCATCCT
>JBAXBW010000106.1:0-3790 GCA_037141805.1 Chlorobiaceae bacterium | reverse complement strand
AGAAACTTGAGCTTGATCGACCTCGGAAGCGGATTGGAACCAAGAATCTTTACAACATCCTCTCCAAAATCACGAGTAAAGCTCTTTGCCGCCGCATCCTTTGAAACATAGATTGCCTCCCGAACCCCCTTCAGCTTCTCAATCCGCGAAGTGATATTCATCGCCTCCGGTTCCGTCACCGATTCACCAAGAAAGACCTCAAGCTCCACCCTGCTCCGAATCTCCTGAATCACATCAAAAAAACTAAGGGAGACCGTACCGAACAGGCCCAGCAGCACAAGAGTCAAAAAACTTGTCGTGACGGTAATGGCTGCTGGTAACTTCGCCCGTCCAATACTTGAAAACCCTTCCTTGATAACAAACAACAACGACATAACAGCTTTTTTTCATTAATAACAGCTTCTCACTCAAAGAAACAACAAAACAAGTTGGAAAAACAACTTTTTTTTCTTTTAATTAGAACAACATAAGGGGCTATAGCTCAGTTGGTAGAGCATTTGCATGGCATGCAAAGGGTCAGGAGTTCGAGTCTCCTTAGCTCCACAGAAAGAACAAAAAAGCTCAGTCATCGACCGGGCTTTTTTTGTTTCGGGCTCTCCGTGCCGCATCACACTTTTCATCATCATTTTCTGCCAACCTTTGCGATCAAAAAAATCAGGCCGACAATCAGTGATGCCGCTATCCCTGCGGCAACATTAAACACTCCTGCAAGCAAAACAACCGGAAGAGTAAAGACAACCATAAAACCAAGAAACCCGGAACTACCAAGAAAGGTCAACGCGGTGAGAGCAGTAAAGAAAAAACTGGTTGCAAGACTTCCGGCGAAAGAGACAAAGATCTTCTCTCCCTTCCCTTCAGAAATATTTTGCCACCGTTGTACCTGTTGTGTACTTCCCGGATCAAGCATCCCTCTTACAAGCATCGCAACAAAGGCAAAGACTATCAAAACCAAAACATGAATGCCATACACACTCCACTGCTCACTTGTTGACGGGCAGAAATAACCCTCTCCAAGCCTGAGCGAGGCAAGATGCAACATGTAAATCGATGTCCAGTAAAAGAGCGTTCCCCATAACAGTGTTACCAATACCCATATCGCAACTCCCGGAGGAGCAGGAGTTTTTTTTGTCGTTGATATCATGAGTTCTGAAATAAGTTGATTGAAGAGTCCCGATCGGTCATCTACATCCAAAAGATAGTGCCAATGTAACAAAAAGTCTGTTTTTTCTTTTTATCATTGAGCTATAAGTGACCTGAAGATCGCATGATGAATGAAAAATACTCTTGTGCACCTTGCTATTTTTATCTTCACCGAGAATGAAAATCCGTGCTTTCGTGCTGCTTTTTTCTCTTTTGCAGCTTTTAATGATTAAATGTTCGACTCCTCCAGTAAATCCCGAAGAAATTGTGAGGAGTTCATGGACGCATTACAAACGCACCTTTATTCGGGCGGGTCGAGTCGTGCGTCCGGCAAACAATATGGACACCGTCTCGGAAGGAGAGTCCTACGCCATGCTCCGCGCGGTGCTCATGGGAGACAGAACGACCTTTGATGAATGCCTCGCATGGAGTGAATCCGTGCTTTCACGCAAAACGTCGCATGGCGACAGATTGCTGGCATGGCACTTCGAAAACGGAAAGATCAGTGATACTACCGCAGCGTCTGATGCCGATATCGATTACGCCTATAGCCTTGTTCTCGCTTACCGGAGATGGCATTACAATCACTATATCGACCTTGCCAGAGAGGTTCTCAAAAGTATTCTCGACCATGAGACTGCTCTTGTCAATGGAAGACTCTACCTTATTCCCTCAACACTCACGGAAAGCAGAGCGGATAAACTTGTGGCCCAAAATCCATCTTACTATTCTCCGTCCAGTTTCAAAGTCTTTTACGAGGTCAGCGGAGACGAACGTTGGCTTGAGCTGGCTGATACAACGTATCATCTTCTCGGAAAGCTGCAGGTGCTTTTCGGAGACCGGAAAAAGTCAGGACTGGTGCCTGACTGGTGCGCACTTGACCCGAAAGAAAAGATCGTGGTTCTGCCGGGAAAATCTCTGGTTTACGGATGGGATGCCTTAAGAGTACCGCTGAGAATAGCGGCAGATTATCATCTCAACAAAGATCCAAGGGCTCTTGCTGTGCTGCAGAAATTTTCCCTGATTTTCGAAAATGAGTTTAAGCGGAGTGGAAAAATTTTTAGCGAATATTCCTGCGACAACCAGAGCCTGACGACGGATGAAAACCCGCTGTTCTATACGGCAGCTTATGCTGCAACAGATGTAGCAGGTTCGTCTCTTGCTCCAGACATACTGACGCAGCAAAGAAGGTCTATCCGGCAGAACGAAAGGGAGTGTTATTATAACGAAACTGACGACTATTACGTCAATAGTCTTGCGTGGTTAGTTGAATATTACCAGCTATCAAAAGGACTGCACACCTCTGGAACATAACGACGACCCTGGCATATTCTGATTCAGACGGTGACAGAGTGTATGATTATTTTCTGTTTGCCGTTTGAATTAGTTATGTTCACTTGTGTTGTTGGAGCGTTCGCTGAACTTTAAACATACCATTGCTTATGTGTGGGGTTTTCGGTGTTTTTAATTCTAAAACTCCCGCGGAAGATACCTTCTATGGACTGTACTCACTTCAGCACAGAGGACAGGAAGCCGCCGGTATCGTCGTAGCAGAATACAACAAGGTCAAAAAGAGAACTCTCTTCAAACAGCATAAAGGCATGGGTCTTGTCGCCGAGGTGTTCAGGGATGAAACTGTTTTTGAAACTCTTGGTGGTTATGCTGCGATTGGTCATAACCGTTATTCGACGACAGGTTCTTCGTCATCCACCAGCAATATTCAGCCGTTTTCCCTGACCTACCGATCCGGAAGTCTGGCAATTGCCCATAACGGCAACCTGACCAACTCCCGTGCCCTGCGACGCGAACTGACTGAACTCGGCGTTATTTTTCAGGCCTCTTCCGATACAGAGATAATACCCCATCTGGCCGCAAGAAGCCGCGAAAAAGAACCCATACACCAACTCTACGAAGCATTATTACAGGTAAAGGGTGCGTACTCGATGGTACTCCTGGCCAACAACCAGATGATCGCCGCCAGAGACCCCTACGGGTTCAGACCACTCGCCCTCGGCAAGAAGGTCGATCCGCTTACCGGAGAGCTTGCCTATGTTGTTGCCAGCGAAACCTGCGCCTTCGACATCATCCAGGCAGAATACATCAGGGATATCGAACCTGGCGAACTTCTTTTGATTGACCACCTTGCTGTGGCAAACGAAAAACCGACATCGCTTTTTTTGCCCCATTCCAAACGTAAAGCACGATGTATTTTTGAATACGTCTATTTCTCCCGTCCCGACAGTTTTATTTTTGGCCATTCCGTTGACAAAATCAGGCGAAATCTCGGTAAAAATCTTGCGCGAGAATCAACAATTGAGCACCAGCCCGGTGAAAAGGAGTTGACGGTTGTCAGCGTGCCCGACTCCTCCAATACGGCGGCGCTTGGTTTTGTTCGCGAAAGCCTCAAAATGGAGCGACCGGCAAGATTTGAGCACGGGCTCATCCGTAATCACTATGTCGGAAGAACATTCATCCAGCCGGGCATTCACAGCCGCGACATCAAGGTTCGCTCCAAATACAATATTGTGCGCGGCGTGCTTCTGGATCGGCCTATCATTCTTGTTGACGACTCCATTGTCCGCGGGACAACCGCCAAAATGCTGATTAAACTGATCCGTGAGGCTGATCCAAAATCAATCCACCTGCATAT
>JBAXBW010000105.1:0-3806 GCA_037141805.1 Chlorobiaceae bacterium | reverse complement strand
TATCGTCTCCGGCTCCTCCGATAAGAAGGTCATTGCCACTTTGACCAGAAAGAGTGTCATTTCCTGTTCCACCAACAAGGGTGTCGTCACCCGCATCTCCATAGAGCACGTTGTTGCCACTTCCACCCGTCACCAAGTCATTCCCGGCACCTCCATTGAGGGTATCGTTGCCAATACCGCCATCAAGAACATCATTGCCACCACGACCCTCAATAGAGTCGTTGCCGTCACCGCCTGATAAAACTTCGTTGGCTGTATACCCAATCAACGTGTCGTTGCCCGTCGTCCAGACAAGAACCTTGCTCTTAATCGCCTCAACATCCCAGACAGTACCATCGCCGAACTGAATCAGATCAACAGCATAGGTTGACGCACCTTCGTCTACAAAGTAATTCTGCACCTTCACGCTGTCATCAGTACCATTCAGCGTCAGCAGAAGATCGTCTCCCGTACGAATCACACTGATATCTGCCGCGTTGATATCAGCTCCAAACTCAAGGGTATCTACCGTGCCAGCTACTGCATCATATTCCCAGTTATTTATGACATCCTGACCGTCGCCTCGACTGAAGCGGTACGTATCACTTCCGGAGCCTCCAGACATATAGTCATTGCCTGCTCCCCCTTCCAGCGTATCATCCCCTGTTTCCACCCACCAATAACCATTGTCTCCAATCAGCGTATCGTCTCCGGCTCCTCCGATAAGAAGGTCATTGCCACTTTGACCAGAAAGAGTATCATTTCCTGTTCCACCAACAAGGGTGTCGTCACCGCCCCCCCCTGACAAGGCGTTCCCACTCAACGTAGTAAAATTTAGTGTCGTGGAATCGGTGATTCCTGCAAACGAATTGCCTGACATATCCTTGATGAGACCACTCGCCATCTGCACACTGTAGCTCCTGTCAGGCAATAAATCACCTGCCGGATTTATTGTGACTGTACTGCCACTGATAGTTACCTGGCTGCTGTCGCCAATACTGATCGTGTGAATGTCGGTGCCATCGCTGATAACAATATCTCCACTCCCAGCCAGCACCTCCTTGCTGAAGGTCAGCACAATATTGCTACCAACTAAAACGAATGTCGCATTATCGGATGGAGTGCTGCCTACAAGAGTGGGTGCAATACTTTCTGGCTGCAAGCCAACCAGAGTCTGTACTTCATAAGCAGACAGAGACCTGTTATAGAGCACAACTTCGTCCATCAATCCTGAAAACTGATGACCGGGTTCTGCATAACCCAAAATTAAATCAGCCACAGGATCAGGAAAAGCCCCGCTGAATGTCTGGTGCCCAATATTAAGGCCATTCAAATAAAACTGGTAATCACTACCTTTTTTTACAAGTGTCAACTGATTCCAGCCAGATGACAACGTCACTTGATTACTCGGTAAAAAGGCAGAAGATGGACCATTAATGTGGATTTCAAATCGGGAAGCATTGTACATCCCATAATCAATAAACCACTTATTGGTATTCCCGCCTCCTTCATCTTGTCCCAGAAAAACGCCTGAGTTTGAGCCATTCATGTTAAACCAAAAACCAACAGAAAAATCAGAGCTGAAGGTATAGGCTGGAATATCATGGATAAAGACTTTTGAAACCGATAAATCAACAGCTTTCCCATAAACGCCATCAATATAGTTCCCCGCAAAAGTACCATGGTTCGTATTGACTGATGAATCATTGGCGTTACTGTCAAGTTGCCATTTGCCAACCAAGCCTGCATTGGCAGGAACAGTGGTAAAGTTCAGCACTATCGCATCGCTGATACCCGCATAAGCATTACCCGCCATATCCTTGATGACTCCGCTCGCCATCTGCACGCTATAGGTACTCGTGGCGTTTAAAGTTGCGGTCGGATTAATAGTAGCAGTACTGCCGCTAATGCTCACCTGTGTGGCATCGGAAATACTGATCGTCCGGGTATCCGTGCCGTCACTAATCACGATATCACCCGTTCCTGCCTGCACCGTCTCGCTGAAGGTCAGCACGATGTCGCTATCCATCCCAACGGCACTGGCATTGTCCGCAGGCGTGCTGCTAATAAGAGTGGGAGCAACAGTATCATCGTTCGTGCCAGTAACCGTCACACTAACAGTACGATCGACGCTGCCCCCTTGACCATCAAGAACACTGAACGTGAACGTCTCAACTTTCGTCTCACCCTCGGCAAGGTATTCAACCGCAGAGGCTGCAACACTGTAGTTCCAGGTGACAACGCCACCAAGCCCTGTACCTGTCGTATCAGCCGTGATTGTTGACGTCAGCGTTCCAAGAGCTCCCTCCGATGGCGTAACACTGCTGATACTATGACTATCGGCAAGATCCGGATCAGTAAAGTTTATCGTTCCGCTGTCGGTCAAATTGCCAATCGGTGTCAACAGTTCGGTCACTGCGCCGGTAACATCTGTTACGTCTACAACCGGGGCATCGTTGGTCGCAACCATTCTTATTCCCCACTCTGCCCTGCCAAAGTATTCTGGACTGTTGTAGGCCCTTATATCAAACATTATGGCCCTGCCATTAACAACGTTGTCAGAAGTATTGTTGAACTGGAGGGTATCAAGCAACAATTCATAACTTGCCATGGCAGCGTAAGCCGCACTACCCCCCGAATTAGCCAAACTGGTAAACGTGATTGTACGGCTATTCCCCGTATCAGTTATCCCATAGCTAAAGTACGTCCCATTAATACAGATTTCTCCCTGAGCAACAGCGCTGGAAATATCGATACTGGTACCACCCAAAACGAAGGTATCACCTTTAGAGAGTGTGGTATTATCCACTATATCAATGGTTAAACTGAAAAGCGGACAAGTATCACCCCAAATGTTCGGCAATCTGCCATTATTCGTAAAGGACACAGCATGTGAGCCATCATCTGGACCGTTGACCTCCGTGAAATCCCTCCATATAAAATAATTAAAATCTCCCCTGTCGAGATCTATTGAAAGCACCATCGTATGGTTATAAGCCAAGGCATTCCAAAAAGGAACATCCACCGCACAACTATTCCCTGAAAACACATCCGGCAACCAACTCCCCCCCTTGCTCTCTGCACCAACAAGACCACTGAAAGCGGTCACGACAGAACCCAATGCCATCGATACTGCATCAACAAAAGCTCGACCCTTCGCTCCAGCACCAGTCAAACATGACCAAAAATGCAAAACTGGCGTTTCAGAAGATTTGAAATCTGAACAGACAGCAAAATCATCAATCTGAAGCCACTTGCCTCCGAGGGCTATGCTCCCTGGTTGACCATGCCCCAAAAAGTGGATCCGATCATATCCTCCTGAGAGCGCCTCTCTGAGCAAGCCCGAAAAATCAGCGCACAACTCAACAAGCCAAAGATCCATTCGTGGCTTAAGCTGACCAAGCAACATATCAACATCTTCAAGAGCCGCATCGGCAATAAGCAGTCTACGCCTCTCGTGATTGTTGATATCACCCTGAGCGACCATACAAGGAATGCACGTCAAATAATTAGTGCCTTGCAAGATAATACGTTCGGTAGTTAATGCAGTTTCGATATTCATACATCCTCCAGAGATCGGATATTAATGTGAAATAGAATAACCGTTTGCCAGATCATTGCATTATAAAAAAGGGAAGCACCCTTGTTGTCGTCACAGAGTTACCCCACCCAGCTCCCGTCAACGTCACCCTTGACAATGCCAATCAAATGCAACTCTTGATCCACGTCCAGCGTAATCGGTATCGGATTATCCGGCCAGATGACATGGGTTCGTGACATGCTCTCGCTGCCAACACTCTCCGGCACAAACAGCCACTCATTTGCTG
>JBAXBW010000104.1:0-3926 GCA_037141805.1 Chlorobiaceae bacterium | reverse complement strand
TTAATGTTTCAGGGTTGACGTTGAAGGATGTGAGTGGGTCCAACATGACCGGCAATTACAATATTACCTATACATCCAGTATCACAGGCAGCATTACGCAAGCCTCGTTGATTGTAACGACACCGGATAATGTAACGAAGACTTATAACGGCTTGTTTGATGTTCCAGTTGCGTACAGTGCGACAGTGGGCAATCTGGTAGCAGGTGATTTAGTCAACACTGCAGCCACACTATTGTATGTAGATAAAAATGTTGGCGCGAACAAGACCATTAATGTTTCAGGGTTGACGTTGAAGGATGTGAGTGGGTCCAACATGACCGGCAACTATAGTATTACTTATACACCCAGCATCACCGGTAGTATTACGCAAGCCTCGTTGACAGTGATGGCACCGAATAGTGTAACGAAGATTTATAATGGCTTGTTCGATGTTCCCGTTGCGTACAGTGCGACGTTAGGTCTTCTTGCAACGGGAGATTCCGTCAACAGTGCGGCCACATTGCTGTATGCCGATAAAAATGTAGGCACGAACAAGACCATTAATGTTTCAGGGTTGACGTTGAAGGATGTGAGTGGGTCCAACATGACCGGCAACTATAGTATTACTTATACACCTAGCATCACAGGTAGCATCACACCAGCACCTCTTACGGTTACGGCTCGTAACCAGACGAAGCTTTATGATGGGTCATCCTATAGTGGTGGCAATGGAGTTGTTTTCGAGCCAGTTCCCTCTTCTTCGGATTATGATGGCACACTGGTTTATACAGGCACATCTCAGGGAGCAATTCAAAGAGGGACTTATGTGATTACTCCAGGAGGTTATACCTCGTCTAATTATAACATCACGTTTGCAGATGGCCAACTGACTATTTTATCATCGGTACCAACCCCGCAGGAATGGTTTGTTTCGAACATACCTTCTTCTCCACCAGCAACTCTGGTTCAGGTTAATGTGGGAGACAAGACGCAGGGCAATGAGAGTGGTGTGCCCGGTTTGAAATCGATGGACGCTGTCTCAGGAAATGAACAACCAGTAACCAGGGTATTCATGCCTGAAGAGTTTGTCCGATCCAGTTCATCTTTTATTTTTCCGCTACCTGAAAACGTGCAAAGTCAATTATCGGGATCAATCGGGCCTGAAAATGTTTTTCTGCAGGATGGTTCACCCCTTCCGAGCTGGTTACAGTATGATGCACAAAATAAGGTTTTCAGGGCTAACCATGCTCCAGAGGGAGCTATCCCTGTAACGGTCATTGTAAAACAGGGCGATTTGAGCTGGAGTGTGGTTATTTTACAGTAAAATATGCGGTTGCTGATGTCCAGCCTGATATTTGTTATTGATGCATACTACAAAAATTACAGAGGAAGGCATTGAAGCGTCAGAGGTACAGCATATTGATCTTCTTGTCATTGGCAGTGGAGCTGCTGGAATGTTTGCTGCGATTGCCGCAAGACAAGTTGCAGAACGTTCCGGCAAAAACTGCTCGATAACGTTGCTTGAGCGGAATGCTCGTTCGGGAACAAAAATCAGGATATCGGGTGGCGGAAAATGCAATGTGACACATCGTGGCACACCCGCAGAGCTTCTTGAAAAGGGGTATCTTCGCTCGAATGAAAGGCGGTTTCTGAGACCTGCGTTGTACAGCTTCACAAACACTGATCTTCTCGATTTGTTGCGTTCTCGAGATGTTGAGACAGAGGAGAGGGCTGATGGGAAGGTATTTCCTTTGAGCGGCGACGCTTCATCGATCGTTGTCGTCTTCGAGGAGTTGCTTCGTGAAGCATCGGTACGGCAGCTCTTTTCCACTCGGGTTCGGAGTGTTGAGCTTCAGGAGGGAAACAGGTTTTTTGTTACCACGGCTGCTGGAGCAACGTTTACGGCAGATGTTGTTATTCTGGCAACTGGTGGTGTTTCTTATTCCCGAACAGGCACAACGGGTGATGGTCTGGCGATTGCCCGAAAGCTTGGCCACTCAATTATAAACTCTTCGGCTGCGCTGGCGCCACTCTACATGGTAAAGCCTCCTCCTGCTTCATTGTCAGGGGTTGCCCTCCGTTCGGTTGCTCTTGTTGCTTCTGCCGGGGGCAGGAGTGTTGAGCGTCGTGGAGATCTGCTTTTTACGCATCGGGGTTTTAGTGGTCCAGCAGCGTTGTCACTGTCGCGTGATATTGGGGAACTTGCCATAAGTCCGGGCAACGTTTCTCTTTTTGTTGATCTTTTTCCTGAACAGAGCGCATCCGAACTTGAGCAACAACTTCTACTGCACGCTCGCAAGAACGGCGCTCAGATGGTGCGGAAGTTTCTCCAAAGCTGCCCGATAGCGCCTTCTCGCGGAGCGTTTGCCGTTGCTCCTCATGGCACTCTTCCTACGGCACTCCTTCCATTTATCATGCGTCAGGCTGCTTTGGAGAATGATGTCACCTGGAGTGGACTGGTCAGGGAGAAGAGGTTGTCGTTGCTCGCTGCGCTTAAAGGCTTTTCGCTTGGTCGTGTGCGCGAAGTGCCGCTTGATCAGGGTGAAGTCTCTGCCGGAGGTATTTCGCTTGCTGAGGTGAACCCGAAAACCATGCAGTCAAGAATTATTCCAAACCTTTTTCTTTGTGGTGAACTCCTCGATTATGCCGGTGAGATTGGAGGATTTAATTTGCAGGCCGCATTTTCGACTGGCTGGATGGCCGGAACCCATGCAATAGACCGTTGACAACGACCCGTTGCATGGGGACTTTTTTCTGTCAGCCACAAGAATAAGCAGGATCACTGGTTTTGGGTTCCAGTTTTCTCACTTCAAAGGAGCAGTGTTCCAGGTCGAAAGAGAATTTCGGGTTATCATGAAACATGACTCGTCTTTTTTCAAATCGTACTTTCATTGGCACACTGATTTTGCGTTCGTCTCCGCAGACGTTGTTTTTGACGCCTGGCTGGAAGAGTTCGCCAGGTTTTTCAGGAGTTGAGACCTGCACAGCATGGTCAACCGTGCTGAGTGCTTCAATTGAGCCATCTTCCGAAAACTGTACAGAGTTGATATCTCCGTGAATGCCATTCGGTTCGTTGTCGTATGATGTTATGGTGCCAATTGGTGTCGTAATATCAATTTTTTTCAGTGGCTCAAAGGAGCGAATTGCCCCCGATTCGTAGAAGGCCAACCCTTTTCGTACCGTAATTTCTCCCATTGGGGAGTGTATTGTGAGGGTTTGACCGGGCCAGAGGGTTATGCTTTTCAGTGCTCCGCTTTCATAAAACTGTAACCCGATTACTTTCGCACTCAAGGTTCCCACTGGTGAACTGAAGGTAAGAGTGCTGGCAAGGGCAAACTCGTTTTTCCACGACCAGAAGCCGCTCAGTTTGCCATCAAGCGGAAATATTCTTTTGAGGCTTCCATTGTTATGAAAAGTAACCAGTTCAGCAGGGATAGCTCCGACCGGTGTTTCCAGTATGGTTTGAGACTGCAGCGCAATTGATTTCAGTGAACCATCTTTATAAAAGTACATCGGTTTGACTGAGCGGCGTCCCATGTCTTCGGCTTCGTATTGAGGGACAAGGCAGCCGTACGGGGTTTTCAGGGTATTCTGTTGAGTAACGAGGAAACCATCCGTTTTGCCATTGGAAAAAAGGGTACGGAACTCCACTCCAGATAAATCGCCATATAGTGTGCTGATGTTTGTCATAAGTATTGCATTAAAAGGTGTCAGGCTATCCGTTTCAATTTCTTGCCTTTTATTTGGCAATAATCGTGCCAACTTGCCGGTCAGTTCTTTACTCTTTATTTTTTAGAGAGTTGCGTCTATCAATGTTGAAAAAAAAGTAAAGAGACTCTCTACCGGTATGTTGATAAAGTGATCGGAACTACGTTTTGGTATAACCCATACTCTACGTATGTTTTGAACGTTACTGTTGCGTTTCTGAAGGTTATTTTGACGTTGA
>JBAXBW010000103.1:0-3948 GCA_037141805.1 Chlorobiaceae bacterium | reverse complement strand
GCTCTGTTTTGTTGAGTGGCATTTTTGCAAGTTGTGCCCCCTTAATCAGAATATCATCCCAGGAGAAGGTGGGAATGCGGGTTCGCATCGGTTCGATAATCGACTTTCCCGTCATGGCAAGGCGGTGGATATCAGCCATGTTGACCTCAAAAGCGTCAGCCGGTCGTCGCCATTCCGCCAGGTACTCTTCTCCAGAATCGGTTTCAGCGCCAATTACAGAGGCTGCCGGGCGGTCGGAGGCTGCAAGGCTGAAGCTCTCCTTGCCTGAACCGCAGACAGGACATATCCAATCATTCGGAAGGGCCTCCCATGCGACGGATTCGTTATGTTCACCGTAAATATACAAGCATAGCCCACATTGCCATTTTTCCATAAAAAACGGTAGATGATATAATTACTCCAAAATACGATTGTTCATCATAATACGATTTTTTCCGGATTGAGATCAGGAAACGATTTTTTGTAGAGTTTCAGTGAAAAGCATTGCTCAACGCCCGGTCATTCGCATCAGTTCTTCCGGGTATCGGTCACCTTGCACCGTTATTGTTGATGAAGCGCGCTCTATTTCGCTGATATCTTCCACTGTAAGCTCTATGTTAACTGCTCCCATGTTGCGATAACCACTTGATCACGAACAGGGGAGAGCGCTTCACCCAAAAGTTCTTCATTTGTGCATGGGCCATAAACCTCTGCGGTATCAAAAAAGGTGATGCACCGATCAACTGCAGCCCGAAGCAGTGCAATCATTAGTTGTTTGTCGGGAGGAGTACCGTAAGAAAAACTCATTCCCATGCAGCCTAATCCGAGAGCCGAAACTTCAAGCCCGCTTTTTCCTAGTTGACGCTTTTGCATTGTTTTCCTTTTTAATTGCTTCAATTGACAATTACAGTGCCGAACGGAGCATCTCAACAATATCTGTCTCACTCATGGGCGGACGACCCGGTAGACGTCCCTCTCCGTCATGAATAACATGGACAGTATCATGGGCATACCGGGCAAGCAGCGCCTCTCCGATATTCAATTGTGACAGTCGAGTAGGGCAGCCGATTGAATGGAGAAACGCCTCAAATTTGTCGATCCCTTCTATTGCAGCGTCTCTATCGTCTGGATGTTTCAAGGAGATCCCGAAGATACGTTGTGCAAACTGGGCAAAACGCGCAGGGCGGGTTTGGGTAGCAAAACGCATCCATGCCGGGTTGATCACAGAGAGGCCGGCACCATGCGCAATATCGTGATGTGCCGAAAGGACATGCTCGATCATGTGCACCGGAAAAGCGCCAGCGGTACCGACCTGCACCCACCCGTTGAGGGCAACAACCGATGCCCATTGCACTTGCGCTCGTGCTTCGAGATTATTTCCATCGACGACTGCTTTTGGCCCCCACTCCATAGCGGTGAGAATGACCCCTTCAGCGAAGCGATCCTGCAGCGGGGTACCATCGGCGCCATTGAAGTATGACTCGGTTACGTGGGTAATGAGGTCGCAGATGCCGAACGCCGTCTGATCCTGCGGTACGCTCAACGTCAGTTCTGGATCGACAATCGCCACTCGCGGGTAGAGGCATTTGGCGATGACAAAAGATTTTACGGTTGTTTTTTCATTCGTGATAACCGCACCACCGTTCATTTCAGAACCGGTGGCCGCCAATGTTGGTACGGTGATGATGGGGAGAGCGCTCGTCGGGATCCTCCAGTTATCCTGGCCGTGAACAATCATTTCCCATGGATCACCTTCGTAGTTGACGGCGGCCGCCATTACTTTTGCGGCATCCATGGTGCTGCCGCCACCCAAGCCGATGACGATGTCGCAACCTTCCTCGCGGGCGATCCGGGCACCTCTCACCACAGTCGACAGCCGGGGGTTTGGCTCGACACCAGAGCACTCTGCTACGGTGACACCAGCGGCGTTCAAACTTGAGACTGCCCGTTCAAAAGTTCCGTTGCGTTTGACGCTGCCACCACCGGTGACAAGCAAGGCCTTTTTGCCATGTTTGCGCACTATTTCACCAATTTGTGATAGTCTCCCTGCACCAAAGACAAGATGTGTTGGATTTTCAAATTCAAATTTCATGCTCTGCTCCTGAAAAAATTTGTGGCGATCGTTTCGCTTATAAGCCGAATTCTTGACTTAATGTACAATGCTTGCCGAATTATTGCTATAACGGAGCATCATTGATGCACGTTGCCAGCAGCAAGGTTATGGCCTGGATTATCTGGATTTTTTGTTCAGATGCTGACGCTGTTGTTGAAACCTCTATACCACCAGAACAATAATGAGTATTCCGACGGTTTGGAAGCCCTGGATGTGGTGTTTGTGTAAAGGGAGCGACACCAGAGGAATTGTGGAGATGGTGTCTGAGGACGCCGTTCAAAAGCAATCTTTTATCAATTTTATTTATTATGTCGCAATAGTTATTGCTTGAAAATGTCGAAAAAGGAAAATTATCATGAGCGACTTGCCAAATTGTCCAAAATGCAACTCGGAATATACTTACGAGGTTGGTGCTCTCTTGACCTGCCCTGAGTGTGCTTACGAATGGAGCGCGCTTGTTCCTGCGTCGGAAGAGACCCGGGTCTGGAAGGATGCGAATGGCGCCCTGTTGCAGAATGGTGATACCGTGACGGTGATCAAGGATCTCAAGGTCAAGGGATCATCATCGGCGCTCAAGGGTGGCACGAAGGTAAAGAACATCCGCCTCATCGACGGTGACCATGATATCGACTGCAAGATCGATGGCTTTGGAGCGATGCAATTGAAGTCTGAATTTGTCAGGAAAGCCTGAGTAAACGGTGTGGCTGGGTTTCATTTAGCCTTGATAATACGGTCGTAGTCGGAATGATGCACCAAGTGACAATGCCAGAGCTTTACAGGCCTCCACATCGAGTGAGGGAACACGGACAACGCTTGCAATGACTTCAGGTATTTCTGCTACTGCAAGACGGATGAAGTCGCAGACACCGGTAAAACCGGCAGCGCCAAACGGGCTATGGCAAATTCGCATGTATGTTTCGGCATCAGGAGCATTCAGGCTGACAGAAAAGCAATCCACCATTCCGGTTAGTTCAGGGATGATGTTTCTGCCATGCACCAAATTGGCCTGTCCGTCGGTATTGATCCGGACACGAGTGCAATACGTCTTCTTGACGGCTTCTGCCACCTGTTTGACGAGGTCAAGCCGTATCAATGATTCACCATAACCGCAGAAAACAACCTCTTCGAAATCACTGAATTCCGCAATGGCAGCCATAATCTCATCGAACGATGGCTCTGTGTCGAGAAACAGGTCGTTTTCATCACCTGTGCTGCTGTTTAATTTAATGCAGAACGAGCAGGCGTTTGAACAACGGTTTGTAATATTCAGGTAGAGCGAGTTTCTGATACTGTAGGCAAAAGTGGGCATTATTCGGGAGTAATTAGTGGCTGACAGAAAAACCCTGTTTTTTTTAAATATATCCACGCTTGTTAGCGTAACCACCAGTATTTTTATGGCTCAAAAGAGGCGTTTTTGTTCCTGAAAAGCACTGCGTTCAACCATAAGCTACATTTTGGTTTCAAAAGTCATAAACCAGACGCACTTCACCCATTAAACGCATCAAAAACTCCTGCTTCAGCGGAATATTCAGGCCACTTTTTTGTATGGCCCTCGGTGTTGTCTTGCATCTTGCTTCAGCAACAGAGCACCGGGTTCATGGTATTTGTTGCTGTGATGCGGCTTGTCATTTTCTTATTAACATTGCCATAATTCTGTATGGGCGTATTGCAACAAGCCTCGTCATGTCATTGGTGGTGTTGCTTTGTTCGCAAGAGAGGGTGTATTCGGTGACCTGACTGGCAGATGAACTACCCTCTGTTGTTCTCGTTCCTTGACGCATTACACCCTACCAGTGCCCGTAGGCCTACCGTCCAGTTTGAGTTCTCCTTTGAATATGAGCCGTTCCACGCGCTGC
>JBAXBW010000102.1:0-3950 GCA_037141805.1 Chlorobiaceae bacterium | reverse complement strand
TCAATCAGCGGTTACTATTATGAAAGAACTCCCATAGATTGTAAATTCACTTTTTAACAAAAAATTACTCATTCCTGTAAATGAAAGCTGCGTTCCTCCCATCTCCTGCACATCAGGTTGTCTCAAAACCATTGCTGAAATGGGCTGGCGGAAAAACTCAGCTTTTAGGCGAAATCATCCCCAAAATCCCGCAAAACTATTCCCGTTACATTGAACCTTTCTTTGGTGGAGGCGCGGTCTTCTTTTCGCTTCGCCCTGAAAAAGCAATTATTGCCGATAACAACCCTGAGCTTATCAACCTTTACCAAACAGTCGCTGATGATGTTGATGGTGTGATAGCACAGCTTCAACACTATGAAAATACCGAGGAGTCTTTTTATGCTGTCCGAGCGCAGGATTGGACAAAGCTCTCTTGCTCCGAGGCATCAGCCCGCACCATTTTTCTGAACAAAACCTGTTATAACGGTCTTTATCGAGTCAATAAATCCGGCGGATTCAATGTGCCTTTCGGTGGATACAAGAACCCTAAAATTACCGATGAAGTAGCTCTTTTTGCGGCCTCAACACTTTTGAGGAAGAGCACCATTATATGCGGCGATTACAAGAGAGTGCTGCAAGAAAACGCCCAGCCAGGAGACTTTATTTTTCTTGACCCCCCTTATCTGCCCATCTCTGAGTACTCTGACTTCAAACGGTACACCAAAGAGCAGTTTTATGAGGAAGACCACATCGAACTGGCCGCTGAGGTGAAACGGCTGCATGAGCTGGGTTGCCATGTGGTGCTCACCAACTCAAACCATCCGCTGGTCAACGAGCAGTACGAAATGTTTCCCATGGAAGTGGTTCAGACAAAACGGTACATCTCCTGCAATGGCAAAGGACGGACAGGTGAGGATATGATTGTCACCATCCCGCCAAAACAGGGGTTTAATCTTCACCTGGTCTCCCACGCCCTGCCTCCACAGGTCACGAAATATCCATCGACCCGGTACATGGGCTCAAAACAGAAACTGCTCACTGAAATCTGGGCCGTTGCCTCGCAATTTGAATTTGACACAGCGATAGACCTTTTTTCCGGATCCGGGGTTGTCGGGTATATGTTGAAATCACAGGGCAAAACCGTTGTCAGTAACGACTATATGGCAATGTCGTACACGTTTGCCAAAGCGATGATCGAAAACAGCGACATTACCCTGTCGCAGGCTGAAGCCATGGCTCTGCTTGAACCGGTCGAACCGATTGATCACTTTGTCGAAACGCGATTTCAGGGACTCTACTACAGCGATGAGGATAACCGGCTGATCGATATTATTCGCTCAAACATCAAGGCGGTGAGAAACCCTTGCAAACGTGCCATTGCCATGACAGCATTGATTCGCGCCTGCCTGAAAAAACGCCCTCGCGGCATCTTTACATACATCGGCCACCGCTATGATGACGGGCGCAAAGATCTGCTCATGTCGTTTCAAGCCCAATTTCTTGAAGCGGTTGAGAGTGTCAATGCTGCGGTCTTTGATAATGGCAGGCAGAACAAGGCACGCCACGGCGATGCCATGACATTGCAGAGCCAGGAATCAGGGCTGGTCTATATTGACCCGCCCTATTATTCTCCTTTATCGGATAATGAGTATGTGCGGCGTTACCATTTTATTGAGGGGTTGGCTCGTGACTGGCAGGATGTAGAGATTCAGGAACACACGGTCACAAAAAAATTCAAGTCATATCCAACGCCATTTTCGTCACGGAACGGCGCGGCTGATGCGTTTAACAAGCTGTTCAAACATTTCCGCAACAGTGTCATCATGGTCTCCTACTCCTCCAACAGCCTCCCGACTCTGGATGAAATGGTGACAATTCTGGCAAAACACAAGCCTCACGTCGAAGTTGTGCCGGTCAATTACAAGTACTCCTTTGGTAATCAGAGAAACAAGGTCGGCAATAACAAGAATGACGTCCAGGAATATATTTTTGTGGGATATTAACGGGAACATATCCAATGAGACCATGGTGTTTGGGGAACACAACTGTTCGCAGCCCATTCCGATTGCGTGATGGCTTGGTGGCATTGTCTGCGTCATCACTCCAAGGGAACTTGCGGGGACAAGAACAGGAGATTGCCTTTCGGCGATTGCTGGGAGAACATGGCATTGTAGAGCTTGGCACTGATGCAACATACAGCGTCGGGCGTAAATGGCGCTCGGCCCTGAACAAGCTTGGTTTTCTTTATCCTGAAATGCCGCCAGCCGCAGGTATTCTTCAAGGTGAAATCGGCCTCATCGACATGATTACCCCAAATGGCTGGTGGCTGATACGGGCAGATACGGTGCCCGGCAAACGGCGAGTAAATTGAGATACCGCAATCAGAGGCACCTGCATATTTTGAATGGATTTTATGGCGGGCTTTTCTGGCCATTAACAGCCTCAACAACAAACCCTATGATGCGCGGCGTTTTAACATCGATCAGGATTTTTTACCCGTTGGCACTGCACCCGGCAATGGCCCCGACCTGATCTTTGAGTTTCATGACTTCATTGTGGTAGTCGAGGTAACCTTGACCGACAACTCAAGGCAGGAAGCCGCTGAGGGTGAACCAGTACGTCGGCATATTGCAGAGATTGCCATGCAATCGGCCAAACCTGTTTATGGGCTTTTTATCGCCAATCGCATAGATTCGAACACTGCCGAGACATTTCGTATCGGCAGTTGGTTCACTCGCACCGATGACAAAATGAGGCTGGATATTATTCCGGTGACACTGCTCCAATTCAAAAGCTTTTTTGAAGCACTATTCAGATCTGGCCACGTTGAGGTCACCTTGATTCGTGAATTGCTTGACCTCTGCGGTGAATCTCGACATCAGCACGAAGCTCCTGCATGGAAACGCAACATAGAGGAAACCATTAGTAACAGGATTGCGATCTTGCCTTAGCATGGCGAACAAGAAATCTGCCAAGTTCCTTGCTACCGCAATCAAAATCACCTATTTCATGCTCAAATGTTAGGGTGGATGGTGGCTTCGGCAAGCTCCGCCACCGATAGAAGAGCATAACTATCCGGTAATATACATTCGTAATGCTCCTGCAAGAGAAAACTGTTTCAATGTTTGCTTCATGGTATAATTAACAAACCTGAATTGTCTTCCGTATACTTCCATTGCTATTTTACCTTCCATAGAAAGCATAATGCTCTCATAATCAAGATAAAGATCGTTAAATTTTTCTCGTATATACTCTCCCATACCACCACCACCATCAAATTGAAAAGATTCATCTGGCTTCTTTTGTGCCCAGGCGATCCACTCTGAAGGTGGCAATCCCTGGAGTTCCTGAAGAACATCTTGATACATTACTTTATCCGGATAAAGAAGCGGATAGAGTTGTTCTAACAACGGAAGAAGTTGTGCATAAAAAATATCTTCATTCAAGTCGAAGCCATAAAAGTCACCATAGTCACGTAACAGATAAAGTGCAGGATCATAATGTAACTGAGCTGTCATCCGTTCCTGCAGTTGTTCAAGTGTAAGTTGAACGCGTGCAAGTTTTTTTTTATCGACACCAATTTGCGTAACAAGCCCGATAGCTAAAAATTGTCCCATAGTGTTTCGTTTTATAGTAATGAAAAATTCACCCCATCCTGAAAATCAAGGTAATATTACCAGGCCTTACACCAAATAGCCGAATACAGTTGCCAAACCTCAGGATTAACAATAGCGATCGTCAATAAATTCAAGTGAAAAGAGACGGGAATTGAAGATGGTATTGTTTTTAAAACCCGATCAACGGTTGCCGCAAGTTAACCTTAAAGCCGATCTACCCAGTAGCCCGGATTTCTATGAAGATTTGCAACTGCAACAACAAGAATTTCTTGATGACGTATTTGGTAGAGAACTCCATAGGGAAAACGATGAAGCATACATTGTCGTGTACTGCGAGTGCACGGATGCCACGCT
>JBAXBW010000101.1:0-3958 GCA_037141805.1 Chlorobiaceae bacterium | reverse complement strand
TGGTAAACGGTTTCCATTGTTGGAGAGCGTTTCCACATGCAGTGTGTCGAGAGGCTGTTGCCAGTGTCCGGCATCACTGAGCCTGATGTTGTAGCTTATTCCTTCAAGGCCAAGTTTTTCGCGTTGTACTGTTGCTTCTTTGATGGGGTAGGAGGCAGAGACCGGTTTGATTGAAAGAGCAAAATTTTTGTTGCTGAAGATTGCAATATCGAGAGTTATTCGGGGGTTGCGGTCGCTGAAGGTAAATTGTTGAGGGTTTGGTATGAGCGTGAGTGCATCGGCTTGCAGTGATATTATTGCATCAACTGACTTCGGCTCAAATCGTCCTGATTTTTGTTGCTCGCTTTCCTTCAACCTCCAGGACAGGTAACCGTTGGTCAATGACAAGGTGTAGGTTGCCGCTTCGTCGCTGCAGCCATCGGGCTGGGGGCTAAAGATAACCTTCAGTGAGCGGAATTTTATACCTGATCGTTCCGGCAAGCCCATTCCCGACACTTCTATTCGAAATGGTTTGCCCTCAAGGATGCTAGCAAGCAAAGACTGTGCATACCATGGAAAAGAGAGCCATGCTGCTGCTGGCAGAAGAGCCAGCAGCAGAAGCGTGGCAATCAGGAGGCGCAGCAGCAATTTCGGCATCAAGTAGTATATTTCCGGTTTTACTGTGCTTTTTTTATCCATTTTCCCTGAGTCTGAACCCAGGTTCCGGCAGGAAGACGTCCATAGATTTTCTGCGACATCATGGTGCCCACGGCTTCAAGCGTCAGATTGTTCTGTGCGGCAACTTTGGCATACTCGGCGCGGCGGGAATTGTTGATGTCGGCAATCAGTTTCTGGGCATCTGCCGGGGCTCCCGGAGGAATGGCAAGAAGGCCGTTGTCCACCTCACCTGCAAGTCCATTTGTGCGAGCAGTATCAAGGTCAAGTGCAAAAGCGGTCGAGACTGTGCCTGCAATCATCATCATTGCCACAGCTATTTTCAGAGTAATTTGTTGTATGGTTCTCATCTTGTGTTCCTCCTGTTTAGAATAAACCTTTTTTGTTGTCAAGCAGGGAATCAAGTTCACGGTCGACCTTGATCCTGATTTCGTGATCTATTTTGATGTTCATGTTGATGACAATGGGCTTGTCGGGCGCTTCAATCTTCACTGTAGGGCTGCATCCAGTCATGACCACCCCTGCTGTGATCGAAAGAAACGTCATCATCGTTATAATGGTTTTTCTCTTCATGATGTTTGGTTTATTTCTCTTAAGGAATATTCATTTACGGTTAAAAATATCTCATCGGAATCGTCAGATCAAGCTGTTTTGTTTCAAGGGTAAACTCTGAATCTTTAAACTTTGGTCCACCCATTCCTATTTTTGGATTATTTGAAACTCCGACGCCCTCTTTGGGTATGCCAAAAAAGTTTGTGTCCAGTTTTCCGTTGCTGTTTGCGTCATGGATGATGCTGACAGCGTAAGTGCCATAAGGAATATTTTTAAAGACAACCTTATCCTCTGTGCTGGTGATTTTTTTTAATTCATTGGCAAAGGCCAGTTCATGCTTGCCAGGAAACCCTTTTTTGGAGTTGTAGAGTGAAACTCCAAGGAGCCCGTCCAGTTTATTGATATCGGTGATGTTGACGGTGATGTTGCCAAACTGTTGGGGAGTGACGGAAACTGGTGGAGCCTCTTCTGCCAGAAGTGAGCATGTTGCGGCGAAAAGCAGTGTAATGACAAGTGTGAAAAATTTTTTCATAAAGGTTACTGGTGTTACGTTGTAAAAAAGAGGTTTCCCGAGAAGCATAATTTTTGGTATGGCTAATCGCTATAAATCAGCAGCAGGCATACAGGAAACCTCTGCTGCGGTGAAGACAGGCCCCTCCTTGCACACATAGACCGAGCCGACATTGCAGCGTCCGCATTTGCCAACCCCGCATTTCATACGGTTTTCGAGCGTCGTGTAGACGTTTGTTTCATCAAAACCAAGTTTTTTGAGCGAGATCAGGGTAAATTTGATCATGATCGGCGGTCCGCAGATGACAGCAATACAATTTTCGGGAGAAGGAGCGGCATCTTCAAGGACGGTGGGAACAAAACCGATCTTGTGTGTCCAGTCTGGTGATTCTCCACCAGGATCAACGGTGAGGACGAGATCAACATCATCACGATTCTGCCACTCTTCCAGCTCATGCTTGTATACGAGATCAGCTACAGTGCGTGCACCGTAGACAATAGTCACCGTTCCAAATTTTTCACGTTGGTCAAGGCATGACCAGATAACGCTTCGTGTAGGCGGCAAAGCTATTCCACCCGAAACAAAGAGGAGATTTTTGCCCTGGAAATTTTCAGTCGGAAAGCGGTTTCCGTAGGGACCACGGAAAGTGATGAGGTCTCCAATATCCGCGTTCGCCAGAGCGGAAGTTACTCGTCCAGATTGGCGGAAGGTGCATTCGATATACTCCTTGCGGGTTTCAGGACTGGCGACACAGAACGTACTCTCTCCCTCGCCATACACACCATAGAGCCCAAACATACCGGTACGGAAGGTATTTTTAAACTCCTCATGGTCGTCCGGGTTCTGAAATTCAAGTCTCAAGGTTTTTACGCCTGGTGCTTCGTCGTGACGTCCGACGATTTTCATGATGGCTGGCTTGTAGATGTTATTTTGCACGCTTTGGTTGTTTGCTGTTACGAATGTAAGGTGGATATTTTTTGTAACGTCTCAGTAATACCCATATCAACCGGACATTGGCGTGAGCATCGCCCACATCCGCTGCAACTGTTAACGTTGAACTTGCCGGGAAAATAGTTGAATTTGTGCATGATGCGCTGGCGCCATCGAGCAGATTGAGTCGAACGGGGGTTATGGCCCGAAGTGTGCATCGTAAAAATTGCAAAAGAGCAGCTATCCCAGTTTTTTCTTCTGATGCCGCTATACGTATCGCCTTCATCCTGGATGTCAAAGCAATGACAGGTCGGGCAGAGGTAGGTACAGGAGCCGCAGCCAATACAACGCATTGAAATATCCTTCCAGAATTTGCTTTCAAAGTTTTCAGGGTTCTGCAGCCATGCAACGCAAGTGTCAAGATCAAACATTTCAGGTACAACAGCCATTGGTGCGGTGGGTTCGGATGCTTCCAGCAGGAGTTCCGCAATGGCAAGGAATGCTTCGCGCCCCCGGTCGGTAAGCTCTTCCACTTCCCATCCGCTATTATTTTCAAGCGGTCGAAGCAAAATATCAGATCCGTTGGTACTGTCAGGCGCAAGTTTGAGCGACGTACATAAACAGAAATCATCAGCTTTCGTGCAGGCAATGGTCACAATAACCGATTCATTACGTCGCTGAAACCAGTATTCATCCTTGTAATCCCATCCAAAAAGGGGGTCATCAATAGACAATCCTGCGGCATCGCAAGGCCTGCCACCAAAAATTAATCTTTTGCCCGAAGGAGGAGTGAAATCCTCGGTGTTGATTGCCTGCTGTTTTATGGTGTAACGCAGCATCGGTTCAGTCTGGGGAAAAAAAAGCTCCTTGAGTGAACGATCGGGCAGCACAATGCCCAAATCAAAATCCGAAGCATGTTCCACTGCGGCATAACTCGAAAGAGTCTCTTTTGTTACAGGCCCGATAACCGTAAAGCCTGCAGCTTGCCATCGTGTGACGCAATTGTCGAGTTTATCGCTGAATAGAATTTTTGTCATACGAGTGTGTTCCTTAGAGAATGAATGTCTCGGAATCTTCCTTTTTGAAACTTGCAAGCACCGGTTCCTGCGTGTCGCTCATACCCGCAAAATGATCGAATGACTCAAGCACCTCCTCAGCCATTCTTGCGTTGATAAGGCGTAGGGGAATATTGACGGGACAAGCTCTGTCGCAGTTGCCGCATCCCACACAACGTCCAGCGAGGTGAAATGCCCGGACAATATTCCATTCGAAGTTGCCAAGGGTGTGCGATGAGGTGTTGACCCATTGCGG
>JBAXBW010000100.1:0-4028 GCA_037141805.1 Chlorobiaceae bacterium | reverse complement strand
TCTCTCTCTTCAGGAGCCTTGTCGATACTGCCGAAGTCACGCGCTGCAGCAAGTCCTTGCTTGGCGAGAACCGAAGTAATCGCAGCGGTCAAGGTTGTCTTGCCATGATCAACGTGACCAATGGTACCTATATTTACGTGGGGTTTATCCCTCTTGTAGGACTCTTTTGCCATAACTTTGTCTCCGTGTCGGTTATCTGTTATTGTTTGTAATAATTAAAACTGATACAGCCTGTGCTTGCCTATTCCGAATCCTTGCTCATCCTTTTTTCCTGCAAAGCTTCCGCAATACTGCGAGGAACTTCGCGATAACAGTCAAACTCCATCGAATAATTCGCCCTTCCCTGACTCATCGAACGAAGGTCGGTTGAGTAACCGAACATTGCTGAAAGGGGAACTTTGGCATTAACAAACTGAGCTCCCGCCCTCTGCCCCATACCCTCAATATGGCCACGACGACTTGACAGGTCACCCATAACATCTCCGAGATACTCTTCTGGAGTAACGACCTCAACCTTCATGATTGGTTCAAGCAGAACCGGATTAGCCTTTTTTGCTGCACCCTTAAAACCAATGGAACCAGCAATCTTGAATGCCATTTCCGAAGAGTCAACCTCATGATACTTGCCATCCAAAAGGGTAACCTTGATATCCTGCATCGGATAACCTGCAACAACACCGCCTTTCATCGCCTGCTGCACACCGACATTAACCGCCGGAATATATTCTCTCGGGATAACTCCACCCTTGACGGCATCGACAAACTCGTATCCTTTTCCCTCCTCAAGTGGCTCAACGCGAAGAACAACAAGACCAAACTGACCTTTACCGCCAGACTGACGAACAAATTTACCCTCAAACTCTACAGACTCCCTGATCGTTTCACGGTAAGCAACCTGCGGCTTGCCCACATTGGCCTCAACCTTGAACTCACGTTTGAGACGATCAACCAGAATTTCAAGATGCAACTCACCCATACCAGCAATCAGCGTCTGACCTGTTTCATCATCAGTCTTCACCTTGAATGTAGGATCCTCTTCGGCAAGCTTTGCCAGCGACATACCCAGCCTGTCAGAGTCACTCTTTGTTTTCGGTTCAATCGCTATCTCTATAACTGGTTCAGGAAAAACCATTTTTTCAAGCACCACAGGACTATTTTCATCACAAAGCGTGTCTCCGGTTCTGACATCCTTCAAACCGACAGCCGCTGCGATATCACCGCAATAAACACAATCAATATCTTCTCTCTTGTTGGAGTGCATCTGAAGCACACGACCGATGCGCTCTTTTTTGCCGGTCATGGTATTCAGTACGTAGCTGCCAGCCTTGAGCACGCCAGAATAAACCCTGAAAAATGTAAGCTTTCCTACAAACGGGTCTGTTGCAATCTTGAAAGCAAGAGCCGCAAATGGCTCTTCATCCTTCGGCTCACGACTTACTGACTCCTCTGTTCGAGGGTGATGCCCCTCAACAGCACCAACATCAACCGGAGATGCAAGGTACTCAACCACAGCATCAAGCATAAACTGAACACCCTTGTTCTTGAAGGATGAACCACAAAGCACCGGAATAATAGTGACCTTAAGTGTCGCCTGACGCAACACATTACGAATCTCCTCCTCGGTAATATCCTCTCCATTCAGATATTTCTCAAGAAGAGTATCATTATGCTCCGAAACAGCCTCAAGCATATTGATACGCCATGTCCGGGCCTCGTTCTGAAGGTCATGAGGAATCTCAACCTCATCATAAGTGCTACCATCCTCTTTATTATAGATGATACCTTTCATCCTGATAAGATCAACAAAACCAGCAAAAATTTCACCCTCGCCAATTGGTATCTGAAGAGGAACCGGATTGGCACCAAGTCTTTCCCTGATAGCCTTGACCGTATCAAAAAAGTTTGCTCCCGTCCTGTCCATCTTATTGATGTAGGCAATCCGCGGCACACCATACTTGTTTGCCTGGCGCCACACTGTCTCAGACTGAGGCTCAACCCCACCAACAGCACAAAACAACGCAACAGCTCCATCAAGTACACGCAAGGAACGCTCAACCTCAACCGTAAAATCTACATGGCCAGGCGTATCGATAATATTGATCCTGTGATTAACACCGACATAATTACCAAACCTTGGCACCCAGAAACAGGTCGTCGCCGCAGAGGTAATAGTAATACCGCGCTCCTTCTCCTGATCCATCCAGTCCATCGTCGCACCGCCATCATGCACCTCACCCATCCGATGCAGACGACCGGTATAATAGAGAATCCTCTCTGTCGTTGTTGTCTTGCCGGCATCAATATGAGCCATGATACCGATGTTGCGTACTTTATCTAAATCAACCAGCCTTGCCATAACAAAATTTTTGACCTTTTATCCTGCACTTTCTACAAACCATCAGAACCTGAAATGCGCAAAAGCCTTATTGGCATCGGCCATCCGGTGTACTTCATCACGCTTTTTAACCGAGGCTCCCTGCTCATTAGCAGCATCCATAAGTTCAGCCGCAAGCTTTTCCGCCATGGACTTGCCACCACGTCTTGAAGCATACATCTTGAGCCATCGGAAAGCCAGTGCGCCACGCCTTGATGCCTTGACTTCCATAGGAATCTGATAAGTAGCACCGCCAACCCTCTTGCTGCGAACCTCAACGACAGGCGCAATGTGCGACATGGCCTTGCGATACACCTCCAGCGGATCTTCACCACTCAATTTTTCAGCAATGATAGCAAACGCATCATAGACTATCTTGGTAGCAACAGCCTTCTTTCCATCAAGCATCACAGCATTGATAAAACGAGCAACGCTTTCATCCCCGTAACGAAAATCAACACCGATTCTTTTATAGCCACCTTTTTTGGGCATGTTCTTCTCTGAGTTTATGATTCGACTTACTTATCTATCTCTTACCTTTACCTTTGACAGGAGCTGCAACGCCAGCCTTTGGCTGCTTGGCGCCATACTTCGAGCGACTCTGCTTGCGATCAGCAACACCGGAGGTATCCAGCGAACCACGCACAATATGATACCGGACACCAGGAAGATCCTTTACCCTGCCGCCACGAATCAGAACAATTGAATGCTCTTGCAGATTATGACCTTCTCCCGGAATATATGCTGTAACCTCAATCTTGTTGGACAACCTGACACGCGCAACCTTCCGCAAGGCAGAGTTAGGCTTTTTTGGTGTTGTCGTATAGACACGCGTACAAACCCCTCGCTTCTGCGGACACTTTTCAAGCGCCGGAGACGCTGTTTTAGATACTTTCACACTTCTTCCAAGCCTGATAAGCTGCTGAATCGTCGGCATACTGAAACTCTCTTTCTTTTTAAAAAACCTCTGATTACAAAAAACGCAAATCTTTAAAAATCCATAAGGACAGACAATGTAAGCGAATTATGAAAAAAAACAAAACCAGAATCAATATATTTCACCTCATCAAAGAAAATAATTTCTGGGAACAATTCACGCATCTCATGATGAGTCCTCCCTCTACAAACTCCGTCCCTTTGACCATGACTCGCCAAAGCAATATTGGCAATCACCCCCCCACGTCGTGCTGCCCAACGCCATCTCTTTGCTACGAGCCAGTGATCGGGCCATGATGCAAAAATACCTGCCGACCTTGCTGCGACTACGTTTGACGTTGCTCTTGCGCTTGCCGCTTTGGCTTGTTCCGGGAGCCAGACCCAACCAAGCCGTGAAATGCTTTTCTGTGGACCATTTGCACAGGTCAGTTCCCACCTCACTGATGATCTGCAGGACGCTGTAGTCGGTGTGTGCGGGCAGTATCGACAGATCCTTGCCCTGACACAGATCAATAAGCATAGGGTGAAGTCCAGAGATTTGAGGCGCATTGACGCTGGGGCGTTTGCCTTCCTTTGCTTTGGGTTTTTCGCCAATGCCACTACCCTGCGTGTCATTAAACGTGATCCCTTGCAGGAGCAACTCTAATTGCTGGTCACATTCAGCGATCTGGCGCTGATAGTGTCCCCAGCTCTGCACGGCTTGCCTGAGCGCAAACAG
>JBAXBW010000099.1:0-4079 GCA_037141805.1 Chlorobiaceae bacterium | reverse complement strand
ACCACCGTTGAAACTTGTGTCGAAAGTGCCATCGTCATTGTATCGCGCAAAGGCAAAGTTCTGGTTCCCGTTATTCCAACTGGAGCCTGCTACAAGAATTTTCCCTTCCGTCAACAGAGCCATACCCTTGCCAACACCTGATCCCCCTTCAATCGTAGTTATAACCTCTCCAGTGCCATTGAAGCTTGTGTCAAGAGTCCCATTCATATTGTAGCGCACGAGGGCCATATTCGATGATGCAGCATTATCCACAGTACCCACCATCAGAATTTTACCATCAGGCTGTTCCGTAACACTCTCTCCAGACCAATCACCACCAAAACTTGAAATCACCTTGCCATCACCATCAAAGCTTGTATCGAGAGAGCCATCAAGGTTATAACGAGCCATAGTAAACTTGAAATTGCTGTTACTACTCCCGATATGCCAGCTTTGCCCCCCAACGAGAATTTTGCCATCACTCTGAACAGCCACACTCAACCCGGCATCTGAATAACCGAAATCTGTTGTTATCTTGCCTTTCCCACCACCAAAAGTGGTATCAAGCTTGCCGTCAACACTAAAACGGGCAAGAGCAAAATCAAACTGCCCTCCGTTCAGGCTGGTTCCCGCTACAAGAATCTTGCCGTCAGACTGCGTGGCCACACTGAAACCAAAATCCTGACCTCCACCAAAATCTGCGGTAACCTTGCCAAATCCAATCGGCGCTGGAGATGGTGGTGCTGGTGTAATACTTGCCGAAGTGGCTCTTGTTCCATCCGCAAACTGGAATGTCTCTACTCCATTAACAACATCAACACCATCACGACCAGCCACCCTGTCCAAAACGCTATAGGTTGAGGTCGCGAAGTTGTAGCTGATAATGTAATCGGTAAAGTTTCCGCTGAACACCGCCGTGTCATTGCCAGAACCTCCGTAAAGAGTATCGTTGCCTGCGCCGCCAGTCAGCAGATCTTCACCATCACCGCCATCAAGAGAATCATTGCCCGCGCCGCCATAGAGCGAATCATTTCCACTACCGCCATGACAAGTGTCGTTACCATCACCGCCCTCCAGCCAGTCGTTGCCCGTTCCTCCTCCCACCCAGTCGTCACCATTGCCTCCATAAAGGAAGTTATTCCCGATGGCTGCGCCAAGAGTATCATTACCTTCTCCTCCAAGCATGGTATCATGTCCACTTCCGTCAGGCCAAGCTCCAGTGTAAAGGGTGTCATTCCCAGCGCCGCCATCCATATAATCGTTGCCTTCATCCCCATACAACATATCATCGCCCAACCCGCCGAGCAAGGTATCGTTACCCGGACCACCCCACGCCGTATCGTTTCCAGTACCGGCATTTATCCAGTCATGACCCGAATTGCCATTGATATTATCATGCGTCACCGTTGCCCCGTTGGCTATACCAAGGGCATCGGCATCAATAATGTCATCTTTGGGAGTCCCCTGAATATTGTTCATTGTGCTGCCTGATGCGAAGATAACTTCGGCATATTGTACTGTATCTTCCTCAAACGATACGGCCCCAGACACAAGCCGAAGTGTTTCTACCTCATAGACAGAAAATGATTTTTCCCCCAATGTCATGGTTAATGTGTTCCCGGACTGATTGCCTGTAACCTGCCCCAGATCCATCACAGCTCCACCACCATCAGGAGTTCCTTTAAAGTGGTAGGCACTCCCTTCACGAACAACCTCCAGCTTGCTGTAACCTGCCCCCATATCCAGCACAAGAGTATCCCGGCCACTATCAGTCCAAACCCGAATCAGATTTCCAATATTCGTGGCATCAAGAATAATCTGGTCATTCCATGGGGTACCATTAATCAGGCCATACCATGGGGTACCATTAACTTGAAGCTGATGATATTGGCTGCCAAAACCAATCGACTCTGCGTTATTGAAAACTATGGTTTTTGCAACTGTCACACCATCCGCATCCAACATCTGAACCTGATATGAATTCACTGCCAGTTTCGTCATCCGATAGGCATCAAGCGCAGGTAACCCGAGCTGGCCATTCCATCCCGTTCCAACATGAAACACCCCCTGGGTATCAAGCTCACTAGACGAATTCATGCTCTCCATCGGGAGTAGTGCCCTGTCAAAGCCGTCTCCGGCATCTACCGTATCATTGCCTCCTTGCCACTCAATAACATCATCTCCAGCTCCGGCATTGATGCTGTCATTCCCGGCTGTGCCGGTTACCCAATCAGCTCCGTCCGTCCCTGAACCACCGGCAACAACCGTCATCAATGAAAGATTGTAGCCGCCACTATCGTTCATACCAAACACATCCCATGCCCTTTCAAGAGCACCCTGCCCAACAACAACACCTGCCGGAATCTCTGCAAGCAACCGGGCATACCACAATGGATTCAGGGAATATGCTACTCCATTAGCGTCTGTGCCCGACATGGGAACAAGCAGATGCGACCCGTCAAGCGAAAGTGAACCAACATCCAGAGTAAGCGATCTCGGGCTCCAGCCATAAATTAACTCCTTGATTGTAATCTGCCCTGTTGGGCCAAGCACTGGTGACTGAGCGCCCACATCAAAACTCAGCACACTGTCCGTCAGGGTCGCCGGGTACGACAACGTCACCGTCTGGTCAGCAAATACCACCTGCTCTACACTCGTCAGCTCAAACAGGTATTGTAAACCACCGCTATCTGCACCTGATATTGTTATCATTCCACTGGCGTCCGCTGGCGCTATGGTAAAATTGACTCGAGGAAAGTTGCCAAGATAGGCGCCACTACTGCCGCTTAACGTCACCGTATCAGCGCCGGCAAGTCCATCAAACCGATAAATGCTGCCACTGATCGGAGTGCTGCCGCTTCCGATTATACTGGCAATAGTGAAGGAATCGCTTCCTGTTGTGCCTGTTTGTGTATAGGTGGCCATAATTTCGATAGCATAAAGGTTATTGAAATAATTGCTACTTTCACTGGTTTGTAAGCAACCGCCCGACTATTGAACTGGCACGAGCCAGAAAGCAAAGATGATTGAGAAAAGAAAAAAAATGAGCGCGACAGCATATCAGCGGTATCAACAAAGCATCAATCGCATGGAATACGGCTACATCAGGGATAGTATCATGTCGCCCTTCAATTATCGGATAAAGGCGTAACAGCTTGATCAGCCTGTCAGAGCCACATGAAAGCCCTCTTCTTCTACAAATCGTTTTTTTTCCCTGTCTACCGTTTTCATGCTGACACTTAGAACTCTCGCAATGGTTTCAGTTAGTGAGCGTTCAGTCTTGTATTCGCCAACATCACAAAGCAGTAAAATCAAGGCGTACAGCATGTTTTGAGCTACGTGCTTACCCTTGATGCCGCGTGTATACGGTTACTTCGTTCTGCTTGTGTCAGGGTCACCTTGTACTTCATAAAGTATCACTTTTGGTTGATTATGAAGACCAGGTTAACGCTTTTTATGCCCCTGTTAAATCATGACACGACAACAGTGGCATTTCAGAGCATAAAGAAAAGTGGCTAAAACAATAAAAGAATAATCCGCAGTATTCCCTCCTTTTTCACTCCAAAATAATATGCTCGAAAACTACGATGTTTTTGGATAAAAAAAAATAATGACCATCTCTTTACCATTCGTTTTCGGCAAAAAATCACCGGATCCTGACTGATCACCAGGAAGAGTTACCTGAAAACTGGACAAGTAGGCAACAGTGAATTTCAGGAACAATTCAGGGAGTGGTGTCACATAAATTGAACAATGAAACGGTAACAGCTTCGCCCGTAGCGGCCATCCGGAGTCACCCGACCCAGCTCCCATCAACATCCCCCTTGGACAATGCCAATCAAGTCCAGCTCCTGATCCACATCCAGCGTCACCGGTACTGGATTATCCGGCCAGATGACATGGGTGCGTGACATGCTCTCGCTGCCAACACTCTCAGGTACAAACAGCCACTCATTTGCTGGAGCGGTGTCGAGCTTGACTGCCATCTTGAGGATATTGAGAGCATCCGCCGCCCTGATGACTCCATCCTTGTTGATATCCGCCGCCACTGGTGTCCAACTGTTGAAAAAAATTATCCCTGTAACGCACAATAATAAAAT
>JBAXBW010000098.1:0-4153 GCA_037141805.1 Chlorobiaceae bacterium | reverse complement strand
AACGAGCAGAACATATCCCTCGAACGCTCAGTCAGCTCGCCCACAATATCGACACCCTTGATCAGCAGTTCAAGACGGGCGCAAAGTTGCTCTACGGTGTTGGCAAGCCCCACCTTCAGCGCGTCATTCTTGATCAGCTCATCAACAAGCTTGAGATGGAAGCTGCGCACCTCACCGGCAAGCGCCATCGCCTCATCCAGGGCGCTGCGACCCGCAGCATCGGCAATATGAACCAGCTTGTTGGTAATACCGCTGCACGCGCTTAACACCACAAGCGGAGTACCCCTCTCTTCTTCCCTCGCAACAATAGAAATAGCCTGCTGCATGGCCTGGACCGTCCCTACGGAGGTTCCGCCGAATTTCATTACCGCCATATATCTTTTAAACCTGTGAGTTAACTATTATCTTATTCAGGGAAATCTATTCCCTCGCAAAAAAAAACCGGTCTTCTCCTCCTGAGAGCTGAAGATATTCAGCGTACTGTATCTGATAGAAAAGAAAACGCTTATCGAGATTTTTTCATGAAACCAGGAGCAATGTATATCTACCCATGGCATCTCTCCATGAAGCTCTCCAAAACGTTGCTACTCCTCTCCATCATTGCCACGGCCCTGTTTGGCCTGAGCAGTTGCCAGAGTTTCAGAACAGGTTCAGGCTATAATTTCGAGTCTAAATATAGTTTAAAAAAGAGAAAAACGCATATCTCCTGTACGGGTGAAAAAGGCGGCTCCGCCGTCATCAAACCCCTGCCGCTGAAAGTATCAGGGCAAGCGTACGATCGCCTTTTTTCTTCCATTGATGAACTCCTCGGCACCACTTACCGCAATGGCGGGAGCTCCCCGGATGGCTTCGACTGCTCAGGGTTTGTACAATATCTCTATAAACAACAGTTTCGGATGATTCTCCCGCGCACCACCGGAGAACTTGCCCTGCTCGGCAGTGTGGTGCCCGAAAGTAACCTGAAACCCGGCGATCTTGTCTTTTTCAGTATTGATGGCAGTAACATCGACCATGTCGGCATTATGACCGACCGTCATCGCTTCACCCATGCAGCACGAAGCGGTGTCAGGGTTGATGCGCTGTTTGAGCCCTATTACCGCGCCCGTTATGCCTTTGCCGAGCGTATCATAACACCGGAGTGACCTGTTTTGCTTCGGGAAATGGCTATATTAGCCTTTGAGCAGGAGATGCCCTGTATTTGACAATGAGTGCAGTCAGAATCCGATTGCTGTTGTTGCATCTTCTTCTGGAAAGCCCCTTCGGATACCGCATATTGGTAGCTTTGAAGGATAATAATTTTGACAGGCTCGACCGTAATCGTCACCCCTGACCATCGAATAATTACATTTGTATGCCCCAAATCGGACTGAATAATTACGTTGAACTGGCCTTTGACCTTGAAGCCAACCTTCACGAACTCTGCATCGCCCTGCTTGCCGGCGAAGGGATAGAATCTTTTCTTGAAGAGGATCACCAACTGCTCGCCTACCTGCCTGAAGCAGCATGGAATACAGAAAAAGAAACGGCCATTCGCACCATGCTGCTGGAGCGGCTGGGGAGGGTTCCCGACTATCAGGCTACCCTGATTGCCGACAGAAACTGGAATGAGGAGTGGGAGGCAACCCTTGAGCCCATCGAAATATCCGACCGGCTGCTGATTGTGCAGAAAGACAAGGGCACCCAGGGGAAACCCGGTCAAATCGTCATCGAGATCAACCCGAAAATGTCTTTCGGCACCGGCTACCATGCCACAACGCGCCTGATGCTGCGACAGATGGAACAGCTCGATTTGAACGACAAAAAAATCATGGATATCGGCACCGGCACCGGAGTTCTTGCCATTGCCGCCCGCAAGCTCGGCAATAATCTGCCCATTCTCGCCTTCGACAACAACTCATGGGCGGCAGAAAATGCGGCTGAGAATATTTTAGAAAATAATGCGCCGGATATCCACATCCAACTGCTTGATGCCGAGGAGGATCTTGTGGCAAATCTGAAAGAGGGCTACGACCTGATTCTGGCCAACATCAATAAAAATGTCATCGACCGCATTCTTCCGGCAATTCGCAAATACGCCCCCTGTGCTCCGGTGCTCCTCTCCGGTGTGCTTGTCTATGACGAACCATGGCTGAAAAGACTGAGCAAACAGCTTGGCTACGAGATGGTGAAGACAATTTACGAAGATGAGTGGCTTTCAGCTTATATTCGACCGCTATGAAAATAAGAGTCTCCTGTATTGATATCGGCACCAACACCGCCCTGCTGCTGATAGCCGACCTTGAACCGGAAAGTGGTGCCATCCAGCCAGTTTTCCACAAACAGACCATTCTTCGGCTGGGGAAAAATGTTGATGCAGAGAAAATTATTGACCAGGCTGCCCTCCAGCGACTCATCGACTGTATGGTTGATTATCGCGGGATAAGCGATGCGCATAACTCCGAAACCATCATTGCTGCAGGCACCAGCGCCCTGAGAGACGCAAAAAACCGCATTGAGATTATTGATGCCGTTGAGAGTGCATCAGGAGTTCCCATTCAATGTATCTCAGGCAAGGAGGAGGCAGAACTCACCTTTTGCGGTGCCGTTGCTGGAATGAACGATCTGCCGGAGCTTTTCACCGTTATCGATATCGGTGGCGGCAGTACCGAAATCTCCATGGGCTCACTTGAAACTCTTGAGGAGAGTGTCAGTATCGACATTGGCTCGGTGCGGCTGACGGAACGATTTTTTTCCACCCTCCCACCTTCGCCAGAGGAGTTTGCCGCTGCCAAAGCGCACATCAATCAGCTCTTTACAGCGAATATTATCCCCTTTTTTGCCGGACGCGAAAGGGTTTACGGCGTGGCTGGAACGCTGACCACCATTGCACAGGTGAGCCAGGGGCTGAAACACTTCGATGCCTTGAAGGTGCATAACTATCCACTCCAGTATCAGGATGTGCACGACTTTCTCGAAAAGCTTAAAGTAAGCGCCCTTGAAGAGATCATAGAATTCGGTATTCCCGACGGGCGCGCCGACGTTATCACCATGGGCACCCTGATTCTGCACCAGTTCATGCGCCTGCTTGGTGTCGGAGAGATCCGCGTCAGCATTCAGGGGCTGCGCTTCGGCATGGCACAAAAGGAGCTGCTTCGTCTCAGGGGAAACGTCTGAGCATGGGTTGACTCATTTGTAACCTTTTGTCAGGCAAGCGGTTGCGAACAAGTCTCCTCAGAAGTACAAATTCTTTTGAATCTTCCGCTGTTTTTGCAATATTAAAGTTAAACTTTACTATTGTATATCATGATTGCGCGTCATCTCAGATCGACCCTGCAAAGTCGGGCCTCACACTATCCGGTTGTAACGCTTACCGGACCAAGGCAATCAGGAAAAACTACTCTTTGCAGAACGGCTTTTCCTGAAAAACCTTACAGCAATCTGGAGCGGCCAGATATCCGTAATTTTGCACAGCAGGACCCGGCAGGATATTTGGCCCAGTTTCCAAAAGGCGCCATTCTTGATGAAGTTCAGCGTGTGCCTGAGTTGCTTTCATGGATTCAGGTTCGTGTTGATGAACAGAAGAGAGCTGGTGAATTTATTTTGACGGGAAGTCATCAATTTGAGCTGAACCGTCATATCAGTCAGTCGCTTGCCGGAAGAACTGCATTGCTGAAGTTATTGCCCTTATCTGTTGCCGAACTGTGCGATGCAGGGCAACCCACTGGCATTGATCATCTCTTGCACGCCGGTGGTTATCCGCGTATTTATGCAGATCACCTTGATCCGGCAGTCATGCTCGGCGATTACTTTGCCACTTATGTTGAACGCGATTTACGGGAGTTGCTCCAATTACGCTTTATACGAGAATTTGAAAACTTTGTCCGTCTGGCGGCGGGAAGAGTCGGACAACTGCTCAACCTGCACTCTCTTGCTGCTGACGCTGGCGTTTCGAGCGTAACGGCAAAAAGCTGGCTTACCCTGCTTGAAGCATCTTATGTTGTATTTTTACTTCCCCCATGGTTTGCCAATATCGGTAAAAGATTGACAAAATCGCCTAAACTCTATTTTTACGATGTAGGTTTGGCCTCATGGCTGATTGGAATAACGCAGGAATCACACCTGCAAGCTCATCCCTTGCGAGGATCGCTGTTTGAAAATCTGGTGGTTCTTGAAA
>JBAXBW010000097.1:0-4202 GCA_037141805.1 Chlorobiaceae bacterium | reverse complement strand
CTTTCTGTGTTTCCCAGTGCATTTCAGTGCGTAGGCTTTTAATTCTTTGACACGTTCAGCCAGCATCGCCTCTGGTGTGATATGTTTTTGAATTTCCTCCCACGGCATGTCAGGGTTCTTTTTGTAGAGCTTTGCAATGGTTGGCTTCGTGTTCGTAGGGGCACAAACACGATATTTCAGCCGCCCAATCTGAATGGTGGTCTGCATCACCATACATCACCATCATCATTACAAAAATCAAAGACATCGCAGTCATTCGCAAATTGATTACTGCTGCCACAGAAAATCGGCAGGATGTGTTTTTTCTCAAACTCATCCGAGTGAAGTCCATCCGTATTTGTAATGGCTTCATCTTTATCTTGGTTAAACCTATCATCCATCGCAATAATCACGATCTTGATATTGACACTATCCTCAGCAAGTGATACAAAACGCTCCATAAATTACTCCTTTTTCAATAGTTAATCATCCCTGATTTCCAACTTTTTTACGTGACCTAGGAAACAGGGAAATCGCCACGGCCTGTTTGCCAGGCTCTGTGATGCCTTTCAGCAGCGCACAAAAAAGCCCCGACGAGCGGGGCTTTGTTTTGAGAACTGAAGGGTTAAAACCGAATGAATCGCGCACGTTCAAAACGCCGCCGATTCCATCCTATTTTTCGCAGTAAATTTTGTCTGGCAAAGTCTTGGTAGTAGGAAAATCCGTAATATGTCTCGCAATTGCTTGTGAAACTGTATTCCCAGCCTCCGCTAATACGGTGATACATAATTTTGTCCACTGAATTCACCTCCATCTTCATCCCACCCATTCAAGCCATCAAAATCCTGTTTTGACTTGGACTGATTCACCAGCACGGCTGCCCCATTGCTGACCGTGATCTGCGCCGCCTTTTGGTTTAGCTTGTCTGCCAATCCGAGCTTCTTACCATTCACTACAGGGTTGCCTGCTGTGGTTCCTGCCGGTGACTGATCCAGCTCATCGGGAAAAAACTCTTCAACGACCGCCATTCCGTCTTCTTCAGAATCCTCAAACGCACCTGCTGCAAACCCCTGTTTCGCTGCCTTGTCTAAAGCTGCCTGGTCAAAGCCGGATGCTTTGCGAACTTCACTCTCTGACCTGGCACTGGCGATAGCATCCGCTACCGTCATGCCCGTCTTGATCGTCAAGTCCACGTAGAAAATGGGTGTCCTGTGCGACTTCGTGGTTGATTTCCCCCTCAGTCTCAACTCCAATGGCAAGGTGGACAAAAGCCCTCCAGAAACCGCGTGGAAATAGCTCAGTCTGGAAGACAGTGTCCGAATCGAGTTAAACCCCGTCGTCCTGAAAATGAACGACCCCAGTTCATCGTCATCACCGATCCGCACATTCAAGCGGCCATAAGGCTTGCAATAGCCCCCCTTTGCCAGCTCGCAGGCTTCAGGGGATGGACATGGCATTGACTGCACACCAGCCGCTAAACTGCGTCTGCACGTTTCACCGTTACCTACACAAACAGGTCTGCCCGATTGCCGGTCAAACATGCTGTAGTTGGCCCTCAGATTCAAATCAGGATCATCAAACAACAAGCGGATTGGGATAGTGCGCAGCTTTCCTCCTACCGCTTTACGCAGGGTCTCATCTATCGGATGATTCACCCAACCGTCCCTGCTCTGCACCTGACTGGTGACAGTGAACTCGTCATCTTTCTCCGGCAGACGCTTGCCATTCTTTTCTACGACCTTTCCGATAGAAATGCGGCCAATAATGGGGGGCGTTAAAGCCAATCCTTTAAGCATGATTTACTCCTTAGAATTTCAGATTACTTTGGTTTGAGATAACTTGCCCCCTTTAATCCGCTGGGGGCAAGTCAATAGACACCCAGCGGACAGGGTGATGGTTTTGGTTTCAGTGGGCTGTACTGACAAGAAAACGTCTTGACCCCGACTTGACACAGGAATACCGCTGCATCAATTCAGGCTGGTCTTTCAACAAACGGGCTGTATCCAGTCCAACACCGTCTTTGCTTCGCTTCCAGGTCACTTCCCCTGTCTGGAAAACTGCCTTTGTCGCGTCGCCCATGCGTTGCTGAATCTTTTGCTTGAGTTGCGATTCCAGATCGTCATCCCGATCGATCATTTGCCTGACCGCCAGCAAGTCCGAAAACACTGCCGACATTTCCATGTCACTGGACAGATCAAGGGTTTGACCCCGATCCTGTGGGTACAGACACCGCAGTGCCATATCCGCAGAATCCGAACCGTCCGAGGGTGGTGGCGTATCGGTCTCGACGTAATGCCAGAATGCACGCTCCAGTTCAATCAAGCGCGAAATCATGGCTTCATCCCGATCAATGCGGTAAACCTGTAGGTCTTGACCACAGATCAGAACCGCCACATCAGCCGCCGATTTACCGGTGACTTCCAGTTGGTGCATCACTTGCAATTGGACGTATTCAGGAACCCCCTCCTTCCAGAGCCTTGCGCCATTCATGCCAGCAGTCTTGCATTCAAGAATCTGGACATCTGGCGCACCAATCACCTCACGGTCAATGTTGGCCAGCATCCACGGTTCTTTCGGGTGTTGCAAAACTGCATTGATTCGCCTGACCCTGTAGCCCGTGCGTTTTGTGTAATGCACGGCAACAATGGTCTCCAGCAAATTGCCCCAGTACATCGGGCTGGTTTCATCATCGGGATCAGTTTTTGGCAGATTGCCATCTCGCCCCGTCTTTTCCATCCACAGTTGCAGTTGGGACTTGTACGGATTCAGTCCCACGGCTGAGGCAGCATCAGAGCTGCCGATGCCTTGCTTCCTGACTGTCAGCCATTGGTCACGGTCAAGAGTGTTGGTCTTTACCAGCTTCAAAGCGGGTTGTGACCTGACGGGCCTTTCGACCCTGAGTGCGTTTTCGTTTCCCATGTTGATTTCCTTTCAGTTTGGTAATTTGGTAATAATGGGTTGCTTGATTTTTCGACGGCATAAAAAAACCCCCTGTCAGAATAAACTGATAGGGGGTTTATGATGATTTTGGGTTTGATGGTTGAATATGTATTTTCAATATAGGTCGAGTTTTCTCCTTTTTAAGCCACAAGTTGTAGAGCATGATCAAGTGCCCGTTGTTTCAGATTAGCGCCCTGACCAAACCAGGCACTATCAAGACGATATTCCTGACTTCGTGCCCGACGTTCGTGATCGACAAATTCGGTCACGGCATTGAGTAAGCCCCAAGCCGTACCGGATGCCGATGCCAGTTCTGACCCTTGACCTTGCCCTTCGTACATGGCTTGTACCTTTTTAAGAGCACGCTCATTCATCAAGCCAAGCGCCGGATCGGTTTTTGTATCGGTCTGGCACAGGACTTTCAGAAAGTAGTTCATGCTTTCATGGGACTTCACCTTGCGCTCCGACAACGTCCTCATGCTATACATGAAACCGTCCCATTGAGACACGGCAATGCCAAGTTGCCTTTTGACCACTTGAGGATCAAAACTGGTGCTGTGGGGCACTTTGATTGAACTGCTTGCGCCATCGACGGCAATGGTCAGGGTGTTGTTACAGACGACGCGAACGGTGGTCGGTGTGGCCGTGGTTGCCAACGTGCCATCGCAGGACGTAGCCAGCAAGATATAGCCCTTGACAACATCGTTGCCTTTCAGGGTGGCCTCCTTACCGGTCTTAGCCAAAGCCCAGAACTTTTTGCCTTCCTTGAGTACACCGGCAGTTTCAAGCTCAAAGCCTGAAATTTCGGTGAGATCGCGGTAGAACTCCAGAACGGACAGTGGTTGCACTATCTGATAACGGTTGCTGACCACAGACAAGGGCGCTTTGCTATCGCTCCGGTAAAGAACCTTCTGGTCTTCAAACGACATGATTGCGCCGAGAGTGCCAGCTTGTTGTGCCATGTAGCGCACAGGGGCTTCGAGGATTTCCCAGTCCATACCGGCTTCTTTGGCCCAGACTTCGATAGGTTGGTTGGCAGGGAGTTGGTTGCCTAATGTGTGCCAGGGGGTTTCACCCACATAGGCCATTGTTTGTACGAGGTGTGCCATTTGGTTTGCTTTCAGAAAATTGGCGCGTGACAAAGCCGCTGAAGGATTCAGCAAGGTGTCGCGGAGCCGTGGGGGGAGAGGGAGAGAGGGGTGGCCAGTCACTGAAGTGAACTGGCGTTCAAGAACATCAAGATGCTCAAGAAAGTCAAGATTTCCAAGAACATCAAGATACTC
>JBAXBW010000096.1:0-4269 GCA_037141805.1 Chlorobiaceae bacterium | reverse complement strand
CTCATTGTGCCTGAATCAGTTAATGTTGGAAAAATTGTCATTATTGCGCTGATTGCAACCGTTGTCGAAGGAGTGAGTCCCAAAGAGGTTGATAACCTTACCATTCCTATTGCTGTTATTGCCGCTTCCCGTTTTTTGTGAGATGAACTAAAGAGGGGGGAGATGTCGGCAATATATTTCATCAGCGACCTTCATTTAGGCCTTCAGGACGAAAAAAGCGAGCATCTCAAGCTGGATAAAATCGAACGACTTTTTGCTCTTATCAAGGCAGAAGGTCGTTCTCTCTATATGCTCGGTGATATTCTCGATTACTGGATGGAGTTTCACCATGTGATTCCAAAGGGATTTACCAGATTTTTTTGTTTGTTGTCTGATCTTGTTCGCCACAAAATTGAGGTTGTCTATCTTGCAGGGAACCATGACTTTTATCTTGGTCGTTATTTTGATGATGAGCTTGGGGTCAAAACGGCCTATGGGATGCATGAACTGCTTCTCGATGGTCGTAAATTTGCGATTGCCCATGGAGATGGTTTAGGGAAAGGTGATCTTGGTTACAAGCTCTTCGCCCGCTTTATCAGGAACCGCTTCAATATTTCTGTTCTCTCATCGATTCAGCCTGATTTTGCTATTGGTATCATGAAAGGTTTATCACAGTTGAGTCGATCGCATAAACCAGTCAACATTGTTTTCGAAACAGATCGTTTGTTGAACTTTGCAGAATCATTGGCCGCTGAAAAAGAGTTTGATTATTTTGTTTGCGGTCATAATCATGTTAAAGGGGTGACTGAACTTTCTACGGGAACCAGCAGGTATGTTAATCTTGGCACATGGATTGATGGCAGCTCTCCCTATGGCGTGTTCAAGAATGGTATTTTTCAGCTCATGGAGCTTTAACGTTAATAATTTAGAGAGTTGTTGTTATGAGTAATGTAAACAAGGTATTGAAGCTTGGATTGCCGAAAGGAAGTCTGCAGGATTCAACAATCGATCTTTTTGCGCAGGCAGGATTTCATTTTTCGGTTCAGAGCCGTTCCTATTTTCCCTCTATTGATGATGATGAGCTGGAAGCTATACTAATCAGGGCACAGGAGATGGCCCATTACGTAGAATTGGGCGCGTTTGATGTAGGACTGACAGGCAAAGACTGGATTATTGAAACAGATGCTGACGTGGTAGAGGTTGCTGACCTTGTCTATTCAAAAGCGTCAATGAGACCTGTACGCTGGGTGCTTTGCGTTCCTGAGAACTCATCAGTCATGTCGGTGAAAGACCTTGAAGGCAAGCATATTGCTACGGAAGTAGTCAATATCACCAAGAAATATCTCGCCAGAAACGGAGTCAATGCTTCTGTGGAATTCAGTTGGGGCGCAACAGAAGTGAAGCCCCCGGACCTTGCTGATGCTATTGTTGAGGTGACAGAAACAGGTTCTTCACTCAGGGCAAACAAGCTGCGGATTGTTGATACTATTCTTGAGTCCAACACCAAACTGATTGCTAATAAAAATTCATGGAACGATCCATGGAAAAAAGAAAAGATTGAGAATATGGCTATGCTGTTGCTTGGAGCTATTAATGCGCAAGGGAAGGTTGGCCTGAAAATGAACGCGCCGAAATCTTCGCTTGACAAGATTATAGCTATTATTCCAGCCTTGCGTCAGCCGACCATATCCAGTCTTGCTGAGGATCAGTGGGTGGCGCTTGAAGTCATTGTCACCGAAAAAATTGTTCGCAAACTGATTCCTGAGCTTAAAAGGGCTGGGGCCGAAGGTATTTTTGAATACAATATCAACAAACTGATCGACTGAAAAAATTTTCTCTCATGACCATGCAGGCCGCCCGCAAGGGCGGCCTTTTTTATCTCCACTATGCTGTTATTCTATCAGATATCGGTGCTGTTGTCATTGCTGTTTTTTCTGGGAATTGTGCTGAGAAATTTGGTTGATCTTCCCTGTATGCCAGCAAATATCTCACTGTCCGGGCCCTTCGTTTCAGTTCTGGTGCCAGCCCGTAATGAAGCGCTGAACATTGAGCGATGTTTGCGTTCGCTTTTGCAGCAGGACTACGGAGCTTATGAGATTCTTGTACTTGATGACGGTTCAATCGATGCAACTCCGGAGTTATTGCGTTCACTTGTCAATAAGTCGGATGGACGATTGCGTGTTCTTAAAGGGGAGCCGCTCCCAGAGGGGTGGCATGGAAAGTCCTGGGCCTGTTTTCAGCTTGGGCGAGAGGCTAAAGGTGAATTACTGCTCTTTACCGATGCCGATACCATACACCAGCCTGATGCACTTCGCCGCTCAGTCGGGGCCCTGCAGGATTCTGGAGCTGATATGCTCTCGCTGACACCATACCAGGAACTTGGATCGTTCTGGGAAAAGCTTGTCGTCCCGATGGTCTATTTCATTCTTATGAGCTTTCTGCCCCTTCGACTTGTCCGAACCAGCCGAAACCCTGCATTCAGTTTCGCTAATGGTCAGTTTATTTTATTCCGCAAGGAATTTTATCGTAGCATCAATGGCCATGCTGCCGTCAAGGGCAATATTGTTGAAGATGTCTGGCTTTGCATGGCGGTGAAAAAAGCAGGTGGTACTGTTGCAGCGTTTAACGGAACGGATACAGTTAGTTGCAGAATGTACCGCAATGGCAAAGATGTTTGGGAGGGGTTTTCAAAAAACCTCTTTGCTGGTCTAGGGTATAAAACACTCGTTCTTCTTGCCATGATTGTTATGACAGCATTATTGTACATTGCCCCGTATCTTTTTTTCGTTCGTTCCCTGTTGATTTCGGAATTCAGTGTTCCCCTTTTCTGGTTTCCACTTCTACAGATCGCTGTTGTTTTGCTCAGCAGAGTTATTATTGCCGTTGCATTCCGTCAGCCACTTCCGATTGTGCTACTTCATGTTTTCTCCCAGGTTGTGTTGCTTGCCATAGCGGTCAACTCATTTTGCGTTATAAAATTTGGCAAGGGTTCTTCATGGAAAGGGAGAAACTACAATTTTTCCAGATAGATGAGAGAATTCGGGGAAGGTGATATTTTTTTTTAAATTGCACGATAAAAATCAGCACATCCAATCCTGTGATCTGTTGCAGGCTAAAAAGTATCAAATCAAACAAGAGTATTGCTTATGGGTTTCTTATCGAACATATTCGGGAAAAAGGAAGTGGAACTCAAGCTTCCGAAGGTTATTGAGGATGTCAACCTGATAAAGACGATGGAAGGTCATCTTGACCGGGTGTTGGGTGTAAAATTCAGCTCCGATGGCAAAAAACTTGTGAGTGGCAGTTTTGATGAAACTGTTATGCTCTGGGATGTGGAATCAGGCCGTAGCCTGCTGACCATGAAGGGGCATGATACCTGGGTTGAGTGCATTGATTACAGTCGTGATGGCAAACGCCTTGCCAGCGGAAGCACGGACAGTACGGTAAGAATCTGGGATGCTGCAACTGGTCAGTGTCTGCACGTATGCAAAGGTCATGATACAGCGGTACGTATGGTGGCGTTCAGCCCGGACGGAAAGATTGTGGCGAGCTGTTCACGTGATACTACCATCCGGCTTTGGGATGTCGAAACCGGGAAAGAGTTATCAAGGATTCTCGGACATAAATCATATATTGAGTGCTTGGCCTACAGCCATGATGGTAAAAAGCTTGCAAGCTGCGGAGAAGAACCCGTCATAAAAATCTGGAATGTTGCAACTGGCCAGAATATTGCCAACTACAAGACAGACGACAGGCTTTCACACGCTTTGGTTTTCAGTCCGGATGACAAGCTTATTGCTTTTTGTGGGCGCGATGCCCTGGTAAAGATCCTTGATGCTACAAGCGGAGAGATTATCAAAGTGCTTGAAGGTCATGAGGATGCAGTGCGCAGTGTCTGCTTTACTCCTGATGGCACAAAAGTTGTCAGTGCAGCAAATGACGAATCGGTCAGGTTGTGGGATATACAATCAGGGAAGCAGTTACATCTCTATCGGGGACATGTTCTCGAAGTGCAGTCGGTTGATGTATCTCCTGATGGCAGGGCCATTGCCAGTGGGAGTGATGATCGCAAGATAAAGCTGTGGGGAATCATGTAGGGGAAGAGAGTGGCAAGGTTTTTTTTGTCAATGACAAAAAAGTAGCGTAAACTACAAAACTTCCTTTTTGAATTAGCGTAAAGTAAGTAAATTAATTACAAGAGAAATAAATTCGTTTTTGAGCGCTTCATGTCGAGGTTGCTCATTGTAACGCCAAGTTTAACTGGCAAAAATAAAAAGAGGTAGATATGGG
>JBAXBW010000095.1:0-4278 GCA_037141805.1 Chlorobiaceae bacterium | reverse complement strand
ACCATTGTTTCACCAGCAGAGCCGTCACAAAAAGCAGTAACCACTGTTCCGCCAGAAGAACCGTCACAAAAAGCAGTAACCACTGTTCCGCTGGCAGAGACTGATTCTGAAGGGCGTGTGTATATAAATCATATTGTTGTGGAAGGCGAAAACCTTGTCTTCCTTGCAGCCAGGTATGGCACTACTGTCAGCCAACTCATGGTCTGGAACAACCTGAAAGATTCTCATATTACTCCGGGTCAGAAACTTGTTGTAGTTGTCAATGACGGCAAAGGCACATCCTCCCATGCAGTATCCGGAGAGGGAGATGTTTCAAAGCCAGTGCAGTAAACATCAATATTGGAGCGGTAATTGTTATTTCATGATATTCAATTAAAGGATAATTTTCTTATCTTTAGTTTCACGGGTTTATGTTAGTCAACTGACGCAGAATAATTGTTGGCAGAAACCGCTGTAATTCAATAATTCTTTAAATGAGAAATCATTACACGTATGCGTAATATCATTTTTACCGGAAAGGGTGGAGTTGGCAAGACCTCTATTGCTGCTGCAACAGCGCTCAGGGCAGCAGATATGGGGTACAAAACCCTGATTATGTCTACCGATCCGGCTCACAGTCTGGGTGACTCGCTGGATGTTCAGTTAGGGCCTTCACCTGTGAAAATTGCTGAAAATCTTTGGGGTCAGGAAGTGAGTGTTTTTGGTGATCTCAATCTGAACTGGGATGTTGTCAGGGAGCATTTTGCTCATTTGATGGAAGCCCGGGGTATTGAAGGTGTTTATGCTGAAGAGATGGGAGTGCTGCCGGGCATGGAAGAGCTTTTTTCGCTTTCCTATATCAAGCGTTATAATGAGCAGAATGAATACGATCTTCTTGTTGTTGACTGTGCTCCTACCGGCGAGACTCTTCGACTGCTTTCCCTGCCTGAAACATTCGGATGGTTTATCAAGATGATCCGCAATGTTGAGAAATTCATGGTCAAGCCTGTTATCAGACCGCTTGCCAAAAAAGTCAACAAGATCAATGATTTTGTCGCTCCAGTAGAGGTTTATGACAAGGTTGACAACCTCTTCTCTTCAACTGAGGGAATTATTGACCTGCTTGCTGACGGCTCCAAAACGACCATGCGTCTGGTCATGAATCCGGAAAAGATGGTTATCAAGGAGTCCATGCGTGCCCTGACCTATCTTAATCTTTACGGTATTACCGTTGACAGAATTACCATTAACCGTGTCATGCCCGATCAGAGCCCTGATCCCTATTTCCAGAAATGGCGTGCTATTCAGCAGAAGTATATTGTGCAGATTCAGGAAGCATTTGCTCCGATTCCTATTGTCGAAGTTCCGTTGTTTGATGATGAAGTTGTCGGGCTGGCCATGCTTCGCAGGGTAGGTCAGAAAGTCTACGAAGAGACGAATCCTCTTGATATATTTTTCAACGAGAATCCGATTGATATCAAAAAGGTTTCAGACGGACACTACAAGGTGCGCGTCAGGTTGCCCTTTATGGAGCACATGGGGCTTGAACCAAAAATTCTCAAGCTCGGAGATGACCTTACGATTCGTATCGGTGATTACCAGAAGATTGTTGCCTTGCCTATTTTCCTCGCGGGTATGGAGTCAACAGGCGCCTCTTATGAAGACAAGTGGCTCAGCATTGATTTCGCGAAAGCTAAATAATTTCGTGTTTGCAAGCCAGTCTGACAAGGTGCGAATAAAAAAACCTGCTCGTGAGGGCAGGTTTTTTTGTTGAGATCGCTTATACTTGTTCAGAGCGAAACAAGACTGGCAACGCCAACGCCATTCACTTTTCTTATTTCGTCAAGCAGCACTTTTGTCACATCGCCATCAACAACAATTGCTGTCATGGCAACCTTTTTCTCTTCATCCCTGGAAAGCGCCACATAAGCGACATTCAGGTTGTGCTGTAACAAAAGCTGAGTGACATTGGCGATGACACCGGGTTTGTCAATATTATTGTAAATAATGATATTACCTTCCGGTTTGAACTCGACGAGAAACTGGTCTATCATCACAATCCGTACCTCTTTGTCACCAAAGACCGTTCCCCCAATCATCCGTTTTGTTGTGTCGCTTTCAAGTTCTATGCGGATCAGGTTGGTATAGTCCAGATTTTCCTTCTCAAATTTCTGGTTCAGACTGATACCGCACTCCTTTGCCATTGTGAACGCATTGATGTAGTTGGTATCTTTTGACTGCAGGATATCAAGAAATCCCTTGAGTGCCGCCGCAGTGATGACTTCATTAAATTTATGAAGGAATTCACCTGAGGTTCTGATGGTCATTTTGTCAGCATTAACCGGCGCCATCTGCGCCAGTGTCGCCCCAAGCTTTTCGGCAAGGTTCAGATATGATCGTACGCCTGGAGCCTGTGCCAGTTCAACAGCCGAGGCATTGACGGCTCCCTCAAGTTTTCCTGTCTGTTTCCATGCAACAATCTGTTCAGCAATCTGAACGGCAACCTTTTCCTGTGCTTCGTTGGTGGACGCAGCAATATGCGGAGTAGCAATAACCTGTTCAAGTTTCAGAAGCGGATTGTCGGGGTTGACAGGCTCTGTTTCAAACACATCAAGCGCCACAGCGGCAACTTTGCCCGATGTTATTGCTTCAGCAAGGTCAGTTTCATTAATAATTCCGCCCCTTGCGCAATTGACAATGATAACACCCTGCTTCATCAGGTCAAGAGTATCTTTTGCAATGAGATTACGGGTCGATTCGTTGAGTGATGAGTGGAGGGTAATAAAATCAGCACGAATGAAATTTTCATGCAGGGGAAGAAGATCAATGTTGAGCTGGGCGGCGTATTCGTCGGGAATCATCGGGTCATAGGCGATTGTTTTCATCCCGAATGCCTGCATCCTCGATGCAACTTCACGTCCAATTTTCCCAAGGCCTATAATCGACAGGGTTTTCCCTTCAAGCTCTACGCCGGTAAATTTTTTCTTGTTCCAATTGCCTTGTTTCAGGTCGGCGGTCGCCTGCGGAATTCGTCGTGCGGCGGAAAGCATCATGGCGCAGGCATGTTCCGCTGCTGAAACCGTGTTTCCACCAGGGGTGTTCATTACAATAATACCTTTGCGGGTGGAGGCTTCAAGGTCGATGTTGTCGACTCCGGCTCCGGCTCTTCCAATAAGCTCAAGGTTCGTGCCGCACTCAAGAATTTCTGTGGTAACCTTGGTTGCGCTTCTGACGATCAGCGTATCAAAGCCGCCAATGATCTCTTTGAGTTCTTCCTTGCTGATTTTCGGCTTTTCGGTAACCTCGAAACCGTTTTGTGCGAGGATTTGACCGCATTGAAGATCAACACCGTCAGTGATCAGTACTTTCATGTTAACTTTCTTGATTATTGATTGCCCGGACGTTTATAAATCATCCTCAATATAAATAAATTTTGTTGCTCAATATCTTTTGAACTTCTGAATCGTCGTTCAGGAATTTATAAGAGCGGATGCTCATTATATTACGCGTTAGTTTTTTATCTTGCCTCCTTTAAAATCAGAGCTTTTTCAGGGTAAATTATCCGAAACTCTGTTTTGAGAAAAGAATGTCGAAAGAAGTGAGCATTCAATACCTCGAAGCTTTGCTGCGAGGAAGCTTTATTTACAGTTATTAGTTAGTGATAAAACGGATGGAACAGTTACATGATTTAAGAGTTTCACGAATTATTCGTCTTCCTTCGCCACGAGCGCTCAAGGAGATGCTCCCGGTAAGTGACGGGGTCGCCAGTACCGTTACTCTGGGACGTCGTGAAGTTGAGCGTATCTTGACTGGCAAGGATTCAAGACTGCTGGTTATTGTCGGGCCCTGTTCGATACACGATGTTGATGCGGCCCGTGAGTATGCCGAAAAACTTGCGGCATTGCGCGTTGAACTCCAGCATGATCTCTGTCTTATGATGCGGGTCTATTTTGAAAAACCCCGCACAACCATTGGATGGAAGGGGTTTATCAATGATCCTCATCTTGATGATACCTACGATATTGAGCATGGTCTTTTCCATGCACGACAGCTCCTGCTTGAAATAAATGAAATGGGATTGCCGTCAGCGACAGAATTTCTTGATCCCATAACACCTCAGTATGTCGCCGATGCTGTAAGCTGGGCAGCAATCGGAGCAAGGACTATTGAGTCCCAGACTCACCGGCAGATGGCAAGCGGTCTTTCAATGCCTGTAGGGTTCAAGAACTCAACTGACGGCCGCCTCAATGTGGCTGTCGATGCTATCCGTTCGGCAATGCATCCTCACAGCTTTCTCGG
>JBAXBW010000094.1:0-4289 GCA_037141805.1 Chlorobiaceae bacterium | reverse complement strand
TGGTCTTTACAGACAGTATAGAAACCGCTGAGGCCAATTTTTGACTTGCCTGCCGGAATAGTTGCATTTGCACCGAAGGTATTTGGAGAAACTTTTTGATAGGTTGGTCCCTGAGCATCGGTCAACGTAATGAGTGCCTGTGGCTCAACAGTGACATTACCAATGTTGGTTTTGTAGGCAAGGTGTAGCAAGTAGCCATCGTTAAAAAGTCCGTCACCAGTGGCATTGGGGACTCCGGTGTGCTCTATAGTTGAATTGTTGTCGAGGACAACAAGTGTGGCGTTCAGGTCACCGTTTCCGACCTTTGAGCCGTAGTTGATTCCAAAAACACGGTCATAGTTATACTGGTAAACTGGCACATCAACTGCGTATACTTTAGTTCCGAGTGAATTTATTCTTCCGGGAACCGGGTAAAGTGTTAAATCAAAAATCGGGTTGTTGAGACTGTTGAGTGGAAGACGACCAACCTGATAGTGGCAATTATCCAAGCTACGTCCAAAGTAGAAATTCGAGAGCTCAAGCTGAAATTTCTCACCGTTATTTCCTGCTACAGTTGCCCATCCGGGAGATGAACCTGCAACAAGTTCTTCATTCGCGACAAGTGCCTTGAAGAAGTAGCCGTCGCCGAGGTCGGCTGAAGCTTTTAGTCGAACTTTATACGAATATTTCAGATCATCCCCACCTCTATCTGTTTTAGGAGTACCTACAGTTTCTTTATTATTAAACTCTCCTCTCAAACGAGTAGATGCATCTCCGCCGATTTTAAGTTCAGCAGATGCGGGTGATGCGTATGACAAAACTGCAAACATTGCAGCAAGCGATAGCATTTTTTTCATTTTCATTTCCTCCGTTAGTTGTTATGTGTGTGTCGTTGAATAAAAGAAAAAAACTCAAACAATCCTTAAAAAAACTGTCAAGAAGTAATAAAGCGCTACTATACGGTGCGGTATCCTTATATAGGATATAAATATAAGAAAATTAACATGAATAAAAAAAATGTTACCATTTTGTCATTCATTGTTCGGAGTCGCTCCTGGTAACAAGGCTCCATTTCCTGAATCGTCAGCACTTTTTATCAATCATACCAAAGTTTTTTATGTCACAGGTAAGGCTCAGGGTCAGCGCGTTATGTATCAGGGATGGTGAGGTACTGCTTATTGAACACAAAAGCTTTGCGCCAGAAGATCCGCAGCTTCCCGAGAGTTACTGGATCCTTCCAGGAGGTGCTGTCGAACGGGGTGAAACTCTTGACGAAGCAGTGACGCGAGAAATGATGGAAGAGACCGGTCTTTCATGCAGGGTTGGTACTCTGCTTTTTATCAAGGAGCTGCTTTATCCCTATCCCGGTGTTTTGGAGCAGGGTGCCCTGCATCATTCGGTATCACTCGGATTTTATTGCACCGTTACCGGTGGTGAGATGATCACCGGAAAAGATCCGGAATATCCTGATGATCAGCAGATGATTATCAGGGTGAGCTGGATTCCACTTGCCGAACTTGACCGCTATAATCTCTATCCTCCGTTTCTTGCTGACTATATTCTTGCGCGGTCACCGGAAGAGTTTCAGGATGCGATCCCCGAGTTTTTCGACTCATCCCGGTAGCGTCCAGGTTTAACCTCCATGGATTCAAAAATCAATAATGATACCTGCGGTGGTATAGCTTTCCGGATGGTAAAAATACATCCCCTGTCGACTGATTCCGGAATAGTAGTTACAGGCCACTCTGACTTTTTCCAGACCTGCCCCGCGAAGATTGATGCCAGCCTGCAGGTTCCATGTGCCCCGGTGTCCTTTTGTTTCGTTCAGCGACGGCTGCCATAGTGGAAGCAGTTTGAAATCAGCCGCGAGATAGGTGTTGCAAGGGGCAGAGAGTTCAGCGCCAGCCTGAAAAGAGTGTGGATTGATACCATCAGGGAGGGTATGGTAGAGGTACTGGTAACCGGTATAGATCCGACGACCCGGTGAGCTGAGGGCAAGAACAAGGTTCACAAATTCCCGACTGTAGGTAAAGGGAATTGTCCCGAGCCATTCGGGTTGGCGGAGCCACTGCCCTGCACCAGCGTTATAGTGTCCATCTTCAAAATGGGCAGAAATGTGACTGATCCTTGCTCTTGTGCTGAATTCGTCAAAAGGCAGTATATCGCTGTTGATCGGCTTTTGCCAGCTTGCGTTGATGCCGAACAGATAATCTACAGCATCCACAGGAAACTTGAAATTTTCCGTCCTGCGCAGGAGAGAATAAGTCGCAAAATCTACTCCCACAGCAAATTTTTTGCTCTTGCTCTGGTAAAGATCGACCGATGATCCAATGTCAAGCTGCAGAGATTTTTTCCCCAGCAATGGCATGACGGCAATTTTTGGTTCCAGAGGATCGGCCAGAAGTGGTTTAAAAATAGTTTTTACACTCAGATTCTGCGGTGTTTCTGCTGAGGTGTCTGTAAGGAAGGTCAAGAGTGTCACTGTCAGCACAATCAGTATCCTGCAGAGACGATAATACGGTTTCATCATGTTAAAGGGTTATGGTTATGCAAAACTGTTTTCGTTGGTTAGCAAGGTTTTCAGAACCGCCATACGGACAGCAACGCCATTGGTTACCTGTTCAAGCAGCATACTTTTAGAATAGCCGGGGGGCTGGATGCGGTCAGCAACATTGTTTGATATTTCGATTTCACGGTTTATCGGCCCGGGATGGAGCACCAGCAGATGTTTTTGTATTCGTTCAAGCCGTTCGTCGGTAAGTCCGTAATAGACAGAGTACTCTTCGAGGGAGGGCAGGTAGCCCCCTGTTGCGCGTTCAAGTTGCAGGCGAAGCACAATGGCGGTATCAGCCCAGGCTATGGCTTTGTCGAGGTTGGTAAAAAGAGTTATTCCCAGTCTGTCAGCATCAGGAGGCATGAGGGTGATCGGACAGCAGATCCCGATTTCAGCTCCGGCGGCAAGAAGACCATAGATATTGGAACGGGCAACGCGGCTGTGCAGTACATCTCCGATAATGATGACCCTGAGCCCTTCGATCTTTCCAAAGTATTCACGAAGGGTAAACATGTCGAGTAGCGCCTGCGTCGGGTGTTCATGTGAACCATCACCAGCGTTGATGACATTTTTTGAAGTGATGCCTGTTATGAGATCTGCAGCTCCCGATGAGGGGTGGCGCAGCACAAAGGCATCGACCTGCATTGCTTCAAGGTTTTTGATGGTGTCTGCGAGGCTCTCTCCCTTGCTGACACTGCTTGAGGAGGCGCTGAAATTCAGAGTCCCGGCGCCAAGGTGACGGGCTGCTATTTCAAAGGAGAAGCGGGTCCGTGTTGAATTTTCAAAAAAAATCAGGGCAATGCGTTTATTGCGAAGAGATTGTTCAAAAGAGGGGTTTCCGGTGATCAGCTCTTTCTTGAACCCGTCTGCCATGTCGAGGAGTTTCGTGATGTCACTGGCCGGTACATTGCATAATCCTGTAAGGTGCTTCAACTTTTGCTGTTATTTGCGGTGTTTCAGGAAGATTTTTTTCAAATGTACAATAAAAATTGATGATCATAAACTTACCTTATAGAAGCTGCGGCGAGAGAGTCCGCAGGTGCGGCATAGGGGTAAATCGAATGCAAAAGCTCCACAGGTGGGCATATTGGCATCAAATCGAAGACAAAAGCTCCGTAGGGGCGACATATTGGCAGCAAAGAGCGCAAACCTTTTGACACAACTATTCTCTAAAATGTTGTTATGCACGAAATGAGTATTGCGCTTTCAATCGTCGAAGCTGTTGACGTAAAAGCACGGGCAGAGGGCGCAGGAAAGATTTCCGGTATTGATCTTTTGATAGGCAAACTCGCCGGAATTGAGCCGGAATCCCTGAAATTCTGTTTTTCAGCCGCAGCAAAGGGGACGCTTGCCGAAGATGCGCTGCTTGCTATTGATGAGCCGGAAGGTATCGGTGAGTGCGGAGAGTGCTGCACGAGGTTTCCGGTCACCTTTTACTATGCCGAATGTCCAAAATGCCGCTCGCTTCGGATAAAAATTGTCTCCGGTGAGGAGTTTCTCATTCAATCAATAACCATAGAAGAAGAGGGAGAGTAAGGATATGTGCGATACCTGCGGATGTTCGGCAGATGGCGGGGCAGTGCTTCGCAAACCCGGCGAGAGCGATTATCATGTTCATGTCACCCCTGGTTCAGAGGAGCATACCCACCATCATGCTGGAGCGGAGCACCACGATCACGGGCACAAGCATCATCACCATGAAGGTGCAAGCCGGAAGATTATGCTCGAACAGGATGTTCTTCAGAAAAACAATCTT
>JBAXBW010000093.1:0-4311 GCA_037141805.1 Chlorobiaceae bacterium | reverse complement strand
GGCGCGACAGCAAGTCCTGCAGCGGCAACACACAGTTTGGTGAGAGCCTTGTCCATGGTGAGGGCTGAGGAGAGGACGCCACATCCTGTATACGGAATTCCGCAGGTATCCAGAAAACCCTGGATGCGCCCGTCTTCACCATAACTACCGTGAAGCGCGAGAAAAGCTACGTCGATTCCTGCCGCTTTAAAATCAAGATCAAAAGGTTTCTGATTGTTCCGCGCAACCATTTCCCGAAGTCTTGCTGTTGCGGCTTCAAGTGAAGAGGTTCTTAAAAGGGCAGAGAGATTAAGATTCAGTATGTCGCTTGCAATGCCCTGGAAAAGCCAGTTTCCATCATGCGTGATATAGATCGGAATGACCCTGAAGCGTTCAGTGTCGATGTTGGCCGCAATTGATTGAGCAGATATAACAGATATCTCGTGTTCGGCAGACCGGCCTCCAAAAATGAGAGCAACAGTAATCGGTGACATCAGATGCTTTTGTGACAGTTGAATAAGTTGTTCGTTTTTCAGGAAAATACCGGTCTCGGAGAACATTTCCGTACACTTTTTTTGTTGCAAAAGCCTTTTCAACTATCTTGATCGAAATTTGCAATGATGAACACTCTTTTTTCCAGGGTTTATTGCCTGGATTCCGGTTTTCATACCGGGGAGGAAAATATGGAGGTAGACCGGCGCCTGATGGCCTCATTCCTTGATGGCCGGTTTCAGAATCGTTTTGGCCGAGACAGTTGTCTCTGGCGGTTTTATGCTTGGCATCCTTATGCGGTTACCCTGGGATACAATCAGGATGTTTCTGGTATTGACAGTGATAAATGCCGCTCAGCAGGGATCGATGTTGTCAGAAGGCCTACCGGAGGTCGAGCCGTTTTTCATGCCGAAGAATTTACCTACAGCTTTTTTACTGAGTCATCCGAGCAGAATTCTGACCTCTACCGGATGGTTCATGAAGTGATCAAGCTTGCTCTTGAAAGTCTTGGTATTCATGCGGAGTTCTGTCGTTCGACTCTTGCACGCCCGCAGGGAGGAGGGGCTCCAGTAGCTGTGAGTTGTTTTACCGCATCTGCCAGGTATGAGCTTCAGGTAGAAGGCCGGAAATTGGTTGGATCAGCACAGCGGAGAACCCGTAATATTCTTTTGCAGCATGGATCACTTCCACTCTCATCACGCCATAAAGAACTTTGTACCTTTATTGCTTTGGCAGATGGGGAGGTTTTTGAGGAGATAAGGAATGAAATGGAGCGAAAAACCACTTCACTTGAAGAGATTGTCGGCTACATTCCAGAATACTCCCATCTTGTGGAACTCATGCGGAGCGCTCTCGGAAAGCTGCACGGTGTTGAAGCTGTGGAGCTTCAGCCTGACGAATTGTCAGAGCTTATAGCATAGGTTACGAATATTGGTTTTACAACAAGTCAATTTATTAAAAGGTTAAATACTATGAACAGAAGCATTCAGCAGAAAAGTGCCCATGTCACAACAAGACGGTTGCTTGACATGAAACAGAATGGCGAAAAAATATCAATGCTGACCGCTTATGATTATACCATGGCACGAATTCTCGATCGGGCAGGTGTTGATGTTCTTCTTGTCGGGGATTCTGCAAGCAATGTCTTTTCCGGACACAGTACGACCTTGCCGATCACGATTGAGGAGATGATCTATCATGCAAAGGCTGTGGTGAGGGGTGTTCATGCCGAGAGTGGTCGGGCAATGGTGGTCACCGATATGCCGTTTATGAGTTACCAGCTTTCGGGAGAGGAGGCATTACGCAATGCCGGAAAGATAATGAAAGAGCATGAGTGTGACGCAGTAAAGCTGGAGGGCGGCAGAGTTATTGCTGAGACCGTCAAGAGAATTACCGATGTAGGGATTCCTGTTATGGGCCATCTCGGTCTCATGCCGCAATCTATCTACAAGTACGGGAGTTACCGGGTTCGGGCCCAGGAGGAGAGGGAAGCCGAACAGCTTCTTGAAGATGCCAGAATTCTCGAACAGGCGGGGGCGTTTGCTATTGTGCTTGAAAAAATTCCCTCCTCATTGGCCGCCGAGGTTACCCGTTCTCTCACTATTCCGACTATTGGTATTGGTGCCGGGGTTGAATGCGATGGCCAGGTGCTGGTCATCAATGATATTCTTGGCCTCAACAGGGAGTTTCATCCTCGTTTTGTCAGGCAGTATGCCGATTTGAATACGGTTATTGAACAGGCTGCCAGGAAGTATGTCGGAGATGTCAGGCAGGGGACTTTTCCTTCGGTTGATGAAAGTTATTGAGTCTTGTCAGAGGTTAAATTTTCAATTTCTCTCACCAGTCATTGGAAATCAGTTACCAATAGCTGCTTTTTTTATCCTTGGGCAGGATTTATCGCGATTCTAAAAAAACTATAAAATTCGTTATACTAAAGGTTAATTAGAAAAAACGGATAACAACAGGATATCCCTCAATATGAATGATGTCGGTAAACAGGGCGGCCATAAACGCTATCCTCCTTTTCTGAAAAATGGTTCAAAAGAGCGTTCATTGCGCTTTCCTGTTGTGTCTCGCTCGTTTGTCCCCTCTGTTTTTACGGTAATGAACATGGTCTCCGGCTATATCTCTATAGTCATGTCGGGAGAGGGGAGTTTTGTGGCGGCATGCTGGTTTATTATTCTTGCCTCATTTTTTGATACGATAGACGGCTTTGTGGCCAGGGTAACCAATGGCACCTCTGATTTTGGCGTTGAGCTTGATTCTCTTTCCGATCTTGTCTCTTTCGGTGCAGCTCCGGCCTATCTGGTCTACAAGTTTGGTCTTGAAGGGTTGCCTGGCATGACGGGTATTTGTGTCAGCTCACTGCTGATGATCGGGAGTGGCCTGAGGCTTGCCCGGTTTAATATCAGCATGATTGGATATGAAAAAGAGTCCTTTTCCGGTCTTCCGACGCCGGCACAGGCGTTGACTATTGTCGGTTTTGTGCTCTGGATGAGTGGTGATTCGGTATTTCCTGTCGCATCAATGCAGATTGTTCTGGCTGGGCTTTCAACCTTTCTTGCCCTTCTGATGGTCAGCAAGGTAAACTATGATGCCTTGCCCAAGCCAACAGTTGACTCTTTCAGACGGCAGCCTGTACAGATGGCGCTCTACATCACTGCCATGTTCTGCGTGCTTCTCTTTCACTCGAAAGCTTTTTTTCTTGCCATGTTGTTGTATATTCTGCTCGGTATTGTGAGGTCAATCACTCTGCTGTGGCGTCGTCAGTGGCAGGCCTGATTTTTTTTATTCATCCATCATTCGTGATAATGCCATATCTCGCAAAAATAAAGGTTACCCTGCGCCAGTCAATTCTTGATGTGCAGGGTAAAGCAGTCGATCATGCCCTGAAAAACCTGGGATATCGTACTGTAGAATCCACCAGAATTGGCAAATATATAGAGGTGACAATCAATGAGGAGGAGATAGTTGAGGCCGAACGCATCGGCAGTGAGATCTCCAGAAAGTTGTTATCGAATCCGGTCATGGAAAATTATTCTCTGGAACTGGAACATATCAAATAATCGAGTGCTGCGGGGCTTCTGTCAATAACGCTCTCGACAATTAACAAGGTGCTTTTATGTCTGAAATAATCGTTGGGGTTGTTGTCTTTCCGGGTTCAAATTGTGATCACGACACTGAATATGCAGTAGCATCATTCAGTGGCATAAAACCGGTAATGCTCTGGCATAATGACCACGATCTCCAGGGGGCAAAGGCGATCATACTGCCCGGTGGATTTTCCTATGGCGATTATCTTAGAGCTGGCTCAATTGCACGTTTTTCTCCAATCATGCAGGAGGTTATCGATTTTGCAGACAAAGGATTTCCGGTGCTTGGCATCTGCAACGGATTTCAGGTGCTGTTGGAAAGTGGACTGCTTGATGGATCTCTTTCCCGAAACCGGGATAAAAAATTTCTCTGCTGCCAGGCCACTGTCAAGGCGGTGAACCGCGCAACGATTTTTACCAGTCTGTATAAAGAGGATGAGATACTCAGTATACCCATTGCGCATGGTGAGGGCAACTACTTTGCCCCGCCGGAAGTAATCGAAAGTCTTGAAGAGCATGACCAGATTGTTTTCAAGTACTCCGACGCGCAAGGCCTGGTGACTGAAGAATCCAATCCGAATGGTTCACTGAAGAATATTGCCGGCATTATCAACCGGCAGGGGAACGTGCTCGGCCTGATGCCTCATCCGGAAAGGGCCAGTGAAAAGCGGCTCGGTTCACTTGACGGAAGAGGGCTTTTTGAGTCGCTTTTCCGTCATATTGCCTGTGTGTAAAGGGTTTTTGCTAG
>JBAXBW010000092.1:0-4323 GCA_037141805.1 Chlorobiaceae bacterium | reverse complement strand
CGAGGGAATTGAAGATCTTGTATCATTTGAAGGCGATAGTGTCATTGAACTGAAAAAGGCATTTGAAGAGGCTGTAGACGATTACCTGGAAATATGTAAAGAAAACGGCAAGAAAACTGACAAGTCATATAAAGGGAGCTTCAATGTCCGAATAGCTCCTGACATCCACAAAAAAGCAACAAGGCTTGCTTTGATGAAGGGAATGTCCTTAAATCAGTTCATTCAAAAAGCGGTTGAAGAAGAGGTCATTCGTGAAAGTATTAATGTGTAACTCGAAGGTGCGGAATAATCACTCAGAGATTTTGCAGGAAAAAGATAAAACTCAAGCAAGATTGTCGGAAGAATGCACCTCTATCCATGACTATTTTGTTAAGTCTCACATTGCTGCTGAAAAGGCTGCGGAAACATACGGGTTTACTCTCAGATACGCTGAAGTGCCTGACTTATCCCGTTACGGGGCCGGACGCAGTGGAGAGCGAACCGCATCAACCGCGTAAATCTTTGCCTAACTTTCAGCACTCCCGTGCGCCACAAGACGACCGGGTGCTTCCGTGTTTTGCGGTGCACTGAATTGAAAAAGTTGTACACTTTCACCGGAATACTCAATATTTTGAGGAAACAATGGAAATTATAAACATTTCTCACCTTCAGAAAAATTGCAATGCGATTCTGGAGAAAGTGAATCATTTGGATGAATCTGTGCTGATATGAGAAAGGGGAAATTCCTGGCAAAAACCGTCCCTCTCTCTTTTTATGAAAAGAAATCATGGCTCGGATGTATGGCTGGAACAGGCCGCATTGTCGGAGATATTACCTCACCAGCCGAAGCTCTATCTGTAGGGGAAGATCTGACACCATGAAATTTCTGCTGGATACTCATATCTGGCTGTGGAGTCTTCTGGAAACACACAGACTTCACTGCAGCATATCGGAAGTGCTTGAAAATGACATCAACAAATTAGTCCGACAGGCTGCTAGTATTTGACAAAACCATTGGAACGGTGTATATTAATTTCAACTGTATTAAATAGAAGGAACAATACCCATGGAAGCTACAGCAAAACTTGAAGCAGAGTCAATTATTCGTAATTTACCTGATGATACCTCATACGAAGATATACATTATCATTTATATGTTGCTGAAAAAATTGGAAATTCCTTAAAGAAACTTGATATGGGGCAAGGTGTAAGCAATGAAGAGGCAAAGAAAAGTTTGGCCAAATGGATCTCGAATTAGAATGGTCGCCGGATGCACTCTCGGATCTTAATGATATTGGTAGCTATATAGAAAAGGACTCCCCTTATTACGCAAAATTTACCATTGAAGCGCTATTTGGAAAAGCAAATAATTTGGTAACATTCCCGTATTCAGGTAGAGTTGTGCCAGAAATTAACCATGAATCGGTTCGTGAATTAATTCACGGAATGTACCGGATTATATACAGAATAAAGCAAAATAAGATCGAGATTGTTGGTGTAATCCACTCCAAAAGAATGTTAGACCTAATATCATAAAAAAGAATTTTTGATATTTTTAACGCCTGACAGGTTGTTTGACCTGACTGGCGATACGTCCGCAGTTGGACTGTGGTGTCAGGCGCAAAGAACAGCAAGCTTCTGGCTCTCGCAGCGGGGCAGTTTGATGACTTTGTAACTGCGGATCATAACCCCTTCAATATCAGCAAAATATTGCTTTGTTCGACACTGCGCCATATCCAATTTTATCCTCACCGCTTCCCCCAGGGCTTGCTCATAACGCTGTTGATATCCTTTTGCGACAGCACCCGGGCGCACTCCTCCCAGCGGTCATCTTCACTCTTGAGGGTACTGCCCCAAGTGGTTTCAAAAATATTCGAGAGCTGTTTGCGCGTATGGAGGTGGGTCTCTGCAAGTTTGACAAAGCCTTCTATGTTGTCTATCCAGTCATCCTCAATGCAATCGGGTAGTCCCCCGAAAATATCGTAGCGATCTTTCATCCGCTCGGATATTTTAGCGTACACATCCTCATCGCGTGTGCTGTGATAGGTGAGGTTGAGCATCTCCACGCTTTTGCGAGCCTGACCAAATCGCTTGATCCGTCCCAATCGCTGCTCAAGCTTGGCGGGATTCCAAGGGAGATCAATGTTGATAAGGGTTCCAAGTGTCTGCAAGTTGAGACCTTCACACGCAGCATCGGTAGCGACAACCAAAGAAACTTCCCGCTCTTTTGAGTATTTTTTTAATAGTGTCGCGATTTATTGCTACAAATTGATCGCCACGATAGAGCCCGCTTTTCCCCGCGCCAGCATAGACAGCAACAATCTGGTCGGGAAAGAGTTTCGCAAGTTCAAGGGCAACCCAATTGACGGTGTCATAGTATTGCGAAAAGATAATGCAGCCCCACTCTTTCCAGCTCTTCCCTTCACTTTGAAAATATTGCAGAAACCATTTCACCGTATCAAGCTTGGGATCGACCGCTTCACTTCTGGATAACTCTTCAAGGATGATGTGCAGGTATGAAATTTCCGTTTCCGTCAATGTTTCAAGAACAGTGCGTTCCACTTTTTGTATATCGTCATCGTCATGCTCATTAAGCTGCTTCTTGAGCATCCTCGTCACGGTCAGTTTGCCGGACTCAAAGGATGAACATATTCGCTGCAGAAAGATTGAGCGTAACAGTTGAGCGCTCTTTGTCCGCTTACTGAGTTCCGATACAAAGCTTTCAGCAGCCTGATAGGCAAGCTCGAAGGGGTGGTTGGTCATGAGGCCAATGCCCTGAAAGACTGCTCCAGTGTAGGTGCCGGGTCGGGCACCGGGAATCGGGTGGACATTGACCGCAATTTTATCGAGCAGACCCGCATTCTCAAGCGCTTCACGTCTTCTTATCACCACGTGCCGAATGAATGGATTATTGTGATGATAGAAATCGGTGCCGAGAATGGAGTACAGATCCATTTTTCGGGTCACCAATCAGCTCCGAAAAATCGGCCACCTTGAATGTGAAGCACGAGCAGAGGCAGGAGCGTGTAGTATGAAAGCGTTGAGCTGCAACTTGCTTTTTGCCTTTACAGATTCCCTTTTGATCGATTGTGTGATTTGCATAACAGTTGACAGTTCGTGGCATTTGTTGCGCCACCTTTGCTCCATGCTGTTACATGGTCGGCATCCATGTCATTCAAATTCCAAATTTTACTCTTGTTGGCATCAGGTACAATGGCACAGAGCGGACAGTTTGATTCGCCTGTCGTTTTAGCTGCAGTCGTCTGGGTTGTGTAAACGGATTTCTTGGTCGCTTCATCAAAGACTCGGACATTAAGCAATTTCGTTTCAACAGAACCGCCAAGGATATACTCAAAAATACCTTTACGGTTTTTGACATAGGGGTCACCGTAGAGTTTCTGAACTTCGACTGACACTTTAGCTGGATCATACGCTGTGTTGTGATACTTTTCGTATAATTGCCCCCACTCCAGCCCGCGCATCTCACTCTCGACATCTTTAAAGACGCTTGAAACCCATTCAATCACACTCTTGAAATATGTTTTTAATTCGGTAATGGTCGTTTCAAAGCGGTGACGGCTCATATAATCGCTAATAGAACCTTTGCTCACCCAGTGAAGAGCGCATTCCAGAAAATCCTGCCGGTTGGCACTACCCGATACATACGCGCTCCATTTTTGGATGTTGGAGTTTTGGCTATTACTAAACTCCTCCTTGCCGAGTGTTACAAATGGCCCTGAGAAGATGGCGTTGAGTAATTCCTGATCATTGAGCGGAACACCGGCAATATTAATTGTCCGAAACCATTGTTTTATCTCACTTTCGGTGCCCTCACATTCGTAAATGGTTAGTTTCGTTTCCAAAATCCTGGTCTGCTTGTCGGCTGCAATTCCGCTAAAATATTGCTCCATCCCGTTTTCATCCTTGACGGCAAATTTGTTCTTTACAAACCGTCCAAAACTGGTAATGCGTTGTTGCCCGTCTAAAACTTCCAGCTTATTATCATTTACTATGTTGAAATAAATTAAACCCAGCGGGTAACCCTTGAGGATTGATTCGATAACGGCCACATCTCTTTTGCCGTCGGCGTAGATATAGTTACGCTGATACTCAGGCTGGATGGTTAATTTGCCACTCAAGCCGAACAATCCCTTGCCTTCAAGTTCGTTATAGACAAATCCTTCACAAATATCTTTGACGGTTATGTCGGTTTTTAGCGTTGTTATCATTTTATGAGATTCATATGCTTTATTAAAATCCTGCCATAAGTCCTTTGTCCATTCACTATTGGGCACCTCTAAAAATTGACTTTTGATACATTATCAAAATGTGGAATATCCATAC
>JBAXBW010000091.1:0-4453 GCA_037141805.1 Chlorobiaceae bacterium | reverse complement strand
GCATAATAACTCTCCAAACTATGCAAGTCTTTGATTTTAATGCTATCGAGATAATTACTTGCCTTGGCCAGTGTAATATGACGATCACTCAAGGCATCCAGCACCGTTCGCACATAAGTATCACCGAACAAATGCCTTGGCTCACGATGACGATACTGACGGTTTCCGCCATCTTTTAACGAAACAATCAATGTTGAACACCATTGCCGGTAAGCACTATAGTCACGTTGAGGCAACCGACCAGCATCCAGTAAACGACGCAAAATAATTTCGCAACTTACACCCCATGCCCTGCATTGCCGATCCAGCCACTCGTCGTATCGAGAGACCTCATCAGGACGTTCTCCATCATTGATCATTGCAAGAAAAGCATGCGGCACCAGCAGATGACCAGCAAACGCATTGGCATCACGCTCCCTGCCCTGGTGAGAGTATAAATCATGCTCATCATCAATTGAACTGGCTTTGTGCAGAAGCAAATGGCCTAATTCGTGCATCAGCGTAAACGTTTGCCGCTGCTCAGAAGCCTGCTTTTTGATAAAAATCACCGGACAAACCGGGTCGTACAGAGTAAACCCAAGAATCGGATTCTCTTTAGGAATCTGCCACTTCCCGCTATAGCCATTGCTTCGAAAGACCAGAACCCCCTTCGCCTCCAATGCTGCACGGTAAGAGTCAAAATCATTGACGTCAAGCAAGCCTGACCACTTGCGGACGAGATGAGCGGCTTTTGGCAGGGTAATACCTTGCACGTCAGGCGGAGTAAAACGAACCCGATCAGACTCATCCATATCTTCGAGCATACTGAGGTAAACTTCACGCTGTTTCTCAACCCGCTCAATCAATTTTTTAAAAGTTGGAGTCACCTCAGGTTTCTGGTTGGTCAGCGTACGATGCTGCGCAGTATACACCTGTGCTTCATCGACAGGGCCCTCTTCCAGAAAAAAAAGCACTCCCCGACCAAAATAGTCTGCCACCTTGCGCAACTGGTTAAAGGTCAGGCTATCTTCACCAGCCATTACCAGTTCAATGCTGCTCGGCGCAATACCCAGTTCAGACGCAAGCTCCACCGGAGTCACACCATAGTCGGCACAGCACCAAAGTATGCGTTCCGGATTTATAGAGTGAATACGTTCCATCGCTGAGCTGAAGACAAAAAAATCTGTTGAAATTTCAATACGCTAAAGTACAAAATTTTTTCTTACTCTCAGAACTGCAATTGACTGCACAGGATGCAGATAAAGTTACAGATTGGGAACTCCCTGGTTGGTTCTATCCTGGCGAATCTCGTAAGCCCCTCACATTCCACCCAAATTTACAGAGAAGTTGGAGCTTGCATGGTAATCGAACAAAATTAAAGGCGGCCTCAAGAGGACAAGAATTTATACTTGATTGCAAGAAATACCCGGAAGCTATTCCTTGGGCTTGTGGGAATCGGTATCCATTGAGAGGGCTCTCGTTTACTTACATTGATCCCACAGAGCCCGGTACAATTGATGATTGGGAGGCACTTCAATGATTATCCTTGACACGCATATTTGGGTCATGTGGGTTCTCGATGAAAGTCAACTCCCATCCGTTCACGGCGATGACCCGACTGGCGAACCATGCTCTTGGTGCGGTTTGATGAAAGTGGTACACTTTCGCCAGGAATACTCAGCAAGCAGTTATTTTACAAGCAGATCAATCGCTACTGCCGGATCGCCAGCTTCCATTTTTGCAACGCGGGACTGGCTTGAATGGTGCAAACACCAAAAATTGCAGATGCTGCTACCCCTTTGCCTCACGAGTTGATACCGCACCACCTGCCATTGTTATGGAGAAACCATCTCTACAACGCCAAGAGAGTATTCAACTTACGCAGCACGTCATCAACTGCCGATGCTGGCGACCGACAAATAAATTCAGCCTTCCGGATCTTCCAGTCAAGACTTTTTACCTGATCAGATAAAACCGCGCCTTTGATGCTCAACCCTTCAGGCAGCAGCACATTCAAAGGGATAACCTTTAATCTGACTGGTAATAGGGCAAAGAAGCACCAGACCAACTTTGGAGTTGTAAGCTTTAGGAGACAAGACTAATGCAGGGCGATGTCCTGCCTGCTCATGCACCGCTTGTGGATTAAAAGCAATCCACACCAGGTCACCACGATCTGGAATATACGCCATAGAGATTACCAGTTTTCTTTTCCTGCAGCCTCACCGGTATCGCATTCGTTATGCAGATTATCTGCCGTGATTCCGGAAAGCAGGTGAGCAAGATCCTCGTGTAAAGTGACCATTGGAGTAATAACGAGCTTTCCCTCGACCTGAGAGATCTCTACTTCCGAATCCTTTTCGAGCCTGGCCTCACGCGCATAGGTTTTCGGTATTCTCAAAGCGAGGCTGTTTCCCCATTTCTGAAACTTTGCGAGCATCTCTATCTCCATTTTGTTTATAACAATGTAGATATCGCTTTTTTCTGAATAAAACAAAGAGATTGACGGGCTACGCCTCCCTTCACCCAAACAGCTCCAAAGGTTCCAGTTCAAGAAACTCCTGCCATTGAATCCCCGAGTTTCCGATCAGTAGCACCTTGTACGGCTTGCACTGTTGCTCAAATGCAGCCATGCCGGAAGCGTGCCCGGTGTGGCCACTTTTGATTTCAAGGCCAATCACTTTTCCTTTGTGCTCCAGAACGAAATCCACCTCATGGTTTCCCTCTCGCCAGTAAAACAGGTTCATGGCATCGGTGCGGGTTTGATTGAGGAGACAGGCACCAATTGCAGACTCAACCCATCGTCCCCACCTGGAAGGATTTGCGGCAATCTCCTGAAAAGAGTGCTGCTGCTGTGCGCTAATCAGGGCGGTGTTGTGCACCTGAAATTTCGGGATGGACGCTCTACGCCGCACCATTTCAGGACTGTACTTTTCCAGCCCACCGAGTAACCCGGCGGTATCGAGCAGGCGCAGATAGTGAGCAAGTGTTGTTGTGTTACCTGCGTCCTGCAATTGGCCAAGAATTTTTGTATAGGAGAGAATCTGGCCAGAATAACCGCAGCCAAGTTCAAAGAGCCGCTTCATCAGGGCTGGCTTGTCAACACGAGTCAGCATCAGAATATCTTTTGAGATGCTTGTTTCGATGAGTGAATCGGTGATGTAGCGTCTCCACCGCTCTTCATCGTTGATCAGTGTTGCCGCGCCCGGATAGCCTCCAAACCAGACATACTGGTCGGGGGTAAAGTCAAAAGCCTCTTTCATTTCACGGTACAACCAGTGCCCGATGAAGAGGGTTTCAAATCGGCCAGCAAGTGATTCCGTCAACCCTTGCTGCAGTAACAGCCGGGATGAGCCGAGCAGAACCACCTTGAGTGATTGCCTTTGTGCAGTGTCGCTGTCCCACTCCCTCTTTACCGCTTCGCTCCAGTTGCCGATTTTCTGGATTTCGTCGATGATGAGCACCGCTTCCTTCTCTTCTGATTGCCGAAGCTTTATTCGTGCCGCCTCCCATTGCTGGCTGATCCAGCTCGATTGCCCGGATGCAACAAGATCTGCAGAAGCGAAATGAACCGGAAGTTTTGTGGACTCCATGAACTGCAACGCCAGCGTAGTTTTACCGACTTGACGCGGGCCGTAGAGTACCTGGATGAATTGACGGGGTTCTGATTCGATCCGTTGTGTCAGCAGTTTCTTTTGAGAGCGCTCGATGATCATGGACTTTTGCTCAGCATGTTGAGTGATATTACTCAATGTAATGAACGTTTATAAAATACCCGCAATTTTGAAGAGTCCATCATCGCCGATTTTTTCCAATGACAATCAAAATAATTGAATCAAAAGCTCTCAATCTGGATATGCACTCCCGAGGCAGGCTCGTTGGCAAGCTTCTCTTGAGTCTGGACGAGCCAACAGTGTCGGAAGTCGAACAACTTTGGCTGGATGAAGCAGAAAGGTGACTTGATGATTATCGCGCCGGGAAGGTTCACGGTATTTCTGGTAACGAAGTATTCAAAAGAGCGATAAAACTTTACCCGCAGCATCCAACAGCTTACATTGGGAGGAAAAGGAGGTAATACTTATGCCAATGTCACTCGAAGAGATATTCTCAGAAGCGAAAGTACTGCCTGACGATTCAAGGGCTCTGCTTGCCGAAAAGCTTATTGCAAGCATTGAAGACGATAGAGAGCCACTCGTAACTAAACGCCATTTGGATGAGGTTAAAAAAAGCGGAGATGAAATTCGAACCGGGGAAGTCGTACCAATAAATGGTGAAGAAGGGTTCCCACAACCGACATAGAAACCATAAAAGAGACCGCGATGAAAATAGCAATGACAGACAATTGATGAGGAAAAATAATAATGGCATCCAATAAAGATTTCGTCGATTTTGTGGTCGACCAAATGGGCGATGCAGGGCTTATTACTTCGAAAAAGATGTTTGGTGAATATGCCCTTTATTGTGATGGAAAAGTGAT
>JBAXBW010000090.1:0-4733 GCA_037141805.1 Chlorobiaceae bacterium | reverse complement strand
TCGGGGCCTCCTGCTCCCAAAGCAGGCACGCTACCAACTGCGCCACACCCCGTTTTTTAAGGGAAGGCCCAATATAGCACAAGAACATTGATTACAAAAAAAAATCTTTCTTTACCTCGCTACAAATTGTCCCTGAAATAATTTGTAATAATCTGCCTGAGTTCCTCATGATAAACCATTTCAACAGCCTCTGCCGGAGTAACAAGCTTGCGGCGCCGGTCGTGCATCTCATCCCACTCCTCAAGCATGGTTTCAATGAAAAGCGGATAAACCTGAACCGAAAAGTGTTTCCCAAACTTTTGGTACCGGAATTGACCGGCTTTTTTGTAATGAACAACTCCTATCAAGCCAGCTTCCTCGTACGCCTCTTTCGCCGCTGAATCTGCAGGAGACAACCCTTTTTCGACATATCCCTTGGGAATGATCCAGCGTTCGGATTTTCTGGAAGTAATAAGAACCAGCCGATCGTCAAGAACCGGGATAACCCCCGACTGCCTGAATACTCCTTTGAGTCGTCCCGCCATAACAAATATTTCTATATTTGATTCTGCTCTTTTTATTTCAACAGCAGAAATATGAATTCCGTGTGCGCAAAATACAACTGATTTCCTTATTTAACAGCTATCTGTCAACAGATGGCTCAAATATTTTTTATACTGTCCTATTTGTAAATGTAAGAAGAACAACATATCGTGTGTTTTTTTAACCAAAACCCATTGAGAAAACATGAAAGCAATTATTCCTGTTGCGGGTGTCGGCACCCGTCTGCGGCCTCATACTTTTTCACAGCCGAAAGTATTGCTTAATGTGGCAGGAAAACCCATTATCGGTCACATTATGGACAAGCTTATCGCAGCAGGTATCGATGAAGCCATCGTCATTGTGGGCTACCTTGGCAATATGGTTGAAGAATGGCTTCTAAAAAATTACACGATCAAATTTACCTTTGTTTACCAAACGGATCTCCTCGGACTTGCCCATGCTATCTGGATGTGCAAACCTGACGTTATTGACAATGAGCCACTTTTCATCATTCTCGGCGACACTATTTTTGACGTGGATCTTGACCCTGTACTGAAAAGTCCGTTTTCAACATTGGGAGTAAAAGAGGTTGATGATCCGAGACGATTCGGTGTGGCTGTAACTGATGACGAAAAAATCCTGAAACTGGTGGAAAAACCCGATACCCCTGTCAGTAACCTTGCCATTGTCGGACTCTATTTTCTCCGCCAGTCCAAGTCGCTTTTTGCCTCCATTGACCATCTGATTGAGAATGATATAAAAACAAAGGGAGAATACCAGCTCACCGATGCTCTCCAGCTCATGATTGAAGGAGGGGAGACCTTCACCACTTTTCCGGTCAGCGGCTGGTATGACTGCGGCAAACCTGATACTCTCCTTTCAACAAACCAGATTCTTCTTCAAAACAATACAACGACAAAAGAGTACCCGGGCTGCATTATTGTCGATCCGGTTTTTATCGCCGATAATGCCATTCTGAACAATGCTATTATTGGCCCAAATGCCACTATAGGGGAAGATTCCAAAATTACGGATGCTATCATCAGGGATTCCATTATCGGCAGCGAAGCCAGGGTTGTCCATATCATGCTTAATCACTCCATCATAGGAAGCAATGCCAGCATCACCGGAAATCCTCATGAAATCAGTGTCGGCGATTATTCTGAAATTATGGTGGGATAAGAGAATTTTTGCATAGAAGGAAGCTAATGTTTACATTTCGGCTCTATTTTTAATCGGCATCCCCATTACCTATGGACACGGTGCCGCAAGCTTCCGTCAGGCGTTATTTCTCCGGGCTTGCCGGAGAAGGTTTTTCCGTGTCCAGTCATTTCCCCGTGAAATCCTCACACTGAAAAACTCTCGAATGGACAGTTTTTTTCTGTTCTTGTAGTTATTGTTCTTCATTTAACCAAAACTTTATTGAAAATATGTCACAAAAAAGGTATTTCTTTACCTCGGAATCTGTATCAGAAGGACACCCGGACAAGGTTGCTGATCAGATTTCCGATGCTGTTCTTGATGATTTTCTTCGCCAGGACTCTAATTCACGTGTTGCCTGTGAAACTTTTGTAACGACTGGCCAGGTAATTGTGGGTGGTGAAGTTACAACCAAAGGAATTGTCGATATCCAGACAATTGCCCGCAAGGTTGTAACCGAAATCGGCTACACCAAGGGTGAATACATGTTTGAAGCCAACTCATGCGGCGTTCTTTCAGCTCTTCACAGCCAGTCCCCCGATATCAATCGCGGTGTTGACCGCAAGGAAGAGATTGCTGACGAGTTTGACCGTGTCGGCGCAGGAGACCAGGGTATGATGTTCGGCTATGCCTGCACAGAAACCCCTGAGCTTATGCCAGCAGCTATCCAGTTTGCCCAGCAGCTTGTCAAGAAACTTGCAGAAATCCGCAAGGAGGGCAAAATCATGACCTATCTTCGTCCTGATGCAAAAAGCCAGGTGACCCTTGAATATGACAACGAAACTGTCAAGCGTGTCGATGCGGTTGTTGTTTCAACACAGCACGATCCTGAACCGGAAGGCGTCAGTGAAGCCGCATGGCAGGAAGTCATCAAAAATGACATCATCAATAATGTTGTCAAGGTTGTCATTCCGGCTTCCCTGATCGACGAAAACACCAAGTTTCATATCAACCCGACAGGGCGCTTTGTTATCGGCGGGCCACACGGTGATACCGGCCTGACCGGTCGGAAGATCATTGTTGACACGTATGGTGGTGCGGCGCCTCACGGTGGCGGTGCCTTCAGCGGCAAGGATCCTTCCAAGGTTGACCGCAGTGCCGCTTATGCAGCACGCCACGTTGCCAAGAATATTGTCGCTGCAGGTCTGGCCGACAAATGCACTGTTCAGGTCTCTTATGCCATCGGTGTTGCCCGTCCGGTCTCTATCTATATCAATACGCATGATACCGCAAAACAAGGCTTCGATGATGCCCAGATACAGGCAAAGGCTGAGGTGATCTTTGATCTTCGTCCTGCGGCTATCATCAAACGGTTCAGCCTTGACAAACCTCAGGGATGGAGTTATCAGCAGACTGCTGCCTACGGTCATTTTGGCCGGGATATTTTCCCCTGGGAAAAGACTGAAAAGGTTGCTGAGCTGAAAAAAGCTTTCAATCTGGTCTGAGCAATTGTAACCTATTAAACCCGAATGTCGATATGACAAGAGTAGCAGAGGCGCTTGACTATAAAGTAGCAGATATTTCGCTTGCCGAATGGGGACGCAAGGAGATCGAGGTTGCTGAGAAAGAGATGCCAGGCCTTATGGCCACCAGACGCAAGTATGCAGGAAAGTATCCCCTGAAAGGCGCTCGTATTGCTGGTTCGCTGCACATGACCATCCAGACTGCTGTGCTGATTGAGACGCTTGTCGATCTCGGCGCTGAAGTCCGCTGGGCAAGCTGCAACATCTTTTCCACCCAGGACCATGCCGCCGCTGCCATCGCTGTGACTGGAGTTCCGGTCTTTGCATGGAAAGGCGAAACACTTGAAGAGTACTGGTGGTGTACCCGCCAGATTCTTGAATTTGAAGGGGGAAAAGGACCAAATCTTATTGTTGATGACGGCGGTGACGCAACCCTGATGATCATCCTCGGTTACAAGATCGAGAACAATCCGGAGATGCTCCAGAAAGCTCCGGGCAATGCCGAAGAGAAGGCGCTGTATCAGCAGCTCAAGGATGTCTTTGCAGAGGATAACCAGCGCTGGCACAAGGTTGCTGCCGGGATGAAGGGTGTGTCGGAGGAGACGACGACTGGTGTTCACCGCCTGTACCAGATGATGGAGAAGGGCGAACTGCTTTTCCCTGCCATCAATGTCAACGATTCAGTCACAAAGTCGAAGTTCGATAATCTCTACGGCTGCCGCGAGTCACTGGCAGACGGTATCAAGAGGGCAACGGATGTCATGGTTGCCGGTAAAGTTGTTGTGGTGCTTGGCTATGGCGATGTGGGCAAGGGCTCGGCCCGTTCAATGCGAGCTTACGGCGCAAGGGTTATTGTCACCGAAATCGATCCTATCTGCGCACTGCAGGCTGCCATGGAGGGCTATGAGGTTTCCACCATGGATGAAGCGGTCAAGGAGGGAAATATCTTTGTTACCACTACCGGCAACAAGGATGTCATTACTCTTGAGCATATCAGGCAGATGAAGGATGAAGCGATTGTGTGTAATATCGGTCACTTCGACAATGAGATCCAGGTTGAACAGCTCTATGCGTATGCCGGTGCAAAAAGGATCAACATCAAGCCCCAGGTGGACAAGTATATCTTTGAGAATGGCAACTGCATTTATCTGCTTGCAGAAGGACGCCTTGTCAATCTTGGATGCGCTACCGGACACCCTTCGTTTGTGATGAGCAACTCATTTACCAACCAGACGCTTGCGCAAATCGAACTCTGGACCAAAGAGTATGCCGTCGGTGTCTACCGGCTTCCGAAAGAGCTTGATGAAGAGGTTGCAAGACTGCACCTTGAACAGCTCGGGGTAAAACTGACCAGGCTTACGGATGAACAGGCGGAGTATATCGGGGTGCCTCTTGACGGCCCCTACAAGCCTGACCATTATCGCTATTGACGGGGTGATGGCAAACGGTATCAACAAAAAAGCAACCTGTCGAGGGTTGCTTTTTTGTTTTGTGTGCTGGGGCGGCAGGATTCGAACCTGCGGATGTCGGCTCCAAAGGCCGATGCCT
>JBAXBW010000089.1:0-4737 GCA_037141805.1 Chlorobiaceae bacterium | reverse complement strand
TGCGAGCATCTTCCCGTTGCGGGCAAGGAGGAGTATCTCAATTCCGAAAAATATGAAATCAGGCAGTGGGATCTTGACCGGCCCGGAAACATTCGCGCAGAGATTACCCGCATTAACCGGATAAGGAAGGAGAACCCCGCTCTGCAGCAGACCGACAACCTCACTTTTGTGCGTCTTGAAGTTTCTCCAGGCGAGGAACACGAGATGCTGATGGGTTATGTGAAGCGATCGGAAGATGACCGTAATATCATCCTGACGGTGGTTAATCTTGATCAGTCACGTACACAGAGAGGATGGCTCCGCTTTCCGCTCGAACTTTTTGGCCTTTCTCACCTTCATCCGTTCATGGTTGAGGATCTGCTAAACGGGAATCGCTATCACTGGAACGGCGAATGGAATTTTGTGGAAGTGAACCCGTTCAGCATGCCAGCGCATATTTTTCGGGTAACGCTTGACTGATACAATTTATTTCTTAACGTATTTACTCTTTATACCTTTAACGAACTCAACATGTATCAACCCGAACCGCTCTGGTACAAAGACGCAATTATTTACGAGGCGCATGTCAAGACGTTTTATGACAGCAACAATGATGGTGTAGGAGATTTTCAAGGATTGCGCCAGAAGCTTGGCTATCTCCAAAGTCTTGGCATAACCGCTATATGGCTGTTGCCCTTTTATCCTTCGCCGCTCCGTGATGACGGGTACGATATTGCCGACTATATGAGCGTCAATCCCGATTACGGTACGATGGAAGATTTCAGGGAGTTTCTTGAAGAGGCCCACAGTCTTGGTCTGAAGGTTATTACTGAACTGGTGGTGAACCATACGTCCGACCAGCATGCCTGGTTCCAGCGCGCCAGAAAAGCTCCGGCGGGCTCACCTGAGCGGAATTTCTATGTCTGGAATGACAACCCCGACAAATATTCTGAAACCCGCATAATTTTTCAGGATTTTGAGGCTTCCAACTGGACCTGGGATCCTGTTGCCGGACAGTATTTCTGGCACCGTTTTTATCATCATCAACCTGACCTGAACTTTGAAAACCCGGCAGTCCAGGCGGCGCTTCTCGAGGTGCTCGATTTCTGGCTTGGCATGGGTGTTGATGGCCTCAGGCTTGATGCTGTGCCATATCTTTATGAGGAGGAGGGTACCAATTGCGAAAACCTTCCCCAGACCTACGCGTATCTGAGAGGACTGCGCTCCTATGTTGATGAGCACTATCCGAACCGTATGCTGCTTGCTGAAGCCAACCAGTGGCCTGAGGATTCTGCCGCATATTTCGGCAAGGGTGACCTGTGTCACATGAACTTCCATTTTCCCCTGATGCCGCGCATGTACATGGCGCTTGCGACCGAAGATCGTTTTCCCATTCTCGATATTCTTGAACAGACCCCGGAAATTCCGGAGAACTGCCAGTGGGCCTCATTTCTGCGCAATCATGACGAACTGACGCTTGAAATGGTCACGGACGAAGAGCGTGACTATATGCGCCGGGTCTATGCCAACGATCCGAGGGCCCGCATCAATCTTGGTATTCGGCGCCGTCTTGCGCCGCTCATGGCCAACGACCGCCGCAAGATTGAGCTGATGAACATTATGCTGCTCTCCCTTCCCGGCACTCCGGTGCTCTACTATGGCGACGAGATCGGTATGGGCGACAACTACTATCTTGGCGATCGTGATGGTGTGCGTACACCAATGCAGTGGAATTCAGACCGCAACGCAGGCTTTTCCCGCGCCAATCCACAGAGACTGCAGTTGCCGGTTATTATTGATCCTGAATATCACTATGAAGCGGTCAACGTTGAGGTTCAGGAGAGCAATGTCAACTCTCTGCTCTGGTGGATGCGTCATGCTATTTCCACCGCACATCGTTACAAATCCCTCAGCCGGGGCACTATTGAGTTTTTGCAGGTGAGCAACCCAAAGGTGCTGATTTTTATCCGTCAGTTTGAGGATGAAACCATGCTGTCGATCATCAACCTCTCTAAAAATGCCCAGGCGGTAACGATTGATCTTTCCCGTTTTGATGGATTTATTCCCGAAGAGGTCTTCAGCCTGAACCGTTTTCCGAAAATCAGGAAAATTCCCTATATGGTCGCACTCGGATCCTATGGTTATTTCTGGCTGAAGTTGATCAAGGATGAGGAAGAGGTCGATACTCGCGCCTCTCTCAGAAAGTCTTTTGCCTCGGTCTCCCGCTGGCCGGCTCTTTTTACCGGAAAAAGCAAAGAGCAGCTCGAAACCGTGATTCTGCCACAGTACTACAACGCAAGTCGCTGGTTTGGGGGCAAGGCGCGCAATATCATGCGCATTTCTATAGTCGACACCATTCCTGTGGCCGGGATGACAAAGGCAAAGCTGCTGATTACGGAGGTCCGTTATTCAAGTGGTGAAAATGATCTGTATCAACTGCCTCTCTGTTTTGCGCCGCTCTCCTCAATCAGCGAATCGGACGACAACTTCTGCAAGAGAGTCATTGCAAGAGCCGTGGTTGGCGATGAAGAGGGGTATCTGTGTGATGCAACCTTCGACAGCCGCTTTCTGAACCAGCTTTACTCCATGGTTACCGGCAAAGAGACATGGCAGGGCAAGGCAGGCCTTGTTTCCGGGTTGAAGTCGTTGAAGCTCGATGCTATCAACGAAAGCAAGAGTGGCCAGGAGCCCGAACCATTTCTGATGGGTGTCGAGCAGACCAACACCTCAATCAGGTTTCACAACGATCTCTGTCTCAAACTCTACCGCCGCATTGAAATTGGAGTCTCTCCCGAGGTGGAAATGTGCAGTGCGCTGAGCGATCAGACGACGTTTACCAACCTTCCAGCTTACTTCGGTTCGCTGAACTACGATCAGAGCCGCACCAGTCGCTACTCGCTCGGTATTTTGCAAAATTATGTGCAGAACGAAGGTGATGCCTGGCAGCTTTCCCTTGGTCATTTGCAGCGATATTATGACGACCTCAGGATAAAAATTAAGGCAGGCGTTGCGCTTCCGGCACTTTCGGCATTGAGTGGCACTCCTGTGCAGCTTCCTGAAATTATGCACGAGCTTATTGGGGGTGTCTACCTTGGTATCATTGAAAAGCTGGCAGAAAGGACGGCCGAAATGCACCTCTCTCTGGCCTCGCTCGACAGTGATCCGGCATTTGCTCCTGAAGCCTTTACCACGCTTTATCAGCGTTCCATCTATCAGGCGATGTGCGAGCAGGTAAAACGTGCGGTTATTCTGATACGTGAACTGATGCCAAAACTGCCAGCCGGGCAGCAGGAGCTTGCCACTCTTTTTGTGCAGAAGCAAAAGCAGATTCTGCAGCAGTTTGATCCAATAAGACTTGAAAAAATTGATGCCCTGAAAATCAGGATCCATGGTGATTATCACCTTGGTCAGGTGCTGTTTACTGGCAAAGACTTTGTGATTATCGATTTTGAGGGTGAGCCATCCCGCCCACTCTCCGAGCGCAAGATAAAACGTTCGGTCTTCCGTGATATTTCAGGAATGCTCCGCTCCTTTGATTATGCGGCCTGTAATGTGTTGCAGAGTCACTCCATTATCCATCCAGAAGAGAGAAATGGGCTCGAGCCCTGGGCCGATCGCTGGAGCTTCTTTGTTGGCCAGCATTTTATTGACAGCTATTTTGAAAAGACAAAAGGTAGTGATATTGTTCCCGCAGATCCGAAACAACGTGAACATCTGCTGCGTGGCTACCTGATGAACAAGGCAATCTATGAGCTCAACTACGAGCTGAACAACCGGCCTGAATGGGCCTCTATACCGCTGAAGGGGATTCTGAAGATTCTGGAATCGTAATTTTGCGACTGAACGCACGGGCCTGCCTGCGCAGGGCAGGCCCGGAGCTTTCAAGGCCACCTATTTCTCCTTCGCCAACCTCCACAGCATATCAAGCTCGTCAGCAGTATACTCCTGCCACTGACGGCCTGATGCCTCTACGGATTCTTCAATCTTGCGAAATCGGCCCATAAATTTATTGGTTGCCTTGCGGAGGGAGTCCTCGGGGTTAGCGCCGAGGAAGCGGCTGTAGTTGACAAGGGTAAAGAGCAGATCACCGAACTCATCCTCCTGCTCTTCCTTGCTCGCTGCGTTTTTCAGCTCTTTGACCTCTTCAACAAGCTTGTTGAGAACGCCCTCATCGTTCGGCCAGTCAAAACCGACCCCGGCAACCTTTTTCTGTACACGGTAGGCGCGCAGGAGCTCCGACATAGCGTTCGGCACGCCGTCGAGCAAGCTTTTCCTGCCCTCTTTTCGCTTGAGCGTTTCCCAGTTTTTCAGCACATCCTGTTCGTTTTCAACAAAAGTGTTGGCAAACACATGCGGATGGCGGCTGATGAGTTTGTGGCAGAGCGCTTCAAAAACATCGGCAAAAGAGAATGTTCCACGCTCTTCGCCTAGGAGAACCTGAAAGCAGAGATGCAGAAAGAGGTCGCCGCACTCTTTTTTCAGTTCAATTTCGTCCTGCTGATCAATGGCATGTATCAATTCATAGCTCTCTTCGAGCAGAAGGTGAGCCAGAGACTCCGGTGTCTGTTTCCGATCCCAGGGGCACTCCTGCCGAAGCACCTTGACAAGCGCCAGCACCCGTTCAAACTGTTCAGGAAGTGTTCGCTCTCTCTCGGCGACGATATCGGCTTTCAACTGCTCAAGGGGAATTTTCTCTGGCATAATCAATGGTGTTTGGCGTTCGTTCCTCAACTGAGTGATGAAGTTACTCTTTCTTGC
>JBAXBW010000088.1:0-4898 GCA_037141805.1 Chlorobiaceae bacterium | reverse complement strand
TGAATGCCGAGATATTGATGTCGTTGGCGGCCAGAATACCGGTCAGTTCGGTGAGCCGTCCAGTCCTGTTTTCGAGAAACACCGAGAGTTGTTTGATAATCATAGGTGGTTGTGATTTTCAGTTTTCACTTTTTTTATGGTGACAGCATATTTCTTTTTATCGGACGTTCCATGATGTTCCTTCAGAAAATCCGGCACGGGTTGGTAATGGTGGTGCATGTTCCAGTACCTCGTTGAACTCATCATTTCCCACGATGCCTTGCAGTGCAGTCAAGTCCTCAATGGAGCCAAACGTCATAACGTGTGCAAGAAAATGCACGGGATCGGCAAGCGCCATCCCGCCGTAAAGCGTGAAAATCACGGGTGTAACGTCAAGTTCTGGCCATAGCCGAAGCTGAGATGGGGGCAGAAGGGATAGATTTGGGATGAATACTGGCACCGGTAAGGCATCATATCGTTGCAATAGAGATCTTTACCGTAAAATTAATAAATTATCTATTCATTCATACCTATTCGGTCTTCACCCACTTTAGTCGGTATCTCTGCGTGGAGGAAGCTCCTGTTTTGTTACCAATATGCCGTCCTTCCGGGGCTCGAAGCCAAACTGACAGAACACGTTGCTGATTGAAATGAAGGGCATGAGGGAAGATATTGCCTCTCCCCCACGCGTCTTTCAACACACCCAGCCTTACATGGAACCGGTAGTAAGGTACCGCTGATGCCAGCTTAATGCTTCGTCGAGCAGATGGGGGGTGTGTTTTCCAAAAGAATGGTCATACGCTCGTTTGTGATAATCCTGAAGTAATGGCTTGAAGTGCGGGTGGGCACAGTTTTCGATGATTACCTTGGCTCGCTGATTAGGGGAGAGACCACGGAGGTCGGCAAGGCCCTGCTCGGTAACCAGCACCTGAACATCGTGTTCGGTATGGTCGACATGGGAGACCATAGGCACAATGCAGGAGATTTGACCATGCCTTGCCTGGGATGGGGTCATGAATATCGATATGTAGGCATTGCGCGCAAAATCACCCGAGCCTCCGATCCCGTTCATGATGGCGCTGCCCATGACATGCGTTGAATTGACATTGCCATACATATCGGCTTCGATCATACCGTTCATGGAAATAACCCCCAGACGGCGGATCACTTCCGGATGATTACTGATTTCCTGGGGGCGCAGAATAATCTTGCTCTTGTATTCATCGAGATGGGCATAGAGTTCCGCCAGCGCCTTGTTGCTCAAAGAGAAGGCTGTCGCCGAAGCCGAAACCAGCTTGCCGGAGTGGATCATATCAAGCATGCCATCCTGAAGCACTTCGGTATAGGCGGTCAGGTTTTCGAATGGGCCATGGTTCAGACCCGCCATGACGGCATTGGCAATATTTCCAACGCCTGATTGCAGGGGTAGCAGATTCTTCGGGAGTCGTCCTCTTTTTACTTCGTGTTCAAGGAATTCGAGAATATGGCCGGCAATCATCCTGGAATTTTCATCAGGCTCGGAGAATTCGGAATTCCGGTCCGGGCTATGAGTTTCGATAATGGCTATAACTTTATCAGGATCACAATGCAGGTAAGGGTCTCCGATCCGGTCATGTGCATGCACGAGAGGTATCGGCTGGCGGTCCGGAGGCAGATGGGTGCCGTAATAGATGTCGTGCATCCCTTCCAGACGGGCGTCCTGCCAGGAGTTCACTTCCAGAATGACCTTGTCCGCCTGATCCAGCCATGTCTTGTTGTTGCCAATCGACGTCGAAGGAATCAGGCGCCCGTCTTCGAGAATACCTGCAACTTCAACAACCGCGATATTCAACTTTCCGAGAAATCCGAACCAGACAAACTGGGCTACATGAGAGAGATGAATGTCGAGATACTCCATTTCTCCCGCATTGATGCGTTTGCGGCAGATGGGATCAGATTGGTAAGGAAGACGCATCTCCACGCCGTCAACCTTGGCCAGCGCTCCATCAAGTTCCGGTGCGGTGGATGCTCCGGTCCAGACGCCAATCCTGAATTTCTGCCCCTTGCTATTGGCATCCTCAATGCGTTTGGCGAGCGCTGTTGGCACTGCCTTGGGATAACCGGATCCGGTAAATCCGCTCATTCCAACATTGTCTCCGGATGAAATAAGGGCTGCGGCCTGTTCCGCTGACATGATTTTGCCTTGCAAGGCTTTGCAAAGGACGCGAGATGTTGTGTTCATTTCCTGCATAGCTCCATTTAAATAATATGTTGTACTGCTGCATAAGAAAACCGAAAATATTGAGATCTCTGGTATACTGCTCTCTTACCGTTTCGGCAGTATAATTCTTTGGAGTAGAGGGAAAGAAACAACAGATAAGCAAACCTCTATAGCCATTATGCCAAGGGTGGTATTGACCGTTGCCCATGAAGCAGAAACAAGAGTCGTCGGAAGGCTTGATGAGAAAGTCAAGAAATTTGTTTTCGTCTGTCTGGATGATGGTGAATATTTCTTTTTGACGTCGACGATGGTGAATTTTGAAGTGAGAACTTACACATTTTCCTGTTCCTTAAAGAACATTTCGGTAATTTTGTTCCCGCTGTGCTGCCGCTCATTCGGCGTTATCCGCCAATCTCAGTTCTGCTGCTTCTCACCGATTCTTTGGCAAAAAGCATTTTTTTTCAGGTTTTCAGGGTGCCGGTATGCGAAAAAGCCTGGCAGGAGTGTCGTGGAGGGAATTGCTGCGAAGAAGTGAAGGAGTTCGAGCGAACTCCCTTGTTACAGTCCGATATTTTCAAACGCTGAAAAGTTTTCTGTACTCGGCATTGACCTCCTGGTCAGCCGTTTTTACGATAATTTTTTCTGGAATGCTCTTATAGATGGCATGAAATTTTCTGATACAGGCAGAGGATGAAAAGAAGATCTCGTCAATAAAGTCAAGATCAAAAGATTCATTCAGTTCAGGCATAGTCTCATCTGCGCCTTCAGCCTGCCCGCAGGGGAAATGCACTTTGATAGAGTCCTCAGAAGCATAGATACCGGAATCCTCATCGACAATCAGCACCTTTTTCTTTTTGGAGTACCAGTTATCCTCGATAAACTGGTTGATATTCTCTCCAAGAATCAGCAATGCCGGCGAATAGACCGCCTTTTCACTGTTTCTTAGTTCACCCAGCGTTCCGGTAATAATCTTCTGATTATACCTTGTCGCATTCTGAACGATAGCGACCATGGTCTTTTCATCCCTTCCTTTTTTCGCAACAGCATTCAGCACTTCCTGAACCGTCGATGCCACCATGTAATAGACAAGGGTATCGGCATCCGGCACCTGTATTTTGTTGACGGGATGACCGGTACAGAAAGCAACCGATGAAGAGATTTTTCTCATGGTCAGCGGTATTTCGGTATAGGCGCTGGCGCCATGTGCGGCGGTAATACCGGGAATAATTTCATACCTGATACCATGTTGCCTCAGCGCTTCGATCTCTTCGCCGCCACGGCCAAAAATAAAGGGGTCTCCGCCTTTTAGTCTTGCAACTTTTTTCCCTTGCAGGGCGTGGCGAATAATCTCTTCATTGATCGCCTCCTGCTCAAAATGATGGTGGTCTTTTCTTTTGCCGGTATAAATTTTCAGGGCTTTAAACCGGGCGACAAGCTCGCTGCTCACCAGATCATCATAAAGAATAACGTCGGCTTCGTGAAGCACTCTTTCGGCCTTTATGGTCAGTAATTCCGGATCCCCAGGCCCGGCACCGATGATATAAACGTATCCGTTCTTGTGCGATTCGGATCTCTTGGTAAAGAAATCACCATGCTGGAGCATGGCTTTGATCCTGTTTCGCCACTCAACTGTTTTTTTTACATTTTCCCCATTTGAGGAGACGGCAATGGTCATCTCATCCTTTTTGATAACTGCCGGTGAAATAAAATCTGACAACTCCCGGTTATCGACCACATTGACCATAATTCCACAAACCGCAGCATCGTTTTTGATCCTGCGATTCACCTCAAGGTTGTTGGTGCAGGCATAGACAAGAAAGAAGCCCTCAAGATCTGAGGCTTCATACTCTTTTCGAATCTCGCTGAAGCCCATCTGATGCAATTCATCCTGAATTTCTGGCGAAATAATTGAAATATTTCGGGTGTACTGCAGAACTGTCCTGATTTTGTGGAGTGCAATTTTTCCGCCTCCGACAAAAAGAATTTTCTTGTTATCTATTCTGATATTTAATGGCAGAAAGCTCTTCATGATTCACCCTTATTATTGGCAATATCTCTCAAAACCTCTCGGCACTTGAGCATCTAAAAAAAACTGGCCCCCTGCATACCCGAAAAGCAGGGAGCCCTTTAGTAAAAGGTAACGCAGAAAACAGGCAAAACCTGTACTAATAGTTCACTGCTCGTTTTCCATTTTGACGGCAACGACCACCTTGAGCAAGAGGGTAAGCAGAAGAATACCGATACCCCAGATGCCAAGGGTAACGCAAATTTCAGTTACGGTGGGGGTATACTCGACAATCTCCTGAAGTGGAGAAGGGACAAATCCTCCCAGAATCAGGCCGACTCCCTTGTCAATCCAAATAGAGAGCGCAAGAGCTGAACAGGCAGCAACAAGCCATGGTGTTGATTTTCTTAATGCCGGGACGAGAAGAACGATGATGGAAGCCACCCCGGAAATCAGGGAATACCACATCAAGGGGACAAACTGGCAGTTGCCGTCAAGACCAAAAAAGAGGTATTGCAGACTCTCTTTATGGGCAGGCACGTTGCTGTAAAACGCGGTAAAGAATTCCGTACCAAGAAAGAAGATGTTGGCCACACCGGCGTAGGCTGCCAATACGGTAAGTTTCGCTCTTGCCTCTTTGCCGGTATCAAACCCTGTTGTTCGTTTCAGGATAAGGGAGACCAGAATAAGCAGCGCCGTTCCTGCGGCAAATGC
>JBAXBW010000087.1:0-5006 GCA_037141805.1 Chlorobiaceae bacterium | reverse complement strand
CGACTCTTATTTTGCGTAGGCGACAGAACGTTTTTCGCGGATGATGGAGACCTTTATCTGTCCGGGATACTGTGCCTCTGATTCAATTTTGTGGGCGATATCATGGGCAAGGACATCGGCCTGTGAATCGCTGACATTATCGCCTTCAACAATCACCCTGATCTCCCTTCCTGCCTGCAAGGCGTAGGTTTTCAGCACACCGGGAAATCCTTTTGCAATCTCTTCAAGACTTTCAAGACGCTTGACGTTGCCATCGGCCGTTACTGCACCCCGGGCTCCTGGACGGGAAAGCGATATGGTATTGGCGGCGTCAACGAGATCGGCAATGGGCGACTCTTTATCGACATCACCGTGATGAGCGGCAATGGCATTAAGGACCAGAGGCGATTCGTTGAACCTTTTCATGAAGGTCATTCCAGTCATAGCATGGGGTTCATCACTTTCAGGCAGCACCAGTCCGATGTCGTGCAACAGACCGGCACGTTTGGCAAGACGGGCATCAAGTTTGAGTTCAGCGGCCATAAGACCCGAAAGCATGGCTACCTCACGACTGTGCTGCAGCAGGTTTTGCCCGTAGACCGTGTAAAATTTCATTTTACCGACAAGTCCGATAACTTCAACGGGCATGTCGGAAATCTGCAGCGAAGCGAGTGCTTCCTCTCCGGCGCTTACGATGACATCATCAATCTCCTTTTTGGCATCGCCATAAGCTTTTTCAATAGCCACAGGATGAATGATTCCGTCAACCAGAAGTTTCTGGAGAGTCAGCTTGGCAAGCTCACGACGCAGAGGATCAAAGCAGGATAAAATAACAACCTCAGGAGTATCGTCAACAATGATATCAACTCCGGTTGCGTTTTCAAAGGCCTTGATATTGCGGCCTTCACGGCCAATAATGCGACCCTTGAGCTCATCGCTCTGGATATGCACGACGGAAAGAGCATTTTCTGTGGTCTGCTCAAAAGAGATCCGCTGAATTGCGGTCAAGAGCGTTTTCTCGGCAAGACGACCTGCTTTCTGCTCGGCCTCTTCATGAATCTGATGAAGCGTTTCAGTGGCCTCTTCGCGTGCTTTTGCAACCATGTTGTCTATCAACATCTGCCGCGCCTCCTCGGCCTGCAGGTTGCTGATGCTCTCAAGACGATGATTTTGTTCTGAAATAATCCGTTCAAGCTCTGTAGAACGAAGCATCACTGACTCGGTGAGCTGATCGATTTCCTTGCGCTGATCCTGGAGCTTTCGTTCAGTATCCTTGACATCCTGCCCCTGTTTTTTCAGTTGGGCCTCTCTCTGCTGGGTCTGCTTTTGCAGTTGGGTGTACTTGTTGTTTTTGATGAGAACTTCCTGATCAAACTCTCGACGCTTCTTCTTCCACTCCTGATTTACTTCACTGACCTTAAGTTCCTTGTATTCGTTGGCCTCTTTCTGGGCTTCCTGAACGATTTGCACCGCACGTTCTTCGGCTTCAAGCACTTTTGTCGTACCGATCCGTTCAAGAAAATATCGTCCAATAAAAAAACCCGCTGCAAAAAAAAACAGTGACGCAAAAACAATTAAAAACAGGTTTATAACTATTCCCATTAAACCACCTCCATTTTCATGCTCTCATACTCACATAAGAAGCACCGTTTTAAACAAAAAAAACCGCACCACAGACAAGGAGCGCAAGATTCAAGAACCCGTGATGCACGGTGGGTGCCTCCTTCAGATTTTTTGCTTCCAATGGAACACGGTTCCCAGTGTTCTCAAACTTCCCTCACTCACAGAGTCAGAAAAATTGAATAAGGCCTGCAATCAAAAAGAAGAGCCTGGCTCCCTTTTTTTTGATGTTAGTTCTTGTACCTTACAACCACCTCAATCAACCGGTGCGGATACTCGTTCTCTTTCAATGTAACGGTTTATTGCAGATTTTGCCCAATAAAAACATTCAGCCGGGCAATGTTCTGTTTCAGCGATGCCATCTCCTCTTCAAGTTCGATCTTTTTCTCGGCAAACTGAATCGCCGCAAGAACTGCCAGTTTTGCCGCTCCAAATGTCGGGGCTTTTTCAGCAAAAAGCCTCATAACCCCATCAACATCACGGGCGGCCTTTTCGGTCAACTCCCTTCTCTCGGACCTTAGGGGATAACTGTCACCATAAACATTTACATCTATTTTTTCCATCTCATTACGCTACAATGTCTGATTGTTTCTGAGTTCCATTTCTATTTTCTGCAAAATCAGAACCAACTTCTGTTTCACCTGCCCTTTTTCTGCATAAGCAAACACTCCATCAAGGACGACACCAGAATCAATGGCTGTGGAACCGACTGTTCCTGGCAGTTTGAGAGACCTGAGAATATTCTGAAGACTTGAAAGTTCAGAACGCAGTACCTCATTCTCTTTCCGGCAGTCAATCAACTGGACTATGAGCAGTTCAATATTTTTTTCTAAAAGGTTGACATCAACCTTGATGTTTTGCCCGTCAAAATCTTGCATAGAAACAAAGAGGATCAGACTTGTCGAATCACCGCACCAAGTTTACTTTCGGCATCTCTGCCGACTTTTGAAAGAATATCGCTGATTCTCTCTTCCTGCAATGTCCCCCTATGATCGACAATTTCAAGAGAAAGCGCCACACTGCGCTCTCCTCCATCCTCGCGGGTGCGCTCGAAAAGGTCAAAAACCGAGACTCCCCTGATCAACGAATCACTTGAACGGACAAGTTCTACAAGTGACTGAACGGTAACATCCGGTGGCAAAACAAGCGATATATCCCTCTGAACAACCGGAAATCTGGACGGAGGCTGATAGGTGACATCTGCATTGAAACAGCATTCCAGAACAGCCACATCAATTTCCGCCACATAAACATCCTGCGCGACATCAAATTTCCTGAGCAGATCATCATTAAGCTGCCGAACCGCCCCCACCCTGTATGAGCGGATACTTCCTTTTTCTGTCAACTCCACATCAATGCCGACAGAATTTCCATTATAAAGATTCACTGCTGATTTATCAAGCAAATTCAGCTTTTCCAGAAGCATCTCGACAGAACCCATGAGATCGTAATAATCAACCTTTTCAGAGGACTGGTTCCAGATTCTCGGAAAACGGCTACCTGTCATTGCGATAACAAGATACTCCTGCTCTTTGTACCCGTTTAGCCGCGACTCACCACAACGCTCACCCTGTGGAATACTCTGAAATCCCCTGGCAACCTCAAAGAGTTTCTGATCCCGATTGCCATGCCTGATATTATGGCTGATAACCTTGAGAAATGCGGGCACCAGCCCTGGCCGGAGAACCTCAAGCCCTTCACTGATCGGGTTAAGTACTCCTACAAGTCTGTCGCTGAACAATCCAGCCTCCTCTCGTTTCATGAGCGGATTGGTGAGAATTTCCCTGAAATTGAGGCCGACCAGAAGAGAACGGAGAAAGTCAGGAAAAAATTCCGGATGTTTGCGTGACTGCGGATAGATGGTCGCCATTTGCGAAGATGGCTGAATGTTGTCGTAACCATAGAGACGGGCAACTTCCTCAACCAGGTCAATCTCTTCGGAAACATCAACCCTGTAAGAAGGCACCTCAATGGATAAAGACTCCCCTGTCGTTCCGTCGGATGTAAAACCTATGCGTTCGAGCATCTCCACCATATCAACGGCACTGATTGAACTGCCGAGCAAGGCATTGACCCGGGATGGCCGCAAGGTGATCTTCCGCAATGCGGCAGGCATGGAACCCCACTCCTGTGCCTCTTCAAGAGTGCCTCCGGCAAGCTCAAGTATCAGCGTTACGGCACACTCTGAGGAGCGCCTGACGTTGTGCGGATCGATACCACGCTCGTATCGATAGGATGCATCCGAGGAAAGTGCTGCTTTTTTTGCGGATTTCCGGATCATTGATGGATCAAAAAAAGCCGATTCAAGTAAAATATCAGTTGTCGTGTCACTGACGGCTGAGTCAAGCCCTCCCATGACGCCTGCCAACGCAACTGGTTTCAGGGTATCGCAAATAACCGGCATTCCGGGCTCAACCCGGATGAGCTGCTGATTGATGGCCGCAAATTCTGCCCGTATGTCACTCCTTATCACCACCCGCCCTCCGGCAAGTTTGGCAAGATCAAAGGCATGAAGGGGCTGACCGAGCGCATGAAGAATATAGTTGGTAATATCAACAATGTTGTTTTTTGGCCTGAGGCCAATACTTTCAAGCTTTTTCCGCAGCCATGCCGGGGATTCGGCAACGGTTATCCCGCGAATGACCACTCCTGTGTAATAAGGGCAAGCTACTGCGTCCAGAACCTCAACCAGAGCGCCTGCCTTTGAATATGCAACCGGATGCCGTACCGGATAGTGAATCTGCTCGCGCCCGGCCAGCTCCCTTGCCACGCCAAGGTGGGAGAGAACATCGGGCCTGTTTGGCGTCACGGCAATATCAAGCACCACGTCACCGTCAAGGTAACGGGAGAAGGGTTGACCTGGTGTACAGGATGAATCAAGCTCCATAACTCCGGAATGGTCATCAGAAAGACCAAGTTCGTCAGCGGCACAAATCATACCGAAGGAGCGTTCACCGCGTATTTTTGATGGTTTAATGGTAATGGTCTGGCCGTCACGAAGCTGGAGCTTCGCCTTTTCAGTTGCTACCGGTACAAGCATTCCTGCTTTGACATTCGGGGCGCCGCAGACAATCTGCAGGGGTTCGTCCCGGCCGACATCCACGCGGCACAATGTCAATCGTTCTGCATTGGAATGCGGCAGAACTTCAACAATCCTGCCGACAACCACCAGGTCGTCGGGCAGAGAGTGTTCCTGAACCTCCTCTACCTCAAACCCGAGAAATGTCAATTTTTCTACAAGCGATGCTGTATCGAAAGAAAAAAGAGGCAGGAAATCTTTGAGCCAACTGACAGATATTTTCATGGGAGAGATCTGCTTTTATGAACAAAAAAAGCTCTGTACCGGCAAAGAACAGAGCTTTATTGAGTGACCCCAACGGGATTCGAACCCGTGCTACCACCTTGAA
>JBAXBW010000086.1:0-5121 GCA_037141805.1 Chlorobiaceae bacterium | reverse complement strand
CCCTTGTTTTCTGCGTAGGTGAACGAGAAAAAGCCGGGAATGATGACGATGCTTTGAGCGGCATCCCTGAGAAAAGCGACAGCCATTTTTTTTGTCAACTGATCAGCAGTAATGACCAGGAGAACAAGGGAGAAAAACCATTTCATGATTTAGTCAGATATGCGGGATTGTTGTTCCTGAATCTCCTGCAGCAGCTTCGCTCGTACAGTCGCGACAGGCATGTTCATGGTGGTCCACAGGTTAAATGCTCGTTCTGCCTGGCCAATCAGCATTTCAATGCCGGATATGGTTGTGGCTCCGGCAATCTGTGCCGCCTGAAGCAGAGGTGTATTGAGAGGGTTGTAGACCATGTCGTAGACAATCTGGCCGTCGTTGAGCAAGTTCCGGTCAAGGGGAATAATGGAGCCATCACTCTTGCCGCCTCTGGTGCCGACCGGAGTGGCATTGACGATAACCCGGCACTCCCTGATCTCTTCGGGTTTGTCCTGCTGGAGAATGGTGACCGACGCCTTGTTGTCATAACCGGCATCATTGAGCAGAGATCGTGCTTTTTCCGGATCACGGACAAAAAGCAGAATCTCTCTGGGGGGAAAATAACGGTTGCATGCTTCGATGGCTGCCAGCGCGGCTCCACCGCCGCCAAAAATGGCGACCGTTTTGCCTGTTATGCTCTCCCTGTATGGCATCAGAGGTGCGGCAAAACCGGCAATATCAGTGTTGTGACCCGTAAGTTTTCCCTGCTCATTGACAATGGTGTTGACCGCCTGAATGGAGGCCGCCTCTTCAGAGAGTTCATCAAGAAAGGGCACAACAGTTTTTTTATAGGGGATGGTGACATTGAACCCTGCAATACCGAGCGCTTTTGCGCCGCAAAGGGCATCTTGCACCAGATCAGGCCCGGCAATGTTGAAAACGGTGTAGTGGCAGGGAAGACCAAGCTCTCTGAAAGCAGCATTATGAATGAGCGGGGAGTATGAATAGTCAACTCCCCGCCCCAAGAGAGCATAAATTTTTGTTGCTTTCGTCATGAAATACCGAGCATCCGCCTGACGGAATCCTGCTGATAAAGTTCAGGAAAAGTGCTCTGAAACAGCTCCTTTTTGTCAGGATCAATTTTAAATGCCTTGCTCAGTGCTTTCAGGGTGCTGAGTTTGTCGCCCATGGCAAAATAGGCGGCAGCAATTTCAAAGTGGGCATCAGCCGAGAGTGGCTGAAGCTGCAGTGATCGATGCAGTGCGTCAATGGATGCGTTGACGAGGCCGCCTTCCCTGAGAACAATGGCAAAATCAACCCAAATCTGCGGATTTTCCGAATCAAAAGTTATTATTTTGCGGTACGTTGCGATCGATCGGTCAAGATAGTTGAGATTGTACTCAATCTCCGCTTTCAGCAGCAGAAACTCAATATTGTCAGGCACACCTTTCAGGGACTGCAGTGTTGCCGTGTAAGCCTCTTCGTATTCTTCAAGCGCTTCATGGCAGCATGCCAGTGCAAACCATGCATCTGCAAATTCAGTGTTGATAATGATGCAGCGGTTGTAGCAATGTATGGCTTCACGGTACTCCTCCAGCTCCTCATAAGCTATCCCAAGATTATAAAGAGCATTAAGATCATCCGGTTCGTACTCGAGAGTTTTCAGATAGCTTTCGGCCGCCTCCTCAATACATCCGGTGATGGCAAGAACATTTGCCCGGTTGTACCAGGCTGAACTGAAATCATCTGAAATAGCGATCGCCATGTCGTAACAGTCGAGCGCCTCGTCGTAGCGTTTCATTTTGCTCAGAACAAGGCCATTGTTGTACCAGGCGTTGATATTGTAGGGATCCTCATCCACTGTTTTGCGGTAGCATGAGGTGCTCTCTTCAAGTTTGCCAAGAATATCCTTGCAGTAAGCAAGTTCATACCAGGCATCGGCAAATTCCGGGTCAAGGTCAAGAGAACGCTCAAAGTTCGATTCAGCATCCTCATACCGTTCCAGCCGCTGCAGGACAATGCCCCGGTAGTAATGGTACTCCTTTTCAAGGGAGAGGTCGATCATACTACCGTCGAGCTCTTCAAGCGCTTCATCGAATTGGCCCGTGTTGAAGTAGCCAAGTGCAAGATTGAGGCGCATTTCGCTGTCCGACGGACTGAAGACGACTGCTTTCTGAAATGCATCCAGCGCTTCATCGAAAGAGCCGTTCAGGGTGAGGCAGTTGCCAAGGAGAAACCAGGTTTCTGTATTATAGGGTGCAATCTCTTCGAGACGACGGGCAACAGTTAGTGCTTCAATCAGGAATCCATCCTCATTATATTGACTGATCCGGTCAAAGAGTTCTTCCGAATCAAACATACCATCCAGACCATCAAGGTTGGGTCTTTCTTTTCCTGATGCTCCCGTTGGGCTATGACGATTATCATCAAAAAAATCAGGGACATTCATAGGGGCATCGTCAAAAGTTTCTTTATCGTCGGTCGTATCATAATCGACAAATATAACAGAATTATATTAAGAAAAACATTTTGGGAGGCGTGTAAAGAAGGGAAGAGGGTGATTCATGGTCGGTAAAAACGAAAAACGGCCTCTCCCACTTTTGTGCCTGCCGCCGCCTTCAGCTCTTCCATGCCGGCTTTTGCCACACCCTCGACAGAGCCAAATTGTTCAAGTAACCTGAAGGCTGTTTTTTCTCCGACACCGGCAATTGTCGTGAGTTCTGTCTGCAGGGTTCTTTCAGATCTCAGTTTTCGATGATAGGTAACGGCAAAACGGTGAGCTTCATCGCGAAGCTGCTGGAGCAGTTTGAGTGCCGGAGAGGTTTTTGGGAGATTGAACGGATCATGAGTCTGCGGGGTAAAAATCTCCTCAATGCGTTTTGCCAGGCCAATCACCGGGATAGAAAGTCCAAGAGCGTTCAGGGTGTGAAATGCGGTGTTAACCTGCCCCTTTCCGCCATCGACCACAATGAGATCTGGCAAGGGAAGCTCTGTTGCAAGTGACCCGCTGTAACGCCGCCGGATCACCTCTTCCATGGCAGCATAGTCATCCGAGCCTTCAAATGTTTTCATTTTAAACTTTCGGTAGTCGGACTTCTTTGGTTTTCCCTTCTCAAAACAGACCATGGAACTCACATAATCGGTGCCTTGCAGATGGGAATTGTCAAAGCACTCAATCCGCTGCGGAAGTATCGACAGATGGAGCAGCTCCTTGAGCGCAGTAACGCCATAGTGCTCACGTGCAGCCTCACCCCGTTTCTGTTTCTGTATAAGGTACTCCTCAAGATGATGTCGGGCATTCTGACGGCACATCTCAATCAAATGCGCTTTTTCACCGATTTGCGGCACCACAAACCTGATGTTTTTTTTCTCCTGTTTTTCCTCTTGTTGTTTGGTTGCGATGAAAGCTCTAAGGGTCTCCTCTTCGTCTGTTCCAATGGGTTCCTGAAGCAGAATTTCATCAGGGATCAGCTCAAGAGTTTCTAGATAGTATTTTTCAACCACTCTTGCCTGAAGTTCAGCATCAGTTTCTCCGTTGGTATTGTTCATGTAGATTCGCTGCGATCCGAGCAGTTTTCCCTCACGTATCTTGAAGACGACACCGCAGCCTTCGTCTTCACTTGAGGCAAACGCAAACACATCCCGATCCAGTTTGTCGCCTGCCACCACCTTCTGCTTTTCAGCATAGCGTTTCAGGCTTTCAAGCTGCGCTTTTATCTCTGCCGCCTGTTCAAATTTCAGCTCATGGGCCAGAAGTTGCATGGTTTCAGTGAGCGAGCGGATTGTGGTTGATGTTTTTCCTTTCAGTAGCCGGGTTATTTCTGCAATCATCTGCAGGTACTCCTCTTCCGGTTGCAACCCTTCACATGGCCCTTTGCATTTATGAATGTGATAGTCGAGGCAGACTTTGTACTTTCGGGAAGCAATGTTCTCTTCGCTAAGGCGGTATTTACAGCTTCGCACCGGAAAAATTGAACCGACAAGATCAAGGATTGAGCGGAGCTGACGGGCTTCGGTATAGGGTCCGAACCAGGTGGAGCCATCTTTTCTTCGTTGACGGGAAAAAATTATTCTCGGGAATGGTTCATTGGTGATGACCAAATAAGGATACGTTTTGTCATCCTTCAGATTAATATTATAGCGTGGCTTCAGCTCCTTGATCAGGTTGTTTTCAAGAATAAGCGCCTCGACTTCCGACGACGTGATAATGACCTCAAAATCGTCAATGTGGGTGACAAGCACCAGCGTCTTGCCGAAGAGCTGCTGTGAATTTCTGAAATAGGAACGAACCCTGTTGCGGAGATTTTTTGCCTTGCCGACGTAAATTACCCGTCCACCGGTATTTTTGAACTGGTAAACGCCTGGCGTCGTGGGCAGCGTGGCAAGTTTTTCATCGAGCTTGTTCGGAGTACGCATCTGTTATCCTGTTTTATTGCTCACTTTCAGAAAAAGAAAAAGCCGCACCAAAGATGCGGCTTTTCTCTGAAAAAAAGAACAGTTCGTGCTCTCTTGATACTTACTCGAGAACATCGTACTCGCCCTTGAGCGCAAACACCCCGAACGTAATCAGACTGAACGCGATGATAGGCATAAGGACAACGATCACGATTGACCAGAAAATCCAGTTTTCTTCACTGGGCTTTGCGGCGATTTCTTTCATGGCTTGCATGATCACCAGCGGGATAATTCCTATTCCCATGAGTGACCACACAATCCCGAAAAGCTTTTTAATTGCTGACATAATAAATGAAATTAAAAGGTTCTTGGTTACTCAACGTCCATGTTGTTGGTTTTGTTGGAGATGTACAGCATGCCGATAACGAAGCTTACACTGGCAATCAGTATCGGGTACATAAGGCCGGCAAGTGGATCTGCAGGTGGAAGACCAGGCGCCGGACGGGTTGCTTCAACAAGACGGGTTGAGATAAGGGGAACCAGACCGCCGAAGACGCCGTTGCCGATATGGTAAGGCAAAGACATTGAGGTGTAGCGGATACGGGTCGGGAAAATCTCAACCAGGAACGCAGCAATCGGACCGTAAACCATAGTAACAAAAATAACCTGAATCAAGACATAGCCAATCATCTTGTAGTAGAGCTCCTGAGGCAGGGTAACTTCCTTTTTGGTTTCAGGTTTCAGTTTGTCTTT
>JBAXBW010000085.1:0-5148 GCA_037141805.1 Chlorobiaceae bacterium | reverse complement strand
GCTACTCGGCGACCGGCATAGCAGAATCTGTTATAGAGCCAGCCGCGCTTCGATATGCACTTTGTGCTACTCCGCACCCAAAGGTCGTATTGAAAGCAACCAGCATTACACGAACATTCGCTTGGCAAAGTCAGATTGTCGTGTACTCTGCACTTCAAGGTGAATATACAGCCAGTGCTCTGTTCCTTGCAAGAGTTCTACCTGCACTAACTTGTCAACAACACGACTGCATCACTGCCCGGTAATATACATCCGTAATGAGCCTGCAAAAGAAAACTGTTTCAATGTTTGCATCATGGTATAATTGACAAACCTGAAGTGTCTTCCGTAGTAGCTCTTTCGTCGTCATGGTGCGATAGTCAAATTGTGTTTATAAACAGAAGGGATGCAACCAAAAGGTGCACTTGCTGTAATAATACAATTTTTCCGGGGATTGTCGATAATCGTGATTTATTGGATTGAGATAATGTGCCTGATTTTTTCTGCTGAATTTGGTGCATAGAGCAGCACTTCTGGATCAAAATCCAGACATTCATAAGACTCAAAATCACCCTTTACATCCAAAGCGAATGTATTGTTCAGAACAGTACAGGTATCTGCAAATATTTTCTTACCCTTTAATTATCCTGAAAACGCCATGTTCAAGAATTCCTGTTGCATCATATAACCTGATTTCACCATGAGCAAATACAGATATACCTTATAATCATCGGTTGGTAATACCTGAATAATGGTATACACCATAGTACACCTCATTGTATAAGGATTTATTTTTACCAACTTTCCATGAGTTTCTGCAAGATGCCAATTATGCAGCTCACATATTAGTGGCACAAGTATTATTTTTGTTTTTCATCGGAGCACATCAGCTCTGAAGCAAGATCTTTCAAGCATACATGAGGCGATGTCCCTTTGGCTCAGGAATTGGGTCACCAAACTCTTTTGCCGTATCTATCCAAAGCTGAATAGCTTCATTGACATGCGCAAGAGCCTCTTCCTGGGAAGTGCCATGCGCTATGCAACCAGGAAGTTCTGGAACTTCGGCAACAAAAGCACTATCCTCCTGGCTCCAGTATAATATGGTTTCATATTTGTGTCATTCTTCACCCGCTCTATGGTATTTAATTAAAATAAGTCTGACCTGTCGAACCTGATATGGCTTTGCTCTTGTGTAAGTCAAGCCAACCTCGACCATCGCAATTCCTCCTCATAAGATAAGACACACTGAAAAGGTACGGAAATTCCACCAATAATAAGCAAAACGTGGAACGAGACAGAATAAATGAGAGAACACCCTTGAGAGAAATCCCGAAAAAACAGAAAAACTTGGAAATGAATCGAACTTATAATAAAGTAAAGCAATAAGACCATTACCACAATGACAACCCACACAACCCGCATCGCCGTCTTCTGCTCCGGCAACGGCAGCAATTTCAGGGCGCTCTTTCAGGCGATCAGGAACAAGCAACTCCCGGCAGAGATCGTTCTCTGCCTGTCGAACCGCGCCCAATGTGGAGCTATGGAGTTTGCCGAGCAGAACGGCATAACAACGCTCCATATCACCGAAAAACCGTTCGCCTCTTTCGAGAAGTTTGCCGAAGCCATGGTTGAACGGCTGAAAGAGCATAATATAGATATCATCCTCCTGGCGGGTTACATGCGCAAGGTGCCGGACTCGGTTGTTGCGGCATTTCCTGAAAAAATGCTCAACATCCATCCTGCTCTTCTGCCGAAATTCGGTGGTAAGGGGATGTATGGCATTCGTGTTCATACCGCAGTGCTTGAGGCTGGTGAAACCGAAACGGGCGCGACGGTGCACTTTGTCAATGAGGAGTATGACAAGGGAGAGATTCTGCTTCAGCGAACTGTTCCTGTCTTGCCCGATGACACACCGGAGACTCTTGCCGCAAGGGTGCTGGAATGTGAACATTCGCTTTATCCTGATGCCCTTGAGAAGCTGCTGACCATAAGGAGATCATGAGCGCCAGCACTCTCACGATCAGCGAAATTTTTCTCTCCATTCAGGGTGAGGGCTCCTTTGCCGGCTGCCCCTGCTCCTTCATACGACTTGCTGGCTGCGGCCACGGTTGTGCGGGGTGCGACACTGGCTATGCTGAAAATAAGGGTGTCGAGCTTGAGAGAGAGGAGGTTATTCAGAGGGCGCTCACCTTTCAGGCACCTGTTATCGAAATCACCGGAGGCGAACCACTGCTCCAGCCAGCAGTCTACCCGCTGATGACTCAACTCTGCGATCTCAATCAAAAGGTACTGCTTGAAACGGGAGGATTTATCTCTGTCGAAAAGGTTGACAACCGGGTCCATAAAATTATTGACCTCAAACCACCATCTTCTGGCGTAGCACAACAGAACAATCCCGATAACATCCGCCTTGCGCTTGACGCTGAATTTCCCCACCGCCACACCTTTGAATTCAAAATTGTTATTGCAGGAAAAGAGGATTATGCGTGGGCAAAATCGCTTCTGCAAAAACATCAACTGACCGATTCCTTCACCGTCATGATGGGAGTGGTATTCGGAAAACTTGATCCGGCTGAACTCGCTGAATGGATACTGCATGACCGCCTCCGGGCAAGACTCCAGCTCCAGCTCCACAAATACCTCTGGGATCCCTCCAGGAGAGGCGTATAGTTTGGCTTTGCCCCCTCTACTCCTTACCTTTCCTCTCTCAGTTTCCTTTTGCTCATTATCTCTTGTCCATTGTCAACGATCAACTGTCAACTCTCAATCGTCGTCCCGCTCTTCAATGAACGGGAATCACTTCCTGAGCTGCTCGTGCAACTCTCTGCCGCCATGGACGAAAAGGAGTTGCACGCCCTTTTTCAGGAGCCGTTTGGGTTTGAAATTATTATGGTTGACGATGGCTCCACTGACGATTCGCGTACCTTGATAAGCAGCATGATTCCCTCAAGACCCGAACTTCGCCTCATCTCCTTTCAAAGAAACTTCGGAAAAACCGCTGCGCTCTCTGCCGGGTTCATGGCCGCCACCGGTGACTATGTGTGCACCATTGACGCCGACATGCAGGATGACCCCTTTGCCATAAAGGAGATGATCAAAAAGCTGCACGAAGGGTATGATCTGGTCAGTGGATGGAAGCAGCAGCGCAAGGATCCTCTCTCCAAAACCATTCCTTCGAAGCTTTTCAATGGAGTGACGCGTCTTTTTACCGGCATCTCTCTTCACGATTTCAACTGCGGCCTGAAAGTATTCCGGAAAGAGGTGACCCGGCGGCTGGAGCTCCATGGCGAAATGCACCGCTATATTCCGGTACTCGCTCACGGGATGGGGTTCAGGATTGCCGAGCTGCCGGTTACACACCATCCAAGAAAATTCGGCCGCACCAAATATGGTTCATCAAGGTTTTTTTCAGGGCTTTTTGATTTTCTTTCGGTGCTTTTCATCACGCGCTACCTTCGCCGCCCGATGCACTTTTTTGGCATGGCTGGCCTCACAAGCTTTCTTTTTGGCTTTCTCATCAGCCTTTATATCACTCTTGATAAAATTCTGCTCCATAAACCGGTGAGCAACCGCCCGATACTTTTTCTCGGCATCCTGCTGCTTATTCTTGGCGTACAGCTTTTTTCGACCGGGCTGCTTGGTGAAATGCTTTCAACATCATCATCCAGAGGGAGCGCTTTTACCATTCGCACAACGCTGAATCTCACTGCCGAGCAGGCAAAAAATTTCACTGCAACCGATTAATTTTATTTTTTTTATGAAACGAGTTGGAGCACATGTCAGTACTGGCGGAGGTGTCGAAAATGCGCCGCTTCATGCAGCAGCCATCGGGGCAAAAGCTTTCGCCCTCTTTACCAAAAATCAGCGCCAGTGGAGAGTTCCGAAACTCTCGACCTCCTCAGTTGACGCATTCAAAAAAAACTGCAGTGACGGCGGGTTTCAGCCTGAACACATTCTGCCCCATGACAGTTATCTCATCAACCTCGGCAGTCCCGACACCGACAAGCTCCAGCGTGCGCGAGAGGCTTTTATCGAAGAGATGCAGCGAGCAGAAGAACTCGGGTTGGTCATGCTGAACTTTCATCCCGGAAGTCATCTGAAGGAGATTGATGAGGCGCAATGCCTGACGCTTATTGCTGAATCAATCAATATGGCGCTTGATGCAACAAAAGGAGTAACGGCAGTTATTGAAAACACGGCCGGTCAGGGTACCAATCTTGGGCACCGATTCGAACAACTCGCCGCGCTGGTTGATCAGGTTGGAGATAAAACAAGGGTGGGAGTATGCCTCGACACCTGCCACCTCTTTGCCAGCGGTTACGACTTGCAGACCACCGAAGCAGCAAAGTACACCTTCAGTGAGTTTGACCGGATTGTGGGACTCAACTACCTGCGCGGAATGCACCTCAACGATGCCATGCAGCCCCTCGGCAGCCGGATTGACCGCCACGCCAGCATCGGAAAAGGAACAATCGGGCTGGATGCCTTCTCGTACATCATGAATACCCCGGTCTTTGAAGAGATTCCGCTGATCCTTGAAACACCTGACTCCGATGCCTGGAGTGCAGAGATCAGCCTCCTCTACTCTCTTGAACAATAAGACTGGCTATCGTTTGGAAACAACCCGGAGATATTTGCTCACGGACAAGGCACTGCCAAAAATACCCAGCAGAAGACCAAGGACGACAATTGACGGATAAATCATGAGCGCAGAGGGTTGCATGACCTTGTACACTTCAGGCTCATACATGTAGAGCAGTTGATCGAACATCAGATAGACTGCCCCGGCAGCGAGCAGGCCGGAAAGCAGCCCCTGCAGTGCCCCTTCGATAATGTAGGGCGCTCCAATAAACCAGCCGGTTGCGCCAACCAGACGCATGGTTCTGATCTTTTCCTGCCTTGAGTACATGGCAAGACGAATGGTATAGCCTGTCAGCACAACCGTGCCTCCTGAAATCAACACACCAATACCACCAGTCAGCATGGTAAACAACCGCGCATTCTCCTCAATCTGACCAAGAAACGATTGATTATAGCGAACATCAACGTCAGGAGTGATGGCACGAATTACTGGAACAATCTGCTCAATATGTTCAGGTCGCGCATAATCAGGGAGAAACTTGAGCTTGATCGACCTCGGAAGCGGATTGGAACCAAGAATCTTTACAA
>JBAXBW010000084.1:0-5251 GCA_037141805.1 Chlorobiaceae bacterium | reverse complement strand
GGCAGTTGTGGCCGACCATTCTGTTCTTCGATACCGACAACGATATAGCCCCCACCAAGATTATGAAAGTCGTTGGCAAAAGCGCAGATCGTGTGGAGCACTCGCTGCGGGTTCCAGCCTTTCTTGAATTCGAGCCTCTCCCACTCCACTGCCTGACCATGCAGAAGCGATTCAATGGAAATTGGTAATCCGAGAGTATCCATAGATTAATTCTCCAGGACGATTTGTACCATGACTTGGTCTCCGTATTTCATTCAGCTTCATTTTTTATCGGTGCACCTGTTAATCGTTGCTGTTCCATCCATGCCGACAAAAAGCAGCTCTTTACCATCATACTGCCGGTCACATCGCGACTTGTTTTTTTAGCTTCAACCACGGCAATTGGCCAGCCATCCTTGCCAAGCAGCACATAATCACTGAACTGATGGCCTTCGTACGAAGTACGTGGTTTCTGAACTCTTTAGGGTAAATCAACATGAATATCGAACTCCTCCACAACCTTGGTTGGATCGTTCACGCTCCAGCCAGCTTGCAGTAACAGCTTGTCAATCAATTCGACGCGAGTTTGCTGCTCGGTTTTCATGGCATAAGGAGAGGTTGCTTCATCGTGACGATACGGAGACGCTCAATATACACCATGTTTTTGGAAGTACACAGAAACCCTCAGCTCATATCGAGAGCAGGGAGCAAAAATCGTGAGGAGAGATCAGCCAGAGCACTATCTGATGCCCTAATATCTCCATCGTTCATGGTATCGTGCACCCTGTTTCCGAAAAGGGTGAGCTTCGTCTCCTCTCCTCTCCAAAGATTTGTCGGGCTATTGATGTGATGGAGTCTCTCTCATCTGGATGCCGAAAACTGGAGATTTCCAGCGAAACAAGGCCAAACGTCATTCAACGGCATTACGGATTCACTCATCGTTACATATCATGGAGTTTTCTTTCAATATCCAAGAGTCAGCCGCAAAATTAGTGAAACTTTATTGTTGAATTCTTTATTTATTAAAGTACATTAAACAATAAAGGATTCGTCCAGGCAACAACGTTCGATCTTCTTACGTTGCAATGTAAGAAACAAATGAGGGGGAGAGATGTCACTTGATCATGCAAAGAAGTTTATCACCGAAAAACTCCAGGCTGACGCGGATTTTCGTGATCGTGTTGTGGACTTTATTTTGTACCGAAACTTTTTGAATGACTCTGATGATCAGAAAAATGTTGAAGAGAGGGGTGAACTGAAGCTTGGTACAAGGAGCAAGAATTGCTACTCTGATCCCAAGCATGATGGAAATGAAATTTCAACTGCAGACAGCCAGCATGGATATGAGCATTGGATTGGTTAACGCTTTGGATACCTTTAGATACCCGTAAGGCCCTGCCGAAAACAGGGCCTTTGTTATATACTGAGAAAAGCCCTGAGGCGCTCCTTGTAGCATTTCAGGGCATCATGGCCTTTCTCCGTGATACGATAAATGGTTTGGAGCTTGCGTTCCTTAACATTTTTATCGCAACTGATATACCCTGCAGACTCAAGCATCCGCGTATGAACACTTAAATTACCGTCTGTCGTTACAACCTGCTTTTTGATTTCCACAAAACTTGCCTGATCGACCGTAAAAAGGAAGCTAAGAACCGCAAAACGTATCCTTGAATGAATAACTTTGTCGAGCAACTGGTGGTTAAAGTTGTGAAAATCACTACCAGCAGATTCGCCGACTGACTCTTTCCTTCTGGCCTGAATCAATCGATCAAGAAGCGCTTTATTTTCGCGCTCAACCTGTTTTTGCATGCTGATGTCCAACAGGACTACCTGGCACTCCTGGCCATCATTGCTCGTGACCGCATCAAGACGAAGAGTGCGGTTATGCAAAACATCGGCATTACTCGATACAAGATCCGCCGTAGAAGAAGATGCTCGATCACTCTGGAGCAAAACTTCGCAGAAAGCATGATCTCTGGTGCTGAACACCTTGAGCAGCAACGCATTAAACACCGGAAGTTCTTCGGTTGCTATAAACCGCCCAAAACGATCGCCCTTCAAAGCTGATCGATTGATGCCAAGCAGCTTTGAAGCCGTAAGATTTAACTGTCGTATCGTTCCCATCCGGTCAAGTGTCAGATAGCCAAGAGGAGCAAAGTCATAAAGCTCAGTATAACAATCGAGACTCTCTTCCAGCTCCGCCCTTGCCTGAAGCAGTTCATCCTGCTGCATTTCAAGCTCAATCTGATAAACCGAAAGTTCATGAATAATCCGCTGCATTTCTTCAGGAGAGGAAGAAAAAGCCAGATTATTCTCTTGTCTCACCTTGAGATGTTCTTCAGCCTTATGGCGTAATAAGGCATAATCGGCTGAAAATGTTTTTTTCTTTGTCATACAGGGATATTCTGCTCTATACCAGTGTTCGGGCAAGACCGAAAAGATTCAATATCAACAAATGTCATGCACAGTTGAGACGGTTCAGTCATGCCTGGCCTAAACCAGGGGAAAGCATGGGTATTAAGCCATCGGCAACCACTGTATCCGGATTGAAAAACACCTATCACAACATCTTCGACGGGTTGTTCAACAGGTAAGGCGAAAAACGCAGGATGTTCTTTGAACAAGAAATCGGAACCATCTTCCCGAACAATTTTCCATCGAAGCTCATTCGAGGTTTTACCCTGCATCTCCTCCCGTGAAAACCCTAAAATACATTCCGCCTCCCGATTCGCCATAAGAATTCTTCCTTCAGTATCCAGGAGCAGAGCTGCATCGGGTATTGACTCAAACAAAAAGCTGAAGCGATCTTCCCCCTCTTTTTGTGCTATTTCCGCCTCTTTACGGTCGGTGCAGTCAACGACAATCGTGATCACACTTATAATTTCACCTCCCGTATTTCGGTGCGGCATTGCGATAAGCTTATAAAAGCTGAGAGAACCGTTTGAATTGGTAATAGTAAAATCACAATATTCCCTCTCCCCTTTTGCAAAAACTTTTCGTTTGACTTCCATCAGTTCTGCAGCATTCTGCATGTCAAATAGTTCATCATCCCGTTTTCCGATCGAATCCGAGACACTGAACTTATTATGAGGATCGTAAAGCCAAAGATAGCGAAGTTCTTTATCAACCGCTGCGACAATGAGACCTGAACTTTCAATTGCAGCCCGAAAACGCTCTTCGCTCTCCCTCAGACTCTCCTCAAGCTTTTTTGCAACGCTGATATCGGTAAAGGTGATCACCAGCCCCATAATCCTGTTTTCATGGGTGCGGTATGGCATAATTTTGACGATAAACCACCGGCCATCAGTTGCTGAAACCTCTTTTTCACTGAACACCAAAGAGTGGAGAACCTCCCTGGCATCATCAGCCAATGCTCGATAGTGTAAATCGGTCACAATATCGGTTATAGGACGACCGACATCACTGGCTATCAATTTGAAAATGGTTGTCGTCTGAGTCGTGAAACGGCGGATATTGAGCGCATCATCAAGAAAGAGGGTGGCAATATCGGTACTGTTCAGCAGGTTTTTCATATCGTTGTTTACCTGCGAAAGATCACTCACCTTTGACTGCAGTTCATGGTTAACCGTCTGCAACTCCTCATTCATGGACTGCATCTCCTCTTTGGAGGTGGTCAGCTCCTCGTTCGTGCTCTGCAGCTCTTCAATTCCTGACTGCATCTCTTCATTGGTGGATTTGAGTTCCTCATGAGAGGTCTGCATCTCTTCGCGAATACTCAAAATTTCATCTCGTGCTTTGCTCAGTTCAAGCTTGAGCGATGCCAATAAATCTCCGGTATCTGCAATTAAAGGTTTTTCAGCCATAATGGCACTCGCGACGCTTTCAACATCCTTAAAAACAATCAAAACAAGACCCCGCAAGGCATCAGGCTTGTCAAGCAGCTCAATCGTCAGATTGACACTCTGTCTTCCTTCGTTGGATCCAATGCTCACGCCATTTTTTGTGACAACTCCTTTCTGATTGAGCAGACTCCCGAACATAAGATTCAGTTCATAACGAAGCCCATCGCGCGCCATGGCAAAAATATTCCAGTTGGCTTTGCCTGCTGCTGGCTCAAGGTACTTGCCTGTATGACCGCTGATATAGACGATATCTCCCTGGTCATTGGTCAATACGGCTGCAGGAGAGTAATGCTGCAATAAAAACTGATCGGCGACTGCCTGCAGGTTGATGGCAGTTGTTTGTAAAATTGGTTGATCGGCAGAAAGAGACTGAGAAAAGTGTTGAGTGTTGGTAAATGAAAAAGGTAACGCCAGAGGCTCTGGACGAATATCGTATTTCAGCTTCCTGAAAAGCCGTATTTTAGGGTTAACCGGTTTAAACAGGTAGGTCAACAAGCCTAAACTTTCAGCACTTCCGAGAAAAAGAACTCCGTCAGGATTCAGACTGTAGTGAAAAAGGGGCAAAAGCTTTTTTTGCAGCTCAGGTTCAAGATAGATCAGAAGGTTCCGGCAAATCAGAAGGTCGAGCTTGGTGAAGGGAGGATCCATGATCACATTCTGGGGTGCAAAGACCACCGTTTCACGAATCTCCCTTGATATCCTGTAACCATGATCATCCTTTTCAAAGAATCGTAACAGCCGTTCGGGCGAAACGTCTGCAACGATGTTCATGGGAAAGTATCCAGCACGGGCCTTGTCGATAGCATCGGTCGCAAGGTCGGTCGCAAATATCTGCAATCTGAAATTTCCGGAAGAGTTAACCGTTTCGATCACCTCCCTGAACACCATGGCAAGGGAGTAGGCCTCCTCACCCGTAGAACAGCCAACAACCCAGGCCCGCAGAACACCCCCAACCGGCCGGGCTGCCAGAATCGATGGAAATAATTTATGTTTCAGAACATCCCAGGCCACTGGATCACGGAAAAAACTTGTTACTCCAATCAGCAATTCTTTGAACAGCAGATTGGTCTCATGGGGGTTCTCCTGCAAAAAATGGACATAGTCAGCAATTCTTTCAATCTGGTGAATACCCATGCGGCGCTCAATCCGACGATAGATGGTGCTTTTTTTATAGAGCGAAAAATCCTGACCGGTCTGAACACGTAAAAGAATGATCACCTTTTCCAAACCACTGAGTACTCTCTCTTCCAGAGGAAACTCCTGTTTTAATAACAAGGGAACTCGTCTGAGATACGACAGAATTTTACCTGGCAGCTCTTCGACAGGAGCAATGAGGTCAACGTTGCAGGCATCAATGGAGCTTCGAGGCATGCCGTCAAACTTGGCCGATGAGGGTTCCTGCACAAAAA
>JBAXBW010000083.1:0-5304 GCA_037141805.1 Chlorobiaceae bacterium | reverse complement strand
ATGTTGTACCATCTCTGATACAGTAGGGGTGTAATGTAACAGAGCGTAATGCAGGAATTGACAACAGGGGTAACTCCCTGTTGTCAAGCTGCGGGAAAGTGTCATAAGAGAGAATAAGATTAATAATAAAAAACAATCTTTGGAGTAAGCTATGACAAAACCTTTAACTGAATCAGAAGTTTCAGATTTAGCCAAGATTTGGTACCAAAAACTTGATGTTCATGCACCTCTCCTTGAATTCATACCATTGCTGTCAGAAGAGAATCTGGAGATGACCTTTCCAGAGGCAACGTTGCAGGGGTTGGTTGCGTTTGAAGGGTGGTATGAGAGAGTTATCCGAATCTTTTTTGACGAGGTGCATCGGCTTAAGGAGGTGAACATAAAGCTTCAGGGTGAAACTGCTGAAGTTAACCTTGTTGTTGAATGGCAGGCCAGCGTCTGGAACCCACCTTCCGCAAAAAGTGCAAGAATCATTCTTGATGCCGATCAATCATGGGTTGTAAAGCGTTCACCGAAATCAGGTGATGCCGTCATTACAAAGTATGTTGTTAACTCATTAAATTATCAGGAAGGCTCGGCAAAATTGTAGAACGTCTATCAGTGTATTCGCAAGGATGCTTTTTCTGGAGACAGGTAATGATGGAAGTTGCACATATTTAACAAATAACAAGGAAAAGAGATGAAAAATGTACCGGACAGTCCGCTGGGCCAAATGTATAAAGCTCATATTAACTTTATTTTAGACAAGAACATTGAGGCGTTGCTTGATCAGTATACCGATGATGCAATGCTTGTCAGCAGCTTTATGAAAAAGCCTATTATCTATAAAGGGCGTGAGCAGTTGCGGGAGCACATGCAGGGTATTCTTGGTATCCAGGGTCTTGAAACCGAAATTATATTCTGGTCAGAGACTGAGGCGCCTCAAACACTCATGATTACAGAACAGATCACGATGACAACTGCCGATGGGGTGGCCAACATGCGCTTTGCGGATAGCTGGGTGCTTCGTGACGGTAAAATTGCCATACATTTTGCAGGTATGGTGCAATATCCTGACGGTTCCCTTGCATGATGGTTGTATGATTCTTTAACGAACATGGATATAATTATCAATAATTTCTAAATGTATATTTCATGAGCAAGAAAAAAGTTCTGGCGATTCTCTCGGAATATGGATACTGGGGAATTGAATTGGTTGGCCCACTGAATAAACTTGAAGCTGCTGGTTACACTGTTGATTTCATGACTCCCAACGGTAAACCCGCAGATGCTCTTCCTCCAAGCTTTGATTCAACTTATGTTGATCCGCCGCTTGGTGTCTGTGTAACAACAAAGCAGCATGAGGATGATGTCAAAGCCTTTATTGCAAAAAATCGTACATCAACTCCACTCTCACTCAAGTCATACATTCCGGAAAGGCCCTACTATTCATCAGCAAATTTCCTTAGAAATCTTGAACAATATTATACAAAGGTAAAAGAGTCAGTCGAATTTCTGACCAGTGAGTATGATGCCTTGTTTGTTGTTGGTGGAAGCGGCCCCATTGTCGATTTGGTGAACAATCAAAGTCTTCATGAGTTGATTCTTGGATTTTACAGAAAGAATCAGCCAGTTGCTGCGATTTGTTACGGTGTTGCAGCTCTTGTTTTTGCCAGAGATTTCAACGAAAGAAAGAGCATCATAAAAGGCAAGCACGTCACCGGGCATTGCATTGAATATGATTATCATGATGGAACCGGTTTCCTCCATACCGATTTCAATATCGGACCTCCTCCCTATGTTCTTGAGTATATCCTCACCGATGCAGTTGGTCCGAAAGGCCAGTATCACGGTAATTTTGGAAAGGAGACTTCTGTTGTCGTTGATTATCCGTTTATAACAGCACGTTCACTGCAGTGCTCTTATGAAATGGGCGAAAAATTTGTCGATGTACTAACCAATGGACTCAAAAGATATGGCTGGTAAAACTGGAAATCAAAAAATACTTGAGCAGTTTATTGCTGATGGTTTTACCTATATGTTTGGTAATCCCGGCACGGTCGAGCAAGGGTTTCTGGATGCTCTCGCAGACTATCCTCAACTTCGTTACATTCTCTCTTTACAGGAGTCTGTTGCGGTAATGATGGCTGATGGATATGCGCGAGCAACCAAAAAACCGGCGCTGGTACAACTGCACAGTAGTCCTGGTATTGGCAATGCTGTTGGTGCACTTTATCAGGCAAAGCGGGGACATGCACCACTGGTCTGTATTGGCGGAGATGCAGGTGTCAAGTATCTCAATATGGATGCTCAGATGGCTGCTGATCTTTCTGCAATCATGGAGCCGGTAACTAAATATTCTACAGTTGTTTATGACAAGAATTCAATTTTGAGAACTCTTCGTCGAGCCATCAAGATTGCCACAACCCCTCCGATGGGGCCGGTTTATATCTGTCTTCCCCTTGATATCCTTAGTGAAATCAATGATGAAGAGGTTTTTCCAACGCATATACCTGACACATCGGTTGTTCCTGGTGATGAGAAAATAGCACTGCTTGCCAAAGAGCTGCTTGGAGGTTCAAAACCTGTTATTTTCATGGGTGACGGGGTTGCATACTCCCATGCCGAAAATGAGCTGACTCGTGTAGCAGAGTTGCTTGGTGCCGAGGTGTATGGAGTTGATGTTGGCGATTTTAATATGGATACGACGCATCCACTCTATTGTGGAACCACGGGTCACATGTTTGGAGCTGCGAGTTTGCCAATAACGCGCAAAGCGGATGTGATGCTGATTGTCGGCACCTATATGCTGCCGGAGGTGTTCCCCGAATTGGGTAACGTGTATGATCCCAATGCACGAGTGATTCATATTGATCTCAATGCTTATGAGATCGCCAAAAATCATCGGGTTGATATCAGCGCCGTAGCTGATCCAAAATTGACACTCAACGCCATAGCCGAAAAGCTGGAGCAGGTCATGACCGATGGAGACAGAGAGGCTGCGAAAAAAAGGACAGGCGAAATTCAGGAGGAGAACAGGAAAAAACTTTCAGTTCAGGTAGCAAAGGATGTCGAGAACCGCGACATTCTTCCGATGTTCATGTCAAGGTTTATGGAAGAGCTGGCACCAAAACTCCCCGAAGATGCGGTTATTTTTGATGAAGCCCTTACCAATAGTCCGGCATTGACGAGGTTTTTCCCTCCCCGGAAAATTGGTTCCTATTTCGCTACTCGCGGAGGTTCTCTCGGAGTGGGTTTCCCTGGCGCAATAGGGGTGAAACTTGCCAACCCTGATAAGGTCGTTATCGGTTTTTCAGGTGATGGTGGATCAATGTACACTATTCAGGCACTCTCCTCCGCAACGAGGCACAAGATTGGTGCCAAGTTTATTGTTTGCAGTAATGGCGCTTATCGGCTGCTGCAGTTGAACATCAAGGAGTACTGGAAAGAGCAGGAGATTACTGGCAGAGAGATGCCTGTACCATTTGATTTGTCGTTTCCTGAAACAAGATTTGATCTTATTGCACAGTCGATGGGTGTTGATGCGATGAGGGTTGAATCAGTTGAAGATATCCCGGCTGCAATTACCAGGATGCTTGCCGACGATAAGCCGTTCTTGATTGATCTGATACTTGAGGGGGATACACATCCGCATCTGGTTGGTGTTCGATGCGGGCAGTAAAATGATTCAGGCATTTGGTAGTCTTTTCTAACAAACATTATAAAGGAAAAGGACTCATGAAACTTAGCGGCAAAAAAGTTGCCATTCTTATGGAAGGCGATTTCTATGAACCAGAAATCTTCTATTATCAGCGGAGATTTCTTGAAGAGGGAGCTGATCTGCAACTTCTTACAAGGCTTTGGGGTCAGCCTTCGTTGACATTTAAAGGTCATGAATATCACCTCCCACTTGATGTCTCCGGTTCATTTGAAGGTATCAGCGATGAGGAGCTTGCTACATTTTCTGCGATTATTGTGCCTGCAGGAATGGTTTCTGACAGACTCCGTTATACGGAAGATCTGGCCAAGTTACCGCCTGCATCGGTGTTCATGAAACGTGCTTTTGCGAACAAGCAGATTATCAAGGGAGTTATCTGTCACGGGTTATGGCTGCTGGCTCCTGTAAGAGAGGTTATTGCTGGCCGGAAACTGGTTTGTCATAATAATCTTTATGGCGACGCCAAAGCCTACGGGGCGGATTTTGTTGATCAGGATGTTGTTGTTGATGGTGATCTGGTAACCGCACGTACGGGTGGACACTGCCACCTCTTTGCCCGGCAGATTATTGATTTGATACCTTAATAATTATTAAAGTGATTCATCATGAAATTTGTTCATGTAGCAGTTTCTTGCACGGATCTTGATAAAACAGAGAAATTTTACAGCAAATACTTTGGGTTTACAAGAGCAAGATACATTCCGTTAGGTGGTGATAACGCGATTGTTTTTATCAAATGTGGTGATGTTTATCTCGAATTATTCAAGTCTGAAGCAGACAGGCCGATTCCCCAGGCAGATAAGGATGGCCAGAATTATCCTGGCTGGCGACACATTGCGTTTCAGGTGGAGAGTGTTGATGCATTTATTGCACAATTCAACAATGAACTTGACATATCACTTGGACCTCTTGATTTCAGCAGTTTTATTCCAAACTGGAAAACCGTATGGATAAAAGATCCAGACGCAAATATCATCGAAGTCAGTCAGGGTTATCAAGATGAATTAACAGGAGTATAACATTATGGCGAAAAAATCAACTATCGTCGTCGAAAAAGGTATAGCCCATCCACCCGGAGCTACTCCTGACGCAAACGGAGTAAATTTCTCAATTTTCTCTGAAAATGCCACAGGAATCGAGTTGTGTCTGTTCGACGAACATGACGACACCCACCCATCCATGACGATTAAATTTGACCCCAAAGTTAATCGGACATTTCATTTCTGGCATGCTTATGTCAGAGGTTTGAAGCCGGGTGCGCATTATGCCTATAGAATTGATGGAGTTCGTGATCCAGAACAGGGACATTTGTTTAACCGGAACAAGGTTGTCATAGACCCTTATGCTCGCGGTAATACCGACAAACTGTATAACCGTGGAGATGCTTGCAATGACGATGATAATGTCACCTCATCGATGCGGAGCGTGGTCATTGACGAAAACAAGTATGACTGGGAGGGTGATCAGTGTCTGAAAACTCCAATGGATGACACTATTATCTATGAAGTGCATCTTCGGGGATTTACAAAAGACGAATCAAGCGGTGTCAAGCATTCCGGGACATTTCGCGGACTGATTGAGAAGATCCCTTATCTTAAAAAGCTTGG
>JBAXBW010000082.1:0-5373 GCA_037141805.1 Chlorobiaceae bacterium | reverse complement strand
TTTCTTATGCCCTTGTAGCTCAGTGGATAGAGCAACAGTTTCCTAAACTGTAGGTCGGCGGTTCGAGTCTGCCCGAGGGCACTTTTCTTGATGCGGTCAACGTTTTTTTTCCATTCTGTTTTTCTTGCTCGCTCGTCAACATCTCCGTCGTACAACAATGAAGCTTCTCAGAACAATTTTCATGATTCTGTTGCTGCTTTTAGCGGTTGATGTCGGACGCTACTTTTTTTACCCCAATATTGAACAGTTGGTCGACGAAAATCCCTCCAAATCAGCGTTTATGGAGTACCGTGAAGCTGAGTGGAGACGCGAGGGGATCAGCGACAAAAAAATAGAGCAGAGATGGGTGCCGTTACGAAAAGTTTCACAAAACCTCATCAAGGCAGTTCTGATAGGCGAAGACGACAAGTTCTGGCATCATGAGGGTTTTGATTATAAGGCGATTGAGCGGGCACTCGAAAAAAACATTCTTGCCAAGAAATTCAAGATGGGCGGCAGCACCATCAGCCAGCAACTTGCCAAAAACCTTTACCTCTCACCCTCAAAAAATCCGGTGCGCAAAATCAAGGAGGCCATTCTAACCTGGAGACTCGAAAAAACCCTTTCCAAGCGCAGGATACTTGAGTTGTATATCAATATTGCCGAATGGGGTGACGGTATTTTCGGTATAGGAGAGGCCGCCCGCCACTACTACGGTATCAGTCCCGCAAAACTTTCTGCCTCAGAGGCATCAAAACTTGCTGCCATACTACCCAATCCGATTGTCTTCTCCCCCACAGGCTCCTCAAGCTATGTTCGCAATCGATCCAGTCTGATTTATGCCATTATGCGGAAACGCGGGATTGTTGTTCCCGACTACAAAGAGGTGATAACCATAACACCCGACACCACTGCCGTTGATTCCGTAGTGATCGGAGTGCCCCAGTATCTGCTTGAACAGGCTATTACCGCAGACAGCACCGCCGTTGTTCAGGACAAAAAAACTCAAGGAAAACCCTCTGAACCGACACCAGAGAACGTAAGCCCTGGTACGCAATGATGCGCCCTGATGCCAGTGCATTCAGAGGCGCACCGCACGTTACTTGCGACGTTGTTTACTCTTGTTCAAACGATGACTTGTCCATTCCGCAGACCGGGCAGACCCAGTCATCGGGGATGTTTGCGAAAGGAGTTCCCGGTGCGATACCACCGTCAGGATCGCCAACTTCAGGATCATAGACATAGCCGCATGGTACACAGACCCATTTTTCCATGGTGTAATATTTATTTAATTAGTAAAGCTGTCTGGAGTTACAATTGATGATACAGAAAATTCGTGAAATCAGCCGAAAAGATTATTAATAACGTAATGTCAGAGACTGCTCTTTTCGACACTCTCCGCAAAGTTTTTGGCTTTCGTGAGTTTCGGCCAAACCAGGAACAGGTTGTCCGGGCACTTCTCGCCCAAAAAGATGTCTTCGCCGTCATGCCAACCGGGGGCGGCAAATCACTTTGCTACCAACTCCCGGCAGTTATGCTGCCAGGTACCTGCATGGTGATCAGCCCCCTCATTGCCCTCATGAAAGACCAGGTGGATGGCGCACGCGCAAACGGCATCCGTGCAGCCTTCCTCAACAGCTCCCAGAGCGCCGAAGAGCGTGACGAAGTGATGCACAATCTGCTCACCAATGCACTCGACCTGCTCTATGTTGCCCCCGAGCGCTTTACTCTCGACTACTTCCGGGAGGTGATTGGCAGGGTGAAAATCAGCATGGCGGTGATTGATGAGGCGCACTGCATTTCAGAATGGGGGCACGACTTTCGCCCCGATTACCTCTCGCTCTCCGCTCTTGTCACGCTCTTTCCGGACATCCCGGTTGCAGCCTTTACCGCAACAGCAACCCACCGGGTGCAGCAGGATATTCTGGACAAGCTTGCCTTGCGTACTCCCCTCGTTGTCCGAGCTTCCTTCGACCGTCCAAATCTTTTTTACGACGTCCGTTTCAAGGACAATCCGGAAGCACAGCTTGTCGCCCTGCTTAAAAACCATCCAGGCAAAGCGGGCATCATCTACCGTACCAGCCGCAAAAGCGTCAACGATACGGCGGCCATGCTGCAGGTGAAAGGGTTTCGCGCCCTCCCTTACCATGCAGGCCTCAGCGATGCCGATCGCAAGTACAACCAGGAAGCTTTCATCCGCGATGAAGTGGATGTCATTGTCGCGACTATTGCTTTTGGTATGGGCATTGATAAATCAAATATCCGGTTTGTCATTCATGCCGATCTGCCGAAAAGCATCGAGAACTACTACCAGGAGACCGGCAGGGCAGGGCGAGATGGCGAACCCGCGCAATGCACCCTTCTGTTCGCGCAGGGAGATATCCCCAAAATGCGCTTCTTTATCGATTCGATGCAGGACGAAACTGAACGAGCCAGAGCGCTTGGAGCCCTGACGAAGGTGATCGGTTTTGCCAGCAACTCAGTCTGCCGGCGCAGAACCCTGCTCGACTATTTTGGGGAGAGCTATCCCCACGAGAACTGCAACTCCTGCGACATTTGCCTTGGTACACGCGAAGTGGCCGACTGCACGCGTGAAGCGCAAATGCTGCTCTCCGCGATAGTGCGCACCGAAGAGCGGTTTGGCGCCATGCATATCGTCGATATAGTCACTGGAAGCGCCAACAAAAAGATACGTGATTTTGGGCACGATCGCCTCAAAACTTATGGAGTAGGAAAAGAGCACGAGAAAAAATACTGGCGTCAGCTCATTGATGAACTTCTTGCCCAAAAAGTCATTGAGAAATCTGAAGGACTCTATCCAACACTGGCTCTTCTGCCCAAGGCCATCCAACTTCTGAAGGGCGATGAGCGTCTTGCAATTGTCAGGGTTGAGGAAAAGAAAAAAGCAAAAGCGTCACCGGTAAAGTCTGTCTCATCCGCAGCGCCATACAATCAGGCGCTTTTCGAACTCCTCAGAACACTTCGCAAACAGATCGCCGATGAGCAGGGGATTCCACCCTACATCGTCTTTTCAGACCGCACGCTTCATGACATGGCAGCACTTTATCCTCGTACCGCCGAAACCATGTTGACTGTTTCAGGAGTTGGTGAAGTAAAGCTCGAACGCTACGGTGCTCAATTTCTTCGACTGATAGATCGTTTTTGCAGCGACCATGCTATTGATCCACAAAACGTTGTCCATGGATTAGAATATGCTTCTTCTCAATAAAATTCTTCCAATTCTGGTTTTGCCACTGGGGTTTACTCTGTTGTGTATGCTTGCTGGCATGGTGTTGCGCAAAAGGTTGTTGTTGTGGTATGCGGCTTTTCTGCTCTGGGCCTTCAGTATGCCTGTGGTCTCTGATGGGTTGATGCGGTTTGTTGAGGTTGGCAGCGTACGCATTCCTGTGAATGCGGTAGAACATGCTGATGCCATTGTGGTGTTGAGCGGAATGATTCGTCAGGTTGAAGGAGCGCCACTTGGTGAATGGAATGACGCTGTTGATCGCTTTGATGCTGGTATCGACCTTTTCAAGGCAGGAAAAGCACCTGTGCTGGTGTTTACCAGGGGCCAGTTGCCCTGGCAACAGGATACAGTCCCTGAGGGTGAGTTGTTGGAAAGGAGGGCTGTGCTGCTTGGGATTCCTCAGAGAGTGATTCGTTTAACGGCAAAGGTTGGCAACACTGCTGATGAAGCGGTTGCGGCGGGCAAGTTGCTGGGTGTTGACAAGAGGAAGAAAAGAATTATTCTCGTCACCAGTGCATACCATGCCCGCCGGGCGGTTCTGTTATTTGAACAGGCAGGTTTTGGTGTTGTGCCGTTTCGGGTGGATTATCAGGTAGATGATAACTCCGGGTTGACAGTATTGCGTTTTTTGCCGAGTGCCGAGGCCCTTGGGCAGTCGGAAAAGGCTTTGCGTGAGATGATCGGGTGGCTCTATTATTGGGTTCGGTGGCAATTTGCAAAATAATGTGGAGTTGTTACCTTTACTTCGGGGTGATGGTGAGCATGGGGTCAAGATGCTGCTTTTCCTGTTTGTCTGGCAATCAATAATATGCTTGAATGGATGACATTGAGATTTTACGATGGTATGCTGTCTATGTTCGCTCGCGGTATGAAAAAAAAGTGCACCAACTGTTGCTTGAACAGAAAGTTGCAAGTTTTCTTCCACTGCTTGAAACATGGAGGCAATGGAGTGACAGAAAGAAAAAAGTCTCTGAACCGTTGTTTAGAGGATATTTGTTTGTCAATATTAACATACGCAAGGAGCATATCAATGTGCTCGATACGGAGGGTGTCGTCAAATTTATCGGGATTGGCAGAAAGCCCTCTGTTATCAGCGAAAAAGATATTGAATGGCTCAAAAAACTGGTCAGGGAGCCCGATGCAGTTACCCGGACGGTATCCTCTCTTCCTGCGGGTCAGAAAGTGAGGGTTCTTGCTGGTCCGTTCAAGGATTTTGAAGGGATTGTGGTGAAACAAGCTCGGGAGACCAGACTTGTTGTTTTTTTTGATACGATTATGCAGGGGGTTGAAGTCAGCATCTTTCCTGAGTTACTTGTGCCGATTGGTGCAGTCCAGCCTCATTATAGTGATATACCCAATCGAGAGGAGCGGGCAGTGGAAAAGCATTTTCTTCGTCTGTGATCTCTTGACTGAAAAATAAGGGGCAAGAATGTACTGGATTTTTCATCAGCGAGGCAAACAAGGGGGTGTTTTGTGAAGGGGGAGTCTGTATCGGTGCGCGATATTTTCAGCTTGCCTGTGATTGTGGCGGCGCTTGGCTATTTTGTTGATATCTATGATCTGGTTCTGTTCAGCATTGTCAGGGTACCAAGTCTGAAATCGTTTGGGCTTTCAGGTAAGGAGTTGATCGATTACGGGGTCTATCTGCTGAATATGCAGATGATCGGAATGTTGGTGGGCGGCATTCTCTGGGGCTGGCTTGGCGACAAAAAAGGGCGCCTGAAAATCATGTTTGCCTCAATTTTGCTCTATTCTCTGGCTAATATTGCCAATGGTTTTGTCTCTTCTCTTCCTGCTTATGCCGCATTGCGATTTATTGCCGGTGTTGGACTTGCCGGGGAACTCGGTGCGGGGATCACGCTGGTATCGGAGGTGCTGCATACCCGGATACGTGGTTACGGCACGATGCTTGTTGCCTCTATCGGTGTTTCGGGAGCGATTCTTGCCAATGTTGTGGCCAATTCCTATGAGTGGCATAACGCTTTTTTTATTGGAGGAGGGCTTGGGCTTCTGCTGCTGATAGCCCGGGTAAAGGTTGCTGAATCGGGAATGTTTCAGGCTATGGAGGCAAAAACCGGAGTCAGCCGGGGGAATATGTTTGCGCTCTTTACGGATCGTAACCGTTTTTTTCGCTATCTCAACTCGAT
>JBAXBW010000081.1:0-5379 GCA_037141805.1 Chlorobiaceae bacterium | reverse complement strand
GATGTCCACTCGGTCAGCCAGGCAGCAAGTCCCGTATCGAGGAAGTACAGTTTCGGAGTTTTCACCACTCTTTTATTGATATTGGTGTGCCATGGTTCGAGCAGGTAGACGATGCCTGAATTTTCAAGAATCGAGAGCCATCGTTTTCCGGTCGCATGGTTGATGTCGCTGTTGCGGCAAAGATCCAGGATATTGAGCATCTGGCCGGTGCGTGCCGCACAGGAGCGGAGAAATCTCAGGAATGCACTTTCGTCGCCGACATTGGCCAGATCCCGCACATCACGTTGCAGATAGGTCTGGACGTATGAACTGTAGAACAGGTCATGATCGGCAGGATTCTCCTGATGAAGAGCGGGAAACGATCCGAGCCAGATTTTCCGGTAGAGTTCAGGCAGAAGCAATTGCCAGCTTTCTGTACGTTGTTTCATGACTTCTGGAATCGGCAGAAACGGCTCTGCAGAAGGAGTGTCAAAAAGCTCTCTCTGCGAGAATCCAAGCAGGCTGACCACCCCGACACGACCAGCGAGCGATTCAGTGACTCCCTTCATCAAATGGAATTGCTGTGAACCGGTGAGCCAGAATTTTCCGGCTTGCGGTTCGTTGTCGACCGCCATTTTGATGTGGGGCAGGAGCTGGGGTGCGTACTGGATTTCGTCGATAAGAACCGGTGAGGTAAAGCGTTGCAGGAACAGGGCGGGTTCTTCCCTGGCGAGTGCCCGGAGCATTGGGTCGTCAAGAGTGGCATACGACCGTTCTTTTCCTGCCAGGTGTCGAAGGAATGTTGTTTTTCCGGTTTGGCGAGGTCCGGTCAGCAGCATGACGGGGAATTGTTGACTCGCTTGCAGGAAAAATATCTCAAGTGTTCTTGTTTTGTACGGCATGAATCGGCTAATTTTATTATAGAGTATAAAAATAGCCGAAAAAATGAAATGGTGCAACAGGTAAAAAAGATAGTACCTCTGAGAGTGATGCAGGTGGCGAAAAGGTTCAACGCATAATGTTAATAGGAGGCGAAAGGGGGACGTACCTGAAATCATGAACTTGCAACGGTAAGCTGGCAGGAGAAGAAGAGACGTTCTTGCGCCGCTTTTACATGCATGTCTTCTATTTCCCTGACAACGACAGCAGTAAGCAACTTGCTTTTTGTAAAGGCAAGGGGCGGGTCAGACTTCTTCGGGTTTTATAAGTTGTACCCCTCTCGCACGGTTTTTTCCATGCGGACAATTTCATCATCGCTGAGGATTTTGAAATGGGATTCCCGTTTTGTTGCTGACAAATGACCGTTGTTTTGGAGGCAGAGTCTGATAAAGAGATTGATGTGATGATCGGGCATATCGACAATATTCTGAATGGCTCGTTTGGTATTGTCATAGCTGACAAGAAAATCAAGCTCTTCATTCAACTCCTCTTCCACTGTTTTTATCACAAACTCATACAGGGCCTCGACCTGTATGGTCATGTCAATGTAGCGGTACCAGCAACCGGTGTCACCTCTGACGACCATCACTCCAAGCTCATCCAGATCATAGTCAATCAGTTGCAGCAATGGAATGGAATATTTTTCAAGAGAGGTTGAGTACAAAGTCGGATTTTTCAGCATTGCTGCAGAAACAGGAAACATGAGTCCCTCTGGAACGCTGCCTCGCTGAGAGAGAATATTATGGATAAGAAAGCGGTGCAGGCGGCCGTTGCCATCTTCAAAAGGGTGCATGAAGACAAAGCGCCATAAGAGATAATTGCCGCATGAACAAGAGCTGGCACGGCTGAAGACTTCAGCTTTCTGTGTGCAGCGATCAAGCCCGCCATAAGGTCAGCAATATCTTCTGGTTTCGGACAAATATAGTGAATCCGCTGCTGCTGAAACGATATGGATTCTCCGATATAATTCTGTGTTCCCCGGTAATCGGTATCCCGAAAACGGGAATCAACAATGCTGTTCTGGGCGGCAATCAGCAACGGTTTTTCGCAAAAGTCTCTCTGTTCGGCTGTCGCAAGCAAGGTGATGAATTTCTCCGTTCGGGATGATGTTCAGGTGATAGTTTTCTACCAGAAAAGCATAGCCTGCAAAACGATTCTGAATCATGGGTTTGGCTGAAAAAGTGTTACCATTGTTTTAGAATAGTTACTTTTTAGCCTTTTTTATAAAAAACAATTAAAGGGAGCGGCTTTTTCCCCAATGCCAAACACCCTGTATCTTCCAACAGGGCATCCGGCTCCGCAAGCTGTCAATTGATCAAATGCGCTTCACAGGCCTCACCCTCTTCGAGAGCGTCAAGTATTTCATCAATTTTATCTTCGCTGTCAATCTCGCCATACCAGAAGCTTTCGGGGTAGACAACAAGCACAGGCCCTTTCTCACAAAGATTGAGGCAGCCGGTTGCCGAGACGGTAACATCGGTCATGCCACGGTCGGAAAGCTCGCTTTCAATGTAGGGAATCAGGCTGAGCGACTCCTTTTTGTGACAGATTCCCTGTGGTGTGCCCTGCGCCCGAAAACTTGCGCAGACCAGAATGTGATGTTTTGGTTTATCCATTGGTATTCTCCAGTTAATGGTTATCAATAAAAATCCTTGCTCCCGATATCGTTTTGAGCCTTGAGGTGAAGAGTTTCTTGACTGCTTGTCAAATTTCAAACAAGAGCATCAACGTCAATCCTGTTCATCAAGGCTCAAAATGCAATCACTAATATCATCTCCTCACCCGCATCCGCCTCCAGTACCGCTGCAACTTGATCCGCAGGCGTGAATCTGGCTGCTTTTCATCAGGTGTTTCAGATCCTGTCCGGTAAAGATGCCGTATACAGCCTCTTCGATAACGCCTTCGAGCACAAGCACATCAATACCGTGCGCATTCAGAACTTTTTTTGGCGAGTCGCCCGCACCATTGACCAGCAGCGCCCGACAGTCGCCGAGGGTTCCGGCCAGAGCCTCCCAACGCTCTTTTCCGCCTCCAGCCGGTGGCGCAGTTCTTGAGCCAATCAGGAGGCACTCTCCGGAATCGTCCATACTGTAAATCAAAAAGCGGTCAGCTTCACCAAGATGCTGGTTGATCAGTACCCCTTCCATGCTGCTGACGGCGATATATGGCCGATAATCAGCAGGGTTGCTTGGCATTGCTGCCGCTTCAGCAAGCTTCTGCATCATCTCTTCGGTGTTGATTTCTCCGATAATGCCGACTGCATCAGCCCTGCAGCGTGCGCAGTGTTTCATCTGTGGAAGAAATTCACTGGTCGCCTTCTGAATTTCACTCACCATCTCAAGAGACGGTTCATCAATATTTTCAAAAACAGTCTCCTTTGTGTTGTAGTAGGGGAGACAGTTCAGGATGTCGGCACCCAGTTCAGCCACCTTCGATGCGACGGTAATGACATGGCTGTCGTTCACATCTGGAATGATAATCGAGTTCACTTTTGCCGTGATGCCAGCCTCCTTCAGCTTTTTCAGCGACTCAAGCTGGTTCTTGATCAGCACTTTGGCCGCATCGATCCCGCGATACATTTTTTTGTTGTACCGTACCCACGCATAGATTTCGGCACCAATTTCCGGGTCAATGGCATTGATGGTGATGGTGACATGGCTGACCTGCAACTGGGCTAGCTCATCAATATACGGGAGCAGCTCGAGGCCGTTGGTTGCAAGACAGAGCAGCATCTCCGGATATTTTGCCCTTACCAGGCGGAGCGTCTCCATGGTTTCATCCGGGTTGGCAAAGGGATCTCCGGGTCCGGCAATACCTACGACTGCAATGTTCGGCGAGAGTATCATCGCCTGATCAAGGTAGTACAATGCCTGCTTCGGTGACAGCACCTTGCTGGTGACGCCGGGCCGGTTCTCGTTCATGCAGTCGAATTTGCGGCTGCAATAGTTGCACTGGATATTGCATTTCGGCGCAACAGGGAGGTGAATACGCCCGAACTTGTGTCGTGACGAATCGTTGAAACAGGGGTGGTTTGCAATTTTGAGTGTCATAATATCATCCTCCCTTACATATAAGTGTAGCCTATTGATGAAGCATTCTGCCGCTGTTCGATAACGGTGTTGACTATTCGGTCAAAGAGTTCCTGGGTACCACGGTAGCCAAGATGGTGCATCCGCTGTCCACCAAAGCGATCGTGAATCGGGAACCCGAGTCGGAGCAGCGGGATATTATTTTTTCTTGACATGGTATACCCTTTGCTGTTGCCGATAAGAAAATCGGGTTGGAGTATTTTTGCCTCATCCTCGATATCCACAAAATCAACGCCTTCACGTACTTTGATACCGAGTTCGTCCATGTCGGGAACCAGCTCTCCAATCCGTTGTTTCAGCAATCCACTTTTGCCGCCCGAGGCACAGAGTACCGGTACCATACCGATCTCGCGAAGGAAGGCGGTCATACCGATGACCAGATCCTCTTCGCCGTAAATAATTACTCTCTTGTCAAAAACATATTTATGGCCATCAGCATAGGCATCAACGAGCCGCCTCCGCTCATCTTCATATTTTTCAGCTCGTCTCTCGCCAGTCAATGTTTCGAGCAGGCTGAAAAATTTGTCGCTCCCATTAATACCTATAGGGAGAGGGAGATGATAAGCCGGGACACCAAACATCACATCCAGGTATCCGGCTGCCGATTTTGAGGCTTCAATTGTTGAACCAAACTCAATACTTGCCATGGCACTGGCCGCCGTTGCAATGGCGCTTGCCGGTGTGCCGCCCGGTGGAATGCGATGGTATTCTCCCCATGGGCCGCCATCCATGGTCTGTGAATAGTCGGGCAGCATCATGTATGGTACTCCGAAATCTTCAAGAATCTCCTTCAGATAACGCAAGTCAGCAGGAGAGACCATGTTCGGAAAAAGGTTGATCAGCCTCTGCCATGGCATTTTTTCAGCCAGAGCTTTCACCGAAGCATGGACAGCGGCATGAAATCCGTCGATATGGCTGCCCTGATAGCTCGGTGTTGAGGCATGGATCAGAATCGGCATGGGCGAGCCGTTTTTGAACTCCTTTTTGTATTCCCGCAGAATCATCGGCACATCGTCTCCAATCGTTTCGCTCAGGCAGGTGGTCGCCACCCCAATAACATCAGGTTTGTACTGGTCGCTGACGTTTTTCAATCCGATTTTCAGGTTATGGCTGCCGCCAAAGACTGCGGTCTCCTCATGAAAGTTTGATGAAGCAATATCAATCGGCTCTTTATAATGACTGATCAGATAACGTCGTATATAGGTTGCACATCCCTGGGAGCCGTGCAGGAATGGGACACAGTTCTCTATTCCCCGGAAGGCGAGGCATGCACCAAGAGGGTTGCAAAGTTTGCAGGCGTTCTGGGTTGCTGTTTTTGCGTGTTCGTGTTTCATAGTGAGCCTCCTTTTCTTGGAGCGAACTGCCATACCGG
>JBAXBW010000080.1:0-5393 GCA_037141805.1 Chlorobiaceae bacterium | reverse complement strand
GAGGCAGTCATCCGACTTTGCTTTTGAGCTACGGGACGAACACCAGGCGGAAGCCAACATTGTTGTTCCGGTTGTCGGGGGTGTCGTTGTTGCGACTGGCCGACCGACAGTTCTCGGCGTTGTTGTTCCAGCTCCCGCCACGAATTACACGGTTCGAACCCACGACTGATGCCCTTATTCCTCACTGGCCACAAGTGTACGGTACACATTTTTTCTGAATTCTCTTGCATTGGCGTATTCAGTAAAGGCAACCAACGGCATGGCGTGGTTGGCGAACTCCTTTTGTGACCATAGCCGGGTTTGCAGTTTGGTGTCATACAGCACCGATGTGGCGATAAACCGTTTTTTTGCTGCGCGGGGCAAGCCACAGCAGTGGCAGGTCTTTGAAAAAACGGTGGAGCTGCCGTTTCAGGATTGAGTGGTCAATGCTCTCGAAGCATCACATCATGCAGGCACCAGGATTTCCGAATTGTTCAATGGAATAATCAATTGAGCTAACTCACTGTGAGAGTCGACAATAACATATCCCTGCCCTAAATCACTGTATTTTCCGATGCGATTATTTTCCTGAACCACACGCAACATATCAAGGAGAGGATGTGACGATTTGACAGTATAGGTGATGATGCCTGAAAAGTGAAGCATGCAATCAATATCAAAATCCCCTAAAATTCTTTCCGACAAGTAGTCTAACCGCTTCATGAGGTCATCCTCAAACCACTCTGCTGACAAAATTAAATCCCAGAGCATATCCGAAGGATCTTTTGCAACCAGACACTTGATCCTAAACTCTCCTTTTTCCTCTTCAATTGACTGAAGTGCCTTTTTTATCTTTATAACGAGATCTCGCATAGTTCCTCCACCAATTTATTGACAGCCAAAAGCATTGATTCAGCATCACTGAGCATTGAGCCGTCTGAGTCATCATATCGCTTTAATTCACTCCATTTATTGACCTCTTGCCATGCCGACATTTTTTTTATATGAACTTCGCGACCAGTCAAGGATACAAGCAACTCTAAATCATGAACCTTCAAAAACTTCAATTTACCTTCAGTTTTATACCTGCTCCAATTCATGTGATTTGTAATCGCATATTTGAGTGATAGTTCTACACAATATCCACTCAGGTATATTAAGTTGGCATACCTTCCATGCTGTTTCAGCAATACTGCATCAGAATATTTCTGGCGAATATTACCCAGAATTTCTTCGGGCTTCATTTCAACCTCACCACATTAATCTCAACGTAGATCCCAAACAATTACCATAAAAACACAAAAATCACATTGATTTTCAGCAAATCATTTCAGTCTAAGGTACATCGATGAAAAGCTGATAATACGCCACTATGCCGTCACCAACGTTTTTCAAAAATTCGGCCGCCACAAGGCGGCCTTTTCTGTAGTTCGTGCCCAACCTGCTCGGTTGAGAAGTGCGGCAGTTCGTCCCTCACAGCCGCTCTCCTCAACCTTGTTTTTGCTCCGCTTTTAGCTCAAAAGCAAAGCCGGAATGAGCAGCCAACTGACTACGGGACGAACACCAGGCGGAAGCCAACATCGCCGGTCCGGAAGTCGGGAGTGCCGCGGTTGCGATCCGCAGACCGACAGCTCTCGGCGTTGTGGCCCCAGCCCCCGCCACGGATCCCACGGTGCGAACGAGTTTCATCCCACCAGCTATCCGTCCATTCCCAGACGTTACCAGCCATATCATAAAGACCTTCGGGTGTCGCACCTTCAGGATAGCTGCCGACGGGTGTTGTGGCACCCACATTCTGATTATAGTTGAGCAATTTCGAGTCAGGTTTGCGCTTCTCGTCTGCCCAGGGATACTCTCGAACTTCCTGCACAGCCTCACCCTGCCTGCCTCCCGCAGCCCACTCCCACTCAACTTCGGCCGGCAAACGGTAAGAGTCTGGTTTTCCTTGAAGTTGTGAAAGCCAGAGAGCATAAGCTTGGGCGGCATACCAGGTAACGCCAACAACCGGCTGATCGTCGCCACCAAATTTTCGATCTTCATCGTAGCTTGAACGAAACAGAGCGGCAAGGTCGTTTTGGCCATCTTTGAGATAGTTGGCAAATTCGCTATCCCATCTGTTGTTTTGCGCAATCTCTTGCAGCTCCTCCCTGAATGCCGAGTGTTCACCAAGTGCTTTGATAAATAAGCGGTAGAGTTTGTTGGTGACCGGATACTTGGCGAAATAGAGATCTTCAACACGTTTTTCCTCTTTTGTCTCCGAGTCGAGATAACTGCCCTTCTTTATCAGGATGTACTCTGCGTTGTGTTCGTTGTGGTTGATAACTATAGACCGGGTATTTCCGTAGACGTCGACTTGCCCACCAAGAGAGCGGATTACCTCGTCTGTGCGACTGGTAATATCCTTGTTCTTTGCAAACTCCTTTGCCCTGAACTCCTGCAAGGCATCAAGTGCTGCTGGTTGATTGATGGTTTTGAGGCAATCGAGAATAAGCCGCTGGTGATTGGGGGTGGTTTCGGTGTCAAGAAGTTTTTTGCACAGGGCATCAACCTTTTTCCGTGGAGCTTCTTCTATGATAGTTTGTAACAATACTTGCCTTTCTTGTGCCAGCTCATCACTCTGGGGTGAACTGAAAAACTTTTCCATAAAGAGATCGAAAATTTCAGCATCTCCCTGCGCTATAAAAAATTTAATAGGTTCATCCCACCAATCTTCACCAAAAGCAGCAATAATCGTATCAAGATTTTTCGGGCTACGAAGAACGTTTTTAACAAGTTCAACGCTTGCCAGATATTCCCTGAATGTTTTGTGGCGGAACAAGTAATCGTTGCCATAGGCGACCAGGACGCCTGCCCGATCGACCAGATAATCACAAAACTCTTCAACAGAAGGAGAGTTGTTCATGGTATCAAGAGATACCTGCATTTTTGTCTGCATTTCGGCTTTGCCAGATTTATCACTCTGCAAAACCGCTTGCATCCAGTACGAAACCGGTTCAAGAACCATGCGGGAACGCTCAGCAGAAATAACCGGAATAGTGTCATTCCTTGTTTTTTTGAAGAGAGGCATAATCCCTCTTCGTTTGTCCTTGAATTCGAGCATGAAATTGAGTGCTGCATCATAGAGCTTGACCCGGCTTTCCGGCATATAATCCTGTTCTTTCCAGAGAATCGCCATAATCTGGAGGATCATGGGCACTGCGGCAAGCTGACGCAACCCCTTGTTTTTCTCCTCTTTCAGATGCGCTACAATTTTTTTGGTTCGTTCATCGGCTTTCGCACACTGTAACCGCTTCCACTCTTTATTGGTAACTCCCTTTTCACCAGGCTCCTTCAAAAAAGCTGCACTGAACCAGTTTGTCAAAAAACGTTTTTGCTGCTCTTCTGTAAAGTCCTGGACATCAGCGCGTTCATAGTCCGATTCAAGCTCAATATCTTCATCTTTGCGGTATCCTGTGGGCCGCGATGTCACCACAAAATAACCCTTGCCAAAACCGCACCATGCGTTATCAATCCACTTGCAGACCTCAATTCTCTCGGCAGTGTTGCTGATTTCATCCAGACCATCAAGTAAAACGAGAGATGTCCCGTTCTGCAACCAGTCTTCAAACACCTGTGCCTCAAGAGTTTTATGATGCCTTTTGTACCAGAGCGAGAGGTTTTCGGGCAATGAGCCGTAGTGGCCCTTTTCGTTACGGAGTAGTTCGCGCAATGGCAGATAAAAAACGTTAACCTGACTTGTAAAGCCGAGCCGTCGTGAACGCTTTGGATCAAGTGCGCACAGGGTATAATACTTCAAGAGTGTCGTCTTTCCTGCACCGGGGTCACCGATCACAAGCAACAGTCGCAAACCTCGACCATCACAGAATGCCTCCTTCATGAGCTCATCAGGATTAAGAATACGCTCAGCCCTCTCACTTCCTGCGCGGATATTCTTTTCATTGAGAGAGTCTGCATCTCTCTTCCTGTCAGAAAGGCGTAAGGGAACAAACGTATTGTCGTCAAGGTTGACTTTTGCACTGTCGACACCAGGCAAACCAATCATGCGGATTAAACCAAGATTTTCCCTGAGCGTTGCCTGATAACAACTCAAGGCATCAAGAGTGATCTGATTGGCTGAAGAAAGGTTGGTTTCATCTTCTCCTGTGTTGCAATACCAGCGACGAACCTGCGTGAAAATATCATCAGCAAGTCTATCTTTAAACTGGGAGTGTTTATCATAGACAGCTACCAATGCGTTTGGCTGTATTGAGGCCCTGAATTCATCGATCCTGGCTTTTTGCAGAGCATCAATTGCACTGGGAGAAATTGGTTTGTCGGAAAAGTAAAGCATAACCTTCTTTCCACCTGCAATCATCCGTTGAACCTCTTCCACCGCTCCACCGGGCGCAACACCTGTAGGTGTGCCAATCCTTGTCCAGAAAATACCAATTGCAAAATCGCATTGATCAACAATTTGCCGATTGATAATGCCTTGCGTTCGTTCACCGCTTTCGGGTGCTGTTCGTAATTCCCAGAGCACTGCGTCAAGAACCAGTTTCCGTTCTTCACTGTGGAGATTATTCCACTTCTTGATGACCTGCTCAACAATCTTCCGCTCTGTACAGACATCACCCGGTGAGGCAACAAGAATCTTCACACGGCGTATTCCACTATCGGGCGAAGAGCTTTTCTGTGGTGGTTTCGGCAACGAAGGTATAGCCATGAGAGCAAATTGAATGGGTTAACCACGATGAATATTATGCGTTGGTAATATAGTGCAATCTTTGGGGAATGGGCAAGTGAAGTCGGCAATGTTCGCGGCTGGCGCACCCCGCTCTTCATTCTCCTTGCCGGTACCCCAGCAGGGCGCTTTGCTTTCACACCGTAGCTCTTCTTGCACTGGCGCCGAGAACCAGAGCCACAGGCAGGTACTGAAGCCGGGCTCCGGAGAAAGAGGAGCGGAGGTTTGAGCTGCGTGACCGGAAGGCTGATTTTGAGTTTTTGATTGCGGCGCGAGAGTCTGCGGAGATGATCAATTCGGCGACGCTGATACGTGAGCTGAACAAGCAGCTTGCGGGGGTGAGTTTAGTGGATAACGGGATGATTGAGAAGATTGATCGGGAGCTGGGGAAGAAAGTGGGGATTGGGGTGGCGGCTCCAGCGCAGGTGGAATAAAGCAATGCTGGAAGTCCAATGGGGGCTTTATTACATTTTCTTGAAGATGTCGTTAAGGTGGTTTCTGATGGTTATGGCGTGTGGATGATCGGGGCCCAGCGCTTTTTTCTTGATTGCCAGCGCCCGGCGAAAGAGCGGTTCGGCTTCCGCATACTTGCCCTGCGTTTCGCAATCCCCCAAGATTGTTCATGTCGGTCTGCTCCGGTATAACTGATGAAGAAATCTTTCATGCGCAAAGAGGCTCCTTGTTCCACGGAACA
>JBAXBW010000079.1:0-5643 GCA_037141805.1 Chlorobiaceae bacterium | reverse complement strand
AGATGCGCATGATCCCTCCTGCGACCATCGATGAAGTCCGGCAAGCGGCAGATATTGTTGATATCATCTCTGATTATGTGACGCTTCAGCCTGCAGGACGCAACTATAAAGCACTCTCTCCTTTTACTGTAGAGAAAACCCCTTCATTTATTGTTTCGCCTGACAAGCAGCTCTACAAATGTTTTTCAACAGGCAAAGGAGGCAATGTTTTTTCCTTTGTCATGGAGATGGAAAAGGTACCCTTTCCTGAAGCACTCGAACTGGTGGCAAAGCGAACGGGTATCGATATCAGCCAATTCACTAAAAAACAGAAGCCACAATCAGCTCATGAAGAGAGCCAGACCGAAATCCTTCGCTGGACAGCAAGGTTCTATCATGAAACACTGACGCGGCAAGCGGGCAAGACAGGGCACACCTATCTTACCGCTGAACGGGCTCTGTCGGAAAAAACCATTCAAACTTTTGGTCTCGGCTATGCTCCCGACGCATGGGACAATCTCTTCAGTGCGGCAAAACGGGAAGGAATTGCACAGGAGCATCTGCTTGAGCTCGGTCTTATAACCGCAAACAAGCAGAAAAACTCCTGTTATGACACCTTTCGCAACAGGGTGATCTTTCCAATTTTTTCAGTCGGAGGACAGGTTGTCGGTTTTGGAGGACGCACCCTGCTGAGTGACCCCCAAACGCCGAAATACCTGAATTCCTCAGAGAGCAAGCTGTTTGAAAAATCAAAACTTCTTTATGGACTTCATACCGCAAAAAATGAAATCCGGCGACTGGAAACCGCAATACTTGTTGAAGGATACATGGACGTTCTTGCGCTGCATCAGGCAGGTATGACCAATGCGATAGCCTCATGCGGCACATCCCTGACACGCTATCAGGCAAAGGTGCTTCATCATTACACAAAACGGGTCTTGTTCATGTACGATGCCGACAGCGCTGGTCAAAAATCAATGATGAGCGGCATTGACACGTTGCTTTCCGAAAACATCACACCCTCGGTGCTGATTCTTCCTGAGGGTGACGACCCTGACAGTTTTGTTCGTCGTGAAGGGAGAGATAATTTCGTGCAGTTTGCCGAAAGAAATATGCTTTCGTTTCAGGATTTTCAAATCCGATTTTTCATGGAATCGGGAAATTTTGCAAAGACTGATCTGAAATCAAGAGCAATAAGGGCAATGGCGCACACCATTTCACTGATCACTGACCGTATCCGGCGGGAACTGTATCTTCAGGAACTCTCAAAAAAACTTGCGCTCAGCCTGCCAGCTCTCCAGGAGCTGCTCGACCGGGAAGAGAGTGCTACCGACAAAAAAAGAGTGTCGTTCGAAAACCGTCAGGAGGTTCAGCAGCCGCCCAAGCCTGCGCCGAAGATCTCTGTACTGGAAAAGACTTTTTTAAAAGCCCTGCTGGAAAGCACCAGCTACGGAAATGCTGTGCTGGAATTTGCCGCATCACATGAAGAGATGCTGGAGTTGCCGCACAAGGAGGCTCAAGAAATATTTACCCATCTGATCCGCCGCTACCACGAGATTGAGGACAATCCGGAAGAACGGATTGACATTACCTCTGAAATAAGCTCGTTCCTGAATCCTGAATCGCGGGATCTTGCATCCGGCCTGCTGATTGACCCACCGGTAAGCAATAAATGGCTCGAACAATCCGACGTCCACGCCGATAACGCAAAACGGTGCCTTGCGATGTTTCTTGACGCCTTCAAAAACCTTATTCTTGAACCGCTTGTCCGTCAGAAAAATGCACTCACCGAAAAGATACGTCTTGAAAACGATACCGATCGAGAGATCGAGCTGTCAAGGGAAAAGATCATCCTGGATAAAAAAATCAGGAAAACCTCGCATGAACTCAAAAGCATGATCACCAGCATTCTCGAAAACAGTTAACCTCCCCTTACCAGGGCAGGAGGAGGCTTTTAAAACCCTGTGAGTCTTTTACACACTGTATCCTTCTATAGGATGACTCAGGCAAAGTTCCCTGATTTCCTGTCTGATCGAGCGACAGATATCAGCAATATCCGGCTTTTCAGCAGAAGAGATTACCCTGTCGATCAGGCTGGCAATCGACTTGCACTCCTCCTCCTTCATGCCCCTTGTGGTCATGGCTGGAGTACCGATGCGGATGCCGCTGGTGACAAAGGGTGACTTGTCGTCAAAAGGAACCATGTTCTTGTTTACCGTAATGCCTGCTTCATGCAGAAGGTTTTCGGCAACCTTGCCGGTAACACTTTTGTTGCGCAGGTCAAGCAGCATGAGATGGTTTTTGGTTCCACCACTCACGATATTGTAACCAAGATCAAGAAACTTGTCTGCCATTACTGAGGCGTTTTTGATGACCTGTGCTGCATATTCCCTGAAGGATGGCTGCAATGCCTCACCAAAAGCAACGGCCTTGCCTGCAATAATATGCATCAGTGGCCCGCCCTGAATACCCGGCATCACTTCAGCATCCATAACCTCGGACATCATTTTCAGGCGAGAGCCGCTTTTGGTCTTTATGGTAATGCCCATAGGGTTCTCGAAATCGCTGCCCATCATGATCATGCCACCCCTCGGACCACGAAGAGTCTTGTGCGTGGTGGTGGTCACAAAATGACAATGCGGCATTGGGTCGCCCAGAAGACCTGCCGCAATAAGGCCGGCAGGATGAGCGATATCTGCCATCAAAAAAGCGCCAATCTTGTCAGCAATAGCTCTGAAGGACTTCACCTCAAAACCCTGGGAATAGGCACTCGCGCCACAGATAATAAGTTTCGGACGAACCTGCAAGGCAAGTTCCTCAACTTTATTCATGTCGATACAGCCAGTCTCGGGATCGACACCGTAAGAGTGCGCATCAAACATCTGGCCAGAGAAATTAACCGCACTACCGTGGGTCAAATGCCCGCCATGAGAGAGATCAAGCCCCATGATCCGGTCACCAGGTTTCAAAACCGAAAACAGAACTGCCATATTGGCGCTCGAACCAGAGTGAGGCTGCACATTGACGTATTCACAGCCAAAAAGCTTTTTAGCACGATCACGGGCAAGATTTTCAGCCACGTCAACAAATTCGCAACCGCCGTAATAACGCTTGCCGGGATAGCCCTCGGCATATTTATTAGTCATTACTGATCCACAGGCCTGCATCACTGCACGGCTGGTGAAGTTTTCCGAAGCGATAAGCTCAAGTGTTTCAGTCTGCCGGGTCATCTCGTTGGCAACAGCCTCGAAGATCTCTTTATCCTGCCTCTGAAGGATATCAGTATCCATCGTTTCTCAGTCCTTTTCCTGACGGAAGTTTACGTGTTAAGATTTGCTTTTTCAAAATATCGACTTTTCGGCTCCGCATGAACAACCAATCATATGGCCAAGTTTATCACGTTTTGTGTCCAGATAGCTTTGATTCATGGGATTTGGTGCAATTTCAAGCGAAATTCGTTCCACAATCTTCAGACCATAGCCCTCAAGACCGACCACTTTTTTGGGATTATTGGTCATGAGCTTCATTTTTCTGACACCAAGATCCTTGAGAATCTGGGCACCGATACCGTAATCACGCAGATCGGCCTTGAATCCGAGCTTTTCGTTGGCCTCAACAGTATCAAACCCTTCGTCCTGAAGGTTATATGCTTTGAGTTTATTGATCAGACCAATGCCACGTCCCTCCTGCATGAGGTAAATCAACACACCACGCCCCTCTTTTTCTATCATACTGAGTGCTGACGCAAGTTGATTGCCACAATCACATCGAAGAGATGCAAAGGTATCCCCAGTAGCACATTGAGAGTGAACCCTGACAAGAACCGGCTCATCAGTGGTGACATCGCCCTTCACAAACGCAATATGGTTCTGCTGGTCGGTAAACGATTCGTAGGCAATAAGCCTGAACTCACCATAAGCGGTAGGCAACCTTGATTCAACAGCCCGGTTGACGAGTTTGTTGCGCTTCATCTGATAGGCAACAAGTTCCTTGATGGTGACAAGCTTCAGTCCGAATTTCGCCTTAAGCTTGATTAGTTCGGGAAGCCTGGCCATACTGCCATCGTCGTTCAGGATTTCACAGAGCAAACCTACCGGGCTGCAGCCGGCAAGACGGGCAAGATCAACCGCTGCTTCCGTATGCCCCACGCGCCTGAGCACACCACCATCCATTGCCCGGAGTGGGAAAATATGACCCGGACGGGAAAAATCGTCGGCCTTCGACAACGAATCACCCAACATCCTGATCGTCATGGTACGGTCATAGACTGAAATACCCGTGGTGACACCCTCTGCAATCGCATCCACAGAAACCGTAAAATTCGTCTCATGCTGGGAGGTATTCCGCTGCACCATCGGATCAAGCTGTAACTCTTTGGCACGCTGCATGGTGACAGCCACACAGAGCAGGCCACGAGCTTCCCGGGTAATAAAATTTATCATCTCATTGGTCACCAGTTCTGCGGCACCAATAAAATCGCCCTCATCCTCACGATCTTCATCATCGATGACAATAACAAGCTTTCCCTGCCGAATATCTTCGAGAGCAGCATCTATTGAGTCAAAATTTTTTTTATACATACACGTTATTAGACCTTTTTTTCATACCTGAGCGCACTCGATTGAACGATAATGTAAAAAAATCCTGCACCATTTTCAGAGAGTGAAAAAAGAAGATCTGGAACAGAGAACCGGCAACTTTGAGAAGGATATGCATTTTTGTATAATAGGGAACTATTGCCTTTACACAGCTCTTTCCTGAAGCATCGTAAAACTATCGAGATTGCATGACCATTCAAGCTTCCGACCTGACGCAGGATGTTATTGGCCTTTCCCGGAAATTTCCTGAAGAGTGGCTTCTGAAAGCCAAACAAAACGGATTTTCTGATTTTCAGCTTGCAAATATTTTCAATACTACAGAACCCTCCATACGGTCGCTCAGAAAACATTATGGCATTGAATCCGTCTTCAAGACCGTCGACACCTGTGCAGCGGAATTCGATGCGAAAACACCTTACCATTATTCGACCTACGAGGAGGAAAACGAATCCGTTTCATCTGATCGAAAAAAAGTCATCATTCTCGGCGGGGGCCCAAACCGCATTGGCCAGGGTATTGAATTTGACTACTGCTGTGTTCAGGCAGTTTTTGCACTTAAAGAGGCAGGGTATGAGACCATTATGGTCAACTGTAATCCTGAAACCGTCTCTACAGACTACGATATTGCAGACAAGCTCTATTTCGAACCGCTCACTTTTGAAGACACCATCCGTATCATAGAACACGAAAAGCCTCTTGGTGTTATCGTCAGCTTTGGAGGCCAGACGCCCCTGAAGCTCTCGACCAAACTTCATGAGGCAGGTGTCACTATTCTCGGCACCTCATCAAAAGGCATTGACCTTGCCGAAGACCGAAAAAAATTTGGCGCACTTCTTGAACAGCTTGACATTCCCCATCCCGAATACGGAACCGCCATAAGCTTTGAAGAGGCCAGGGAAATCACCCGGAGAATCGGCTATCCTGCTCTTGTCAGGCCAAGTTACGTTTTGGGTGGACGAGCCATGAAAATTGTCTACAATGATGACTCTCTCAAAGAATATGTCGATCAGGCGCTTTTCATTACCGAAAAATATCCTCTGCTGGTCGACCGTTTTCTTGAAACCGC
>JBAXBW010000078.1:0-5798 GCA_037141805.1 Chlorobiaceae bacterium | reverse complement strand
GGTGTATGGCGGAATGATTGTCGGTGAATCAACCCGAGGTCTTGATATTACGCTCAATGTCTGCAAAACGAAAAAGCTGAGCAACATGCGCTCTTCGGGTACTGATGAGTCGCTTCGTCTCACTCCGCCGAAAATCCTTTCGCTTGAGCAGGCTCTTGAGTTTATCAATGATGATGAGTTGCTGGAGGTAACACCCCAGAGCATCAGGCTCAGAAAGAAGATTCTCGATGTGAACCTCAGGGCAAAAGCCACCAAAAAGGCTAACGCCTAGTTACTCAAAGAAAAGTCGTTTCAGTTGTGTCCGGGCGCTCGCAAGCAGTTCCCGGACGGCTGATTCTTCCCTGTGGGTCAGTTCAGCAATCTCGCTCACAGTTATCTTTTCCTGTTCAGCCATCCGGTATACCTCTTGTTCTGCAACTCCAAGCTTTTCAATGCACTGCTGAATTTTCAGGTTATCACTGTCAAGGGCACTGCTTTTTTTTGGATTGGAAAGATTCTCTTTTCGTCCAAAAAGCTCATCAGCCGTTGCCGCAAGCGGGGCGTCATTACTGACCTCCCCAAAAATCCGCACAAACCCCATAAAGTCAAGCCCGACAGCTTCGCAGGGGGTTATACGGTTTTCAAGAATATCGCTGGCAAGTGTTTTGAACTTCTGCTGCAACTCAGGCAGCCTGACGGCAAAGTCGAAGCTGTCATCCTTGTCGCGGGCATCAGCAAGATATGGCACCTTCATCAGAACGGTGATACCGGCAGCCTCGGCATACTTTTCAGCAATGCCGCTGCCGTCATCGCGATTGATGATCAGACCGAGCAGCCGTGATTTGCCGCCGATGGTTCTGAAATAGTTGTTCGCTTTGCAGATATTATTTGCCGTAAAGATAGACTGGCGATCGTTGTTGGTGACAAGAATAACCTCCTCACTGAGCGAGCGGGCGAGTGGCGTGGCGAATCCTCCGCAGACAACGTCACCAAGAAAGTCCATAAGGATAATGTCGAGCTCCCACTTGAAGATCCCGAGCTTTTCAAGCACGTCAAAACCCGAAATGATGCCTCTGCCGCCGCAACCACGGCCAACCTGTGGGCCGCCAAGCTCAATGCCATAAATGGGCTGTGGGAAGTCAGCGATATCCCGTCGGAAGACAATATCGCTGATGGCGACCTGCTGATTCAGCGCGTTTTTTTCTGCAAAAACATCCGTTACCGTGGGAAGCGAAATGCCCCCGAAAAGGGAGGTCGTTGAGTCGTGCTTCGGGTCACAGCCAAGTTGCAGTACCCGTTTGTTCATCATGGCAAAGGTGGCGCTGAGGTTCGTTGTCGTAAAACTTTTGCCAATGCCGCCCTTCCCGTAAATAGCGATGGTTCTTGCTGTCATCTGGTCTCGGGCTTATGATTTGTTCTCTTTTTTCCAGAGCAGGATCATTTTGAGGCAGTCCGGATCGGTAAAGGCCTGCAGGTATGCCTCCGAAATATCCTTCTCAACGGTATGCTGATGGGTGAAAATCCTTTCCGCATTAAGTTTGTGTTGTCCGATAAGTTCCCTGACCCGCTCCAGATCACCTTTGGCCCACTGTTTTGCCGCAACGAAGGAGAGCTCTTTCTGGAAAGCCTGTGAGTAATCAATGTTGATTCTCTGATAATAGCCGCCAAAAATCACGGTTCCGTGAAATTTCAGAAACCGAAGGCCGGTATCAATGGCACTCATGATGCCTGTACTGTCGATCAGCACATCAAACTCATGTCCTGCAAGTGCCGCAGAAACGTCTTCCGTTTCAGGGTCAACCTTCAGGTCGGCAGTTGAGAGGTTCAGCCTGTTCTTGTTGGGTTCGGTTGCGGCGACCAGTTTCGCTCCCATAAGCTGTGCCAGTTCTGCGGCGAGAATGCCGACAGCTCCCTGGCCGAGCACCAGTACTTTCTTGTTTTCAACCTGTGCAAGATCAACAATATGGAGGGCTGTAGCCCCAAGCGGCAGGGCTATGCCGGACTCTGGATGGTCAATGTTGTCGAGAACAGTTATGCTCTCGACCGGGCAGACAATATACTCGGAGGCTCCTCCAAAAGCGGCATTGACACCTTCATACCCGAATGATCCGGCGACGTAGGCAAACTTGCCGATCAGGCTCTCGTTGACATGCTCACCCACCTCAATGATCTTTCCGACCGTTTCATAGCCGGGAATAAAGGGAAAGATAAAGGGCCACGAAGGGATCAGGCCGTTGTAAGCCATTTTTTCAGTACCGGTACTGATTGATGACCACCAGGTTTCAACCAGGACATCCGTTGACGAAACGGGCTTCAGGGTCACCTCACTGAGCTCAATCTGGCGAACACCAGTGAAGACAATGGCTTTTGCTTTCATAATGTTGTGCGTTGTCAAAGGTGATCAGGCCGCCTGACGCTGCTTGAGTTTCTTTTCATTATGCTTTTCAAGAAGCAGACGGATGACAAACTGTGCTGCATTGACAAGATAACTCAAATAGGCGAGCAGTGCTGTCCAGATAAGTGTGGTTTCATCAAGACCGATAAAAAAGAGAACAAAGTAGGAGAGATGGACAACCATGGCGATGGCGCTGCCGAAATCCTCCCAGAAGAATTCATGAGCAAAGGCAAACTGACCAAAAACCTCAAGTTCAAAAAAACCGCCGGTCACAAAAATCAGGACAAGCATGAGAGTTTTCAGGGTGACAAAAAAGGTGATCCAGGCGAAGTTGTCGATTCCGTTGTGCGACTGGTAGAGCCAGGTAACGGAAAGGCCGGCAAGAAACATCACGAACTGGATCGGCGCAAGGATTCCCTGCACTTTCGTCCAGACTGATGCGTTTCTGCGTTCAAGCTGCTCGGGTGTGTAACGGGGCATAGTACAATAAGTTCGCGGGTGGTGGTTGAAAAAGTGGTTGAATATAGCAAAAATAGGTGCAGGCGGCAAACGGGGCACTATTTCACTGGATCTTCCACTCATAAACGTTATAAAGCGTGGAAATCAGGTTGACATCAACATTCTGTATACGGCGGCTGAATCCCTCAAGCTCGTCGTAATAATAAAGGAACGTTCTCGGTTGTTCGTCGTGCAGTATCGTCTGGTAGCGTTTCCAGAGTGCCACTGAGCGTTCACCCGGAAGTGGGCCGCTCAGTGCAGCAATAACCGTATCAAGCTCATGATGCTGAAACGCGGATGAGTTGAACGGACGTTTCGCGAAGTCGGATCCCCAGATAATAAGCTGAAAGGGAAGTGTTTCAGCAGCCATGCCTGAAAGAGCGGCATCATAGCGGAACTCATTCTGGTTTTTATTAAAAATCAGTCCCTCGTCGAACCTAAGACGGCAGTCAATACCGATATCACGAAGGTTTTGCTGAATAGTTGTTGCGGCATAATTGCGTCTTGGATTACCCACAGGAGCTGCAAGCTCGAAGGAGAATTTCTTCCCGTTTTTTTGCAGAATGCCATTCGGGCCCGGTTCCCATCCTGCCTCGCGCAGCAAGGCTGAAGCTTTTTGGGGGTTATAGTTGTATGGATCAAGCGAGACGTCGGCAAGCTCTCTGTAGGCGGGCGAAAGAGAGGTGTTGACGATGGTGGCGTGCTCCGGTCCCATGAATCCGTCAATAATGGATTGACGGTCAATAGCGATGGTTAGTGCCCGGCGTACCAGTTTGTCACCAAACAGTGCATTCGACTTTATCTGATGGTTATGGCGGTACGCTTCTCCGTCGATGTTCAGCCAGACAATACTGTCGAAATAACGGTTTTGTACTGGTCTGATGATAATCGCAGGCGAGCTTTTGCCCAGATCGTTAATATCCTTGGGATTAATGCCTCCAGCCGAAAGCATGGCATCAATCTGGCCGGATTTCAGCATGGCAAGCCGGGTGGTGTATTCAGGAACCACCATAAAAACCATGTTCGTGATGGTGGCAGGAAAGGGCAGCGTTGATGAAGGGTTCGTGACAAGTTCAAGTTTTTCCTGACGTTTCCACAATTTTACCTTGAAGGGTCCAGCGCTTACAACGGGTATTTCGGTAGCCCTGGAGCGGATCTCATCAGGAGAAAATGCTTTGAACACATGCTCGGCGACCGGCATCAGATCATTGAAATGATCGAGAACAATCTCTTGTGCCATGGGTTTGCTGAAATGCAGCGCCAGGGTCGAATCGTCCGGTGCTTCGACAGCATGCTCAATATCAGCAGTTCCATCTGGTAAAAGGAGAAGGTCATTAAGATAATGCTGCCGTGTACTGGCAATTCCTGGGTTTTTATATAAAGCATAGGAGTACTTGAAATCACGCGAGGTCACTTTTTCCCCATCTTCCCACAGAGCATCACTTCGTAAATGGAAGGTGACTTTTTTACCATTTTCAGAGAACACCCAGCTTTTGGCGGTGTTTGGAAGAAAGGTAATGCCTCCCTTCTTTTCGTCATAGGCGGGTTTCACAAGCGAAGGATAGAGCAATTTGCACACCTCCCGCGACATCGAAAACTGGATAAGCAGGGGATTGAGATAGTCGAAATCAGCAGAAATTGCCGTAACAATCCGGTCACGTCGCAACTCATTATTGTTTTGGCGGCAGGCAGCAATTCCGGCAAGCATCAGCAATATTGTTACGGCACCAACTATCTTTTGCTGGAGAGTTCGTCTCATTCCCTTGTGGTTATGGTTGTTGATAGCATCACAACAAGGTAGGGAAAACAATGAACAGAAGACAAGGGATTTAATAACACAATATTGGTGGTCATTGTTCTTCAGCTCCCTGGGAACGGTATGTTGGTAGGCGCGAAAAAGCCGTCCTGTATTCAAGACGGCTTTTTGCTGTTCGATGTTGTTCAGAGAGCTGTTTTGTTCACTAATCAATAATTGTTGACAAACCCGGTTTCGCTGATGATATGTTTTCCTTCGGGCGTTTTTGGCAGGTCAATGAATTGTTTGACAGCGCCAGTTGGCTGACCGTTGGTGTACATGAAGAGTGGACGGTGTATAGGGTAGGTGCCGTTCTTGACCGTCCTGACATCAGCCTCAATACCGTCAACCAGAACAGCCTTGACAGAACTGTCAACAAAACCGAGACCGATATAGCTGATTGCAGAAGGCGTCGAAGCTATGCGGCTCTTGATTGCGCCATTGCTTGACTGAGTTTCAGCTCTCTTGGAAATAGGGTTTTCTTTGCCCATAACCAGCTCTTTAAAGGAATCCGCAGTGCCGCTGTTCGATTCTCGCTGAATGACCACGATAGCCGAGTTCGCTCCGCCAAGCTGGTTCCAGTTGGTATACTTGCCCATGTAAATCCCGCGAATCTGTGCCTTTGAGAGTGCATTGATACGGTTGCTCGGATGAACCACAACAGAAAGGCCATCAAGTGCAACGATGTGTTCAACAGGGTTGACCCCTTTGCTTCTTGCTGCGGCCTCTTCCTTTTCTTTCATGGGACGTGACATAGTGGCAATGTCACAGGTTTTGTTGATAAGGCTTTTTGCGCCATTACCAGAACCGGACTCACTTACCGTCACCTGTACACCAGTGGTCTTGGTAAAGTGGCTGGCAAAAGCCTTGGCAATAGGACCGACCGTTGTCGAACCGTCAATAACGATTTTACCGGCAGCTCCAGCCGTGCCGGAAGCCATAACTCCGAACACCGTGGCGCTTAAAAGTATTTTTCTGAATAGGTTCATGTTGATTGTCATAATTAAATTAAAAGATGATAAAGAGTACAAGAGTTTACTGATTATAAACCGGTTCAGCAAGACTGCCCTTCAGCAGCAGCAACAGTCTTGCAAACCAGCCACACACAACCAGAAGAAAGAACAACACACA
>JBAXBW010000077.1:0-5848 GCA_037141805.1 Chlorobiaceae bacterium | reverse complement strand
AGCCTGCCTGGTTGAGCTCATCAAAACACTCCTGAACTTTATCCTGTTCAATGCCCTGCAACATGATGTCACCGGTCTGTCCATGGAGAGTAATGATGCCGCTGCCATACTTTTCCCAGGTATCACAAAGTCCGCGAAGCATCTCCGTGTTGTAGTGAAGCCCCGGTGCCGGCTGAATTCGCATCGTGTGAAATTCAGTCGCTTCGGGAAACTTGTCTTTTATCATTGAATAGCGCGTGATAACCCCGGCGCCATAACCGTCAACCGTTACCAGACCGCCTTTCCAGTACCCCATCTTGGTATTGTAGGAGTACTCAAGCTGATCCATAACCCCACGCAACATGGGCTTTTCTGTTCTTTCGGCAAGTTCCTTGAACCCGGAAATAAAACTTGGCCAAGGGCCTTTTTCCAGTTCATCAAGCATAGGGGTAGGATTCAGGAACTTTCCGTTCCCACCATCTTTGCCGTGTATTACTTCATCTGAAGCTGCCTTTTGAGCGCCTTCCATTATGACCTCCTTTGATTCACAGTAAAATTGGGATCAGCAAACCTCTTTCAATCCATTAAACGCAACCCGTAGGTTTTGGCAGTCCCGCAATTTTACAGGCCTGTAAACCTGGCCCTTTTGGAAAAAGCCCGTACAGAAATTCAGATGCCGCTTTTTTATCCATATCCTTCTCCGTGGCAATGGCCTTGGTAAGCACCTTTACGGCTGGGGCAATCTGATATTCATCGTAATATCCTCTGAGAAAATTGATCATATCCCAATGCGCCTGAGTCATTTCGATCTCTTCTCCCTCTGCCAGCACTTTCGCAATATCTTCTGTCCAGTCTTCAAGATTAACGAGATATCCATTCTCATCAGTTTCAGCACGGACACCATTGACTTCAATTGCCATAATTTGCTCCTTTAAATTACTATAAAAATTATATGAGGTAAATTCTTTAAACTATAAAAAAGAGAGACTTATAGAGTATTCCTCTCCAGATAAAAAGAGAATTAGATATCCGTGCTATACCGTAACAATGCCGAGAAATCGCCGAGCATACAACAAAGAGATTATACAGTTATGTAATTAACAACTTGTTCGCGATTTTTCAAACTTTGAAATAAAATATTTCACATTTTTGAGGATGAATGAAGCTTCCCGCCGCGAGCAGCAGGGTGTCTGACTTTAGAGAGATGTTTAAAAAACGTCAATGCAAGCGGTGGGGAATTCAGCCCAGAGAGATTAATATCTTAACCGGGCAGAGGCTACCACCAGCAACAATTACCGGCTGATCATTGTCTCCAGTATTTTTCGCAGCTCGCTCATGTCGATATTATTCTTTTCTGCTATAGATTTTAGCTGTGTGTCGGGCTTTGCTTCAATGCCTTTCTGCCGAAGCGCAAGCCGCAGTGATGTCGATGAAACCCCACCCTCGTCGGCTATTTCCTGCAATGTTTTTTTTCCGAAACCTTGCCCCTGTATGGTATGCTTTGGGGTTTTGGTCGGCGCAATAAAGGCATAGACCTCTTCGGCGGTCTTTCCATTCATGGTTGCTATTTCAGCCAGCGTCTGATGCTGAGAAGTAACCTGTAACCCCGCCTTTTCCAGCTTTTTTATTAACGCTGCCGGCTCACCGCCAAGCCCTGGTTGCTCTGTAAGTTGCAGGAGTGTCATGAGTTCCGCATGTGGAACCGGCGCTTGCTTTTCCTGCTGTTCCCAGGAGTTTGATATGGCATCGCCAAACTTGATGACTGCTGAGAATGGTTCGATGTCAAAGTATGTCCCTGCTCCGAATAAGGAGGAGAGAATTACTATAGTGAGCAGCTCGCCGGGGTTTTTAAGACCTTCGCTGGTCTTTGATTTCAGGTAGGAGAGAAAAGCTTTCCAGTTGATAAAAAACAAATGGAACACCGAGAGGATTAAAAAGAAAAACCCGAAGATGATATGCTGGTTTTGCCATCCCCTTTTTGTAAGACCGATCATTCGCCAGTCTGTCCAGTTGGCAACTCTTCCTGGAGGTGAGAGATAAAGGATCACCCCTGAAACCAGCATCATAACTAACGCTATAAAAAGTCCAAAGCTTATAAAAACCCGCCAACTGAATAATTTTTTCATGGTTTCGTTATACTGTTGGTTTCCATTGTTTTGTATCGTGGCATGATGAGCAGTTTGCCTGAGACTCACGGTGCCTGTTATCATCCGGCTGGTCACGTTTATGGCATCTGATACACTGCGCTGAAGGGCTCAGCCTGCTATGGTCAAAGCTGGCATGCTGTTCAGTAGTTGTCGCTGCATAAGCTACAGGACTGAACAGCACGGTTATAGTGATCAACAAGAATCTGTTCATGGCATCAACACGGTCATGACAATTGTACCTACTGATTCATTCCCCGGCCTCGGCCCATCCCCCGACCCATACCCATATTCGGGTTGTACTGATCCCATACCCATTCAGCTACGGTTCTCAATTCTGCATCCGGCAGAGCCTGGGCAGGCATAAGACCAAATCTGGTAATGGCTTGAGGATCAATCGCGTTGTCCTTGTTCGGTGATTTCAGGTAAGCGACAAGGTGATTGACTCCCTCTTTTTTTGTTTTGAATCTCTGATGGTATCGAGATGCGAGAGGAGTAACAGGTGGTGCATTTTTGGGTGGTGGCATTACGGAATGGCAGACACTGCAATTCCTGGTAAAAATCTCCTGACCGTCCAATGTTTTTGCTGACATGATCGCTGGCGAAAACCCTGACACCAAACCGGACAGGATACACACAGACATAACTCTTTTCATGATTATTCTCCTGTTAGTAATTTACAACAAAATACACATATTCGCCCTTGTCACATTGTAGCGTTGCCCATCGGGAGATATTATAAATTTCCCCCCCCGTATCGCCATCCATTGCAATGAGCCCGTACAAAAGAGGCGTCAGAAAACCAGTTCCACTCCGGCAGTGGTTGATGCCGCGTTGTAATGGTTAAACGCATCATTTGAGTCATTCCAAATCTTCTGGTATTCTCCGTACAACCGTAATTGCGTTCCCTTGCCGGAAAGTAAAACAGTTTTTTCGATTCGAGTCCACAGACGTCGGTAATTATCATTTCTTTCAGGATTCGTCACGACCGGATTGCCAGAGATATCATGCGCCGTTTCGGTGTAATCTTTAATTGCTTGATCATATCCAACTCGTGCCGTAACGCCATAAAGAAGTGATCGTGATACCATCACACCAACCTCCCTGCTTTCATAACCATATCGGTCGTCGAAGAGATCATTCTCTGAATAATGATCCGCTGACATTCCGCTGAGAAGGAGATTACTATCCCCAAAATTGATACGGTACTTTACAGAGAGCCTGATTCCTGTTTTGTCATCGAGCACCGGAGTCGATACGCTGAGGGAATTGACCCATTGTCCAACATTCGTAAACTCTTTCTTTGTGGCTGTTGTAACAGTATTTCTTCCTCGATATCCCTGCACGATGGTCGTTCCCTTGTCGAGGGGTGACAGGTATTGCTTATAGCCGAGTTCAGAGTAAACGGCAAGAGTTCTCCCCCGTTCAAGAGGCAGTTGTAATCCTGCGTACAACTGGTGTTCCAGATTGTCAAGTTCTTCAAGTTCATTATAGCGCCTGCTACTCAGGCTGTAACCGGTAAAAAGCGTCATAAGGTTGTTCCCTGGCAATTTTGCATCAACAAATCCCACAACTTCATGATAGTCATATAACGCATAGACATCACGGTCCATCCTTGTTCTTGCTCGTAATCCGCTCCTGACCCAACCTTTCTGTTCAAGATTGCGCTGAGCAGCCAGAGTGATTTGAGGTGATAGATAGTTACGTTCAGCATGATCCGCAAAACTGATATACTTGCCTTCGTATGATGCCAGCGCACTCCATTTTTCCCAATCCAACGCATACCCCACATGCAGATCCACCTCAGTTATCGCATCTTTTTCCTGACGGCTGTTTCGGAAGACGTTGTCTTCAATACTACCTGAAACTGAGGCTTTGGTCTGCCATTCTGCGGCGGCAACCATTGGCCATAGTGCAATAAAAAAAAAGAGACCGGCAAGACGCTTCATTGTACTCATTTTTTATGGTTGTTACCTCCGCGAACCACCACGGGGTGATCCAGAACCTTTGCCGACTCCCTTGCCAACAGGGCCATCCGTAAACAACCTGCTCTCTGACTGCTCACCGAAGCATGAACCATCAAAGATTTTTCTGTTTGTGTTTGAGAACCCTGCTCGTCCCTGAACCTTGTCGTTGATGCCATCGCCATCTTCATCAATAAATTGCAGCTTTTTCGAGTCCCTGTTCCCGGATTCAACTGCCGGGCTTATGCTGGATGTCGGGTTGCTGGATGCTGATTCTACGGCAAGTACCGGCGGACAGAATCCGGAAACAAGGATGATGGTGAAAACGATTCGTTTTAAAATCATGGCTTATCATTTCTCGATTACCTGAACAAGACAAAAGAGCGCCGGAGCGCTCCCTCATCCGACTGAACAAACTGCAATCGCAGGAGTCTCTCAGCGACCTCTTCTTGCGCTTCCATTAGTGCCAGTACCATTACAAACGCCAGTTCCCGTTCCGGTGTTCAATGACGTTCCTGCTGTTGCCCCTCTGCGACTTCCTGTCCCGTCCTGGGCTCGCACGTAATCAGGATCCTGACCGTTTGGAATGCCATCTCCATCAGCATCCGGCGCGTTATCGTTGATGCCATCTCCATTCAGATCGACAAACCCGACTCCGAACATGTTGGCCAGGGGATTTCCTGCAGCAAAAACCTGAGCTGAAGGTGCAAAGCTGAAGATCATTCCTGCGACTGCAACTAAACGAATAAACTGTTTCATGGCTTTCTCCTTTAAAATAACGATATGTTCTTGTTAATTGATCGAAAGGGCTTTTTCTTTCAGAGTTCCTGCCCTTGCAATTAATAATACAATTAGCGTGCCACTCGTCTGATAAATATTTTAACCAATTATATAATAACACGTTAAACAATCAATGCGATTCTGTTTCAGTTGCTGATATCTCGATAATGCCGACCACTTGGTCGCCGTTTCGACCAAATAGTCGATGACGGAGATCCCGAAGAGCTACTTCATGCCATACTTTTTCAGCTTGTAACGCAGGTGCCGTTCACTGATACCGAGCAGTTCTGCGGCTCTCGTCTGCACTTGACCAGCCCCTCTGAGTGCATCAAGGATCAATGACCGTTCAAATGCTTCGACCTTTTCAGTAAAGGAGTCGCTCCCTGATTGCCATGAACCAGCATTCTGTATACCCTCATGAAGCCTGACGGGAAGGTCGTTGACCATAATCGTTTCGCCACGAGAAAGCACGACTGATTGTTGAATGATGTTTTCCAGCTCGCGAACATTTCCAGGGTAAGAGTATTTCATCAAGGTATCCATGGCTTCTCTTGAAATCCCGGCAATCCGTTTGTTATTTTCCGAGGCAAAACGACGAACAAAAACTTCGGCAAGTGGCGGAATATCTTCGCGTCGATCTCTCAAGGGTGGAATCCTTATTGAAACGACATTCAGCCGATAGAACAGATCCTGACGAAATGTCCCCTCTCTGACCATTGCTTCGAGATCACGGTTTGTTGCTGCGACAATGCGGGCATTTGCCTTGAGGGGAGTATTGCTGCCAATCCGCTCAAAAGTTTTTTCCTGTAATACCCGCAGTAACTTGACCTGGAGGGAAAGAGGAATTTCGCCGACTTCATCAATGAAGAGTGTGCCGCCATCGGCCGTCTCAAATCGACCTTTACGCTGTCGGTCGGCACCGGTATACGCACCCTTTTCATGACCAAACAGTTCACTTTCAAGCAGATTATCCGGTAGTGC
>JBAXBW010000076.1:0-6103 GCA_037141805.1 Chlorobiaceae bacterium | reverse complement strand
CATGCTGGCTGGCGGCGAAGCCGACAGTCAGGTGAAGTGATTTGGTTAGATGCAGTCTATTCTGTTTTTTAATACGGCTGAACTTCTTTTGCCATGAAGCACTGCCAGAACAAAAATTGCATCATTTTTGAACAGATAGATGATTTTATAAGGGAATTTTTTAATGATGTGCTTCCTTGCTTCTTTATATTTTACTGTGGTGAGTTCAGGATTCCTTTGGATAAATTTAAGACCGGCATCAATCTGAAACAAGAAGTCATGTCCCAACCCCTGCCTTTTTTCTTCATACCAAAGGAATGATTCTCTTAAATCATTTTCAGCCTCAGGTCTGATTATGATTTGATGCCTCATTGCTTAGATACTATTCTCTTATAAACATCTTCCCACGGAGCACCTAATGCGGGGTTTCTGTGATATGCATCCAAACGTTCATCAATTATTTTTTTTTCTTCGTCCGATAACTGGACAGCTTCAGGTTCGTTAGATATCGTATCCCATATATCTTCTACCAACTGAATTCTCTCCGGGACTGATAACTCAAGGGTGTCCGTAGCGGTTATATGTTTCATGGCAATTACCTCCTGTCAACATGGATAAAAAACGTAATAAGTAAAGCGTTTAAATGAATTATTTTCACTACTGTCCGGTTATAACCCACAGTAAAAGCAAATTGCCAACAACGAAAAATACCATTAACTCATTCAATATAAACAGCTAAGCTATTAATCGGCATTTTATTTCAACTTGTTATACGGATCAGCATAAAAATGCTTACGCCTTCCTTGGGGAAACACTACCCTTCTTCAGGCAGTGCTCCCAAGCAAGGGAATAAAGAAATGACTTACTCGCTGTGTACCTGCCCTTCGCCTTCAGGAACGGGAACTACACCATCAACAAAACGGAGTTCATTCTCGGCTTCATCAAAAGCAATTCTGATAATGCTGCCCTCCGAAAATCTTCCCTTCAGCATCTCTTCGGCAAGAGGATCTTCAACATATTTTTGCAGCGCTCTTTTCAGTGGACGAGCGCCATATTTCTGGTCATAGCCTTTGTCAACAAGAAACTCCTTGGCTTTTTCATCAATTTGCACTTCAATGCCCATATCATGGAGCCTCTTGAAAAGCTTCCCTGCAGTAATATCGATAATCTTGAAGATATGCTGTTTTTCGAGCGCATGGAAGACAACAATATCATCAATTCGGTTGAGAAACTCGGGATTGAAGACCCGTTTAAGGGCGTCCTCAATGGTTGACTTCATCGCCTTGTAATTACCGGTTGCATCATCAACGGGAGTAAAGCCCATGCCCGATCCTGCGCCGAAATTCTTGATATCCTTGGCACCGATGTTCGAGGTCATGATAATGATGGTGTTACGGAAATCAACCTTTCTGCCCATACCATCGGTCAAAACTCCTTCGTCAAGCACCTGGAGCAGAATGTTGAACACATCGGGATGCGCCTTCTCAATCTCATCGATAAGCACCACTGAATATGGCTTGCGACGCACCTTTTCGGTCAACTGACCGCCCTCTTCATAACCAACATATCCCGGAGGGGCTCCGACAAGACGGCTGACCGAAAACTTCTCCATGTACTCACTCATATCGGCCCTGATGAGAGCATCCTCGCTGTCAAAAATATAGCGGGTGAGCGCCTTGGCAAGCTCGGTTTTGCCAACACCGGTCGGCCCGAGAAAAATGAAAGAGCCGATAGGGCGCGAAGGATCTTTCAGCCCGGCACGGGTTCGCTGTATCGCCTTGGTAATCTTTTTGATAGCCTCGTCCTGACCAATAACCTCTTTGGTGAGATCGGCCTCCATGGTGAGCAGCTTTTTGGACTCTGACTGTGCGACCCTTGCCACCGGAATACCGGTCATCATGGCAATCACGGAGGTAATATCGGCCTCTGTAACATCGTAGACGCTTTCGGCTGACCTGTCCTCCCACTCCTGCTTGGCCTGATCAAGCGCATCGATCAGGCTTTTCTCCTTGTCGCGGAGCCTTGCCGCCTCTTCAAAATTCTGCATCTTCACCACCTGGTTCTTCTCTGTCTTGACCTCCTCAATGGATTTTTCAAGTTCAAGAATCTCCTGTGGCACATGAATATTGCTCAAATGAACACGTGCACCAGCTTCATCCATCACGTCAATCGCCTTGTCGGGCAAAAAGCGGTCGGTGATATAACGCTCGGAAAGCCTTACAGCCTTGTCAATAGAATTTTCCGAATAGTTGACATGATGATGAACCTCATACTTCGACTTGATGTTGTTGAGAATCTGGATCGTCTCGTCAACCGAAGTGGGCTCTACCATGATTTTCTGGAACCTCCGGTCGAGAGCGCCATCTTTTTCAATGAACTGGCGGTACTCGTCCAGCGTCGTTGCTCCTATACACTGCAGTTCACCACGGGCAAGCGCCGGCTTGAAAATATTGCTGGCATCAAGTGAACCCGAAGCCCCGCCAGCACCGACGATGGTGTGAAGCTCATCAATGAACAAAATCACATCACGTGAACGCTCAAGCTCATTCATCAGCGCTTTCATCCTCTCCTCAAACTGACCCCTGTATTTTGTACCGGCCACAAGCGCCGCAAGATCAAGAGCAACAACCCGTTTATCATAGAGCACCCTCGACACCTTGCGCTGCACAATCTTGAGTGCAAGACCTTCGGCAATAGCAGTCTTTCCGACGCCGGGCTCACCGATCAGTACCGGATTATTCTTTTTACGGCGACTCAACACCTGGGCCACACGCTCAATCTCCTTTTCTCGTCCGATAATCGGATCAAGTTTGTCGTCAAGGGCAAGACGAGTGAGATCACGACCGAAATTGTCGAGCACGGGAGTTTTTGTTTTCTCTGCCTTTCTCGGATCCTGCTTTTTTTGCCGTTCAGCGCCGCCAGACGAATAGGCCCCCTCCATCGGTGGCTCATCAGGCTCGCTCCTGCTGCTGGAAATACTCATCAGCTCATCCCTGACGAGGTCATACGTCACCCCAAACTGCTCGAGAACCTCTGAAGCTATATTGTCATCCCCTTTCATGATCGACAAAAGCAGGTGCTCCGTTCCTATGATATTCGATTTGCAGATCTTGGCCTCGAGATAGGTGATTTTCAGCACCTTTTCCGCCTGCTTGGTGAGGGGAACATTGCCCATCTGCGTTTCGGCAACCCTGGGGAGGGTGCTTTCCTCAATCTTCTGCTTAAGACTAAACAAATCTATCTTGAGATTTTTTAATATCCTGGCACCAATACCTTCACCCTCCCTGATAAGGCCCAAAAGGAGATGCTCCGTACCAATGTAATCATGACCTAAACGGAGTGCTTCCTCGCGGCTGAGGCGAATAACATCCTGTACTCTATCTGAAAAATTTCCTTCCATTCTATTATTTCTTGATAAAATTGTTGAGAGCAGTCCGTTCCATTATCTCCTGATATTTAGACCGCAAAAATAGGTGTAAAAAATATTTATATAAAGATAGCTATGTTGAAACCAATTCCATAAAATCAGAGAACTCTTTCTACAGATTAAAGGTTCTCCTCTCTCCTGTACTTGGCCATGAATATTCACCGCATCCTTATTGACGACAACAATCCTGAACACCGTAAACTGTCCATTTACCGTTCTGGCAGAATCAACAGGGTACGTCTTCAGGATACATCGTATAATGTATACGCCTCAATAGAAATCGACGCGCACGACTATGCCGCGTTTTTCCATTACGACTTACCTGAATTTTTAAACCGGCTGCCATTCATCTCAGAAAGCAGGAATGGACTCGACAGTTGGGATGAAGCGTTTCTGCATCACAGCAGCCTTGGCTCAATGAACCAGATTATTGCTGAACGAATGGCATTAATGCAGAATGAACGTCATGAAAGAATTCTGCTCGGCTGGCAGGATCAGCCGGTTGGTGTAGCATACTTCCGTGACCTTGACCCTGCAAGGTTTATGGTATTTCTTGGGAAGCTACGCGAATTTGTTGAAAAGTCAGCAGAGTCCGGATGTGATTTGGAGTTTATGTTGTAAGCTGCGCACAGCGCGTATCAAGGTAACACGCAGGCCCGCATGGTCGTCTCAAGATCAAGTGCGCCACACATAGGATCGACTGAGTCAACAAGAGGCTTATCCAATAACATTATGAACTCTTGTCCAGTTGTGTGATTTATATGCCTCGATGTTTCCATAATGAGGAAAGGTCTCTCGCAGCATGAATAAACGCTAAAATGATCACTTCATGATCCGTAACAAGATAGATCAGCCTATAGCTTTTCACAAAAATTTCTCGAACATCTATTCTGTCACTTTCAGGTACAACTCGTCCTCTTTCGGGACAACAATCAAGAGAATGTGCTGCTTTATGCGCTTCTTTTACAAAAGATGCTGCACATAGTAACGCGAATCTCGTGCAATAAACCTCATCGCTTCATGAAGATCATCAGAAGCTGTTTCAGTCCACCTTATGGTTCGAGCCATTGTGCTGTGCGTTTTTTCAACTCTTCTTCTGAAATGGTATTCCCTGATGCAACATCTTCAAGACCACGATTTATTTTCTGACAAACATAAATATGGTATTGAATGTCATCAAAAGAGACATTTTCAGGGAGTTGATCAAGTAATTGCTGCACTTCCTGTTTTGCCTGAAGCATAAAACCCTCCTCTCTTATTGATTAATGACAATAGTGATGGTTTTCAAATCATCTCTGGAAATTTCAAAATATGCCACCCACCATCCTCTTCACCCAACCGGATCAGGATGCAGAAAACTATAGCCGAGAGCACTTACCAGTTTGTCACTGTTCACCACTTTAAACGATGAGGGTTCTGCAGATGTCGCAAGAGGAAGTTGGGGAACTCCGGCCTTTGTGGCTGCCCTGCCGTAATAGTCGCGCCGCAGGATATGATTGGGGGCACAGGCGTTGAACACTTCGCCCCACTGCTCAAGGCGAATAATCTCCATCATGATCTTGATGCAATCGTCACGATGAATAAGGTTCATGGGCTGATCGGGATTCGTCACCGCTGTCAACGCAGCGAGATACTTTTCAGGATTGCGGTCATAACCAACCAGACCGCCAAAACGCAACACCGTGGACTGAAATCCGGCCTCCTGCATCAACATCTCTTCGACAAGGAGCAGTGCCTGCCCGGACGGTGACTCTGGGTCAACGGCATCCTCTTCAGTAACCTCCCTGTTGAGCGAAGGATAGACTGAGGTAGAACTAACCATCAGCACGGAGCGCACCGGCGACTGACCAAGTGCGTCAATCAGTGAAGAAAACTGCTCGATATGGTACTCAACAATGTCTTCTCGCCGTGTCGGTGGAATATTGACGATAAGAATATCGCTCTGGAGAAAAGCTACAACATCGTCACCGGTTACCTCAGGGTCGAGGGATATCAGGTATGGCTCCACCCCTGCATACTGCAACTGCTCAAGCTTCTCCTCCGTCGTGGTTGATCCCTTGACTGCATAACCCTCTTTGACGAGAGCCTGTGCAAGCGACAACCCGAGCCAGCCGCACCCAAGTATAGTAATGGTCTCTTTCTGCATGGTACTGGTTTTAGTGTTGCTGTTTCAATGACCTAATGTACATGATCACCGACAGCATTTCAATTGAATTTTCATTGAGTTTCAAGACTTTTAACGGATCAACCCAACCCGATACCTGTGAAATGAGTTTTTTCGGGAGCTTGCCAAATACTCAGGCGCTTTCACCAGTACCGGCCTGCTCAATCAATTGGTCAAGGCAAGTGCTGCAAACGCATGTTTCATAACGACCGGCGAGATAGTCGCGCACTTCGGATGGAACCGTTCTGGTAGCACACCAGCACGTTGATGAGAGAGCACAAGTAAACGGCTGCCCGCATACTGGACAGGTTACCGTTTTACCGCCGCCAGGAGTATGTTCGATAGATGTCGTCATGTTTGCAACTAATTTTTTTATTGGTACGAAGAATAAGCCATCACCCACCTCTTTGTCTTACCCCTGGCCATAACGCTCGTCCTCCGGCATCTTGACCGTTGTTACTTGACCTGCATCATTGCAGTACGAAAAATGCACTTCAGAATAGGTAGAATCAATCCGCATCACTTGGTCTTTC
>JBAXBW010000075.1:0-6119 GCA_037141805.1 Chlorobiaceae bacterium | reverse complement strand
GTAATGAATGTTAAAATGTCAAGGGAAGAATTTTTATAATCAGAACAATACTTCATTATCACGATGCGTCTTTAGGTGTATTTACGCAATTTGAACGTATTATAAAAAATAAAGCTAATAATTTTTGTTACTGGTTGGCGGCGATAGTACGGGGAGTGAGATTATTAAGGGTTGCACAGGTTCAAGGGAGTACTATTTCAGCCAAGGATGGATATGAGTCAGCAGTTTTATAGCAGACACAATAATTTTCGATATATTATTTAAAGTTCTCAGGAATAGTGTGCGTAATGCTGGTAAATTTCCAATTTAGTTTGATGAAGCATATCGTTATTGTCGGTGGCGGATTTGCAGGACTCAATGTTGCCAAAGAGCTTGGTAACCGAAAGGAGATCAAGGTTACTCTGATCGACAAGAATAATTTCCATCTTTTTCAGCCCCTTCTCTACCAGGTAGCCATGGCGGCCCTTAATGCTGGAGAAATTGCCTACCCCCTGCGCATGATGCTTTCGAAGTATAAGAACGTGACTGTTTTCAAGGGAGTTGTCAAAACAGTTGATCCTTACAATAAGATAGTTTATACTGATTTCGGTGCAATAGAGTATGACAGTCTTGTCATGACCTGTGGGGCGAAGCATCATTATTTCGGCCATAATGAGTGGGAAGAGTTTGCCCCTGGTCTTAAAACCATTGCCCAGGCTGCTGAAATCCGCAGAAGGGTTATGGAAGCTTATGAAAATGCCGAACGATCCCAGAATCCTGAAGAAAAAAGAAAACTTTTGACGTTTGTCATTGTGGGTGGTGGTCCGACCGGTGTTGAACTTGCTGGATCAATCGGGGAGATGAACCGTTACTATCTGTCAAAATATTTCAAAAATATCGATCCAAAAGAGATCAGGATATTTATTGCCCAATCGGCTCCTGCTCTTCTTCATACGTTTTCATCGGAGCTCTCGGCCAAGGCGACCCTTGCCCTCGAAAAGCTGGGTGTCCAGATCCTGACCTGCTGCAAGGTTACTAATATTGATGCCAATGGTGTGGAGATTGGCAATGAGAGAATCGAGGCGGCAACTGTGCTCTGGGCTGCAGGTGTCAGGGCGACAAGCATAGGGAAAACAATCGGGTTTTCTACGGATCAGTCTGGCAGAATTATTGTCGCTGAGGATCTCAGTGTGCCAGGCTATCCTGATGTCTTCGTTGGAGGGGACCAGGCATGTTTTGCGCTGGATCATGGAGGAACACTTCCTGGGCTTGCCTCGGTTGCTCTTCAGGAAGGGCAGTCTATTGGAAGAAATATTTTGCTTGATCTGCAAGGGAAACGCCGAAAGCCGTTTGTCTATAACGACAAGGGGCAGATGGCGACCATCGGTAAAAACTCGGCAATTGCCGAAAGAGGGAATGTTAGACTTTCGGGACTGCCTGCATGGATTATCTGGCTCGGGGTTCATATCTACTATCTCAGCAGCGTAAAACACCGTTTATTTGTGCTCATGCAGTGGGGATGGTCATATTTTACGTTTGGGCATGGTGCCCGTATTGTCAACAAAGAGTGGCGGTTTTATCCCAATCTTCCTGAACCTGCAGAGCCTGCCGAGAAGGAGGAGCTGATCGCCGATAATGCCTGTGTTCTGGATTCGAATGACCTGGCGCTCAAAGGTAACCTCGACAACTCAGAAAAGAGTTTTTGAGGCCACAGGAGGGCTGGATTTTTTAACTGGTCAGCGACCAAACGTGTTGCGGATACTTTCCTGATAAAGGTAGAGCCTTTGGCGGATTTCATCAAGATGGTCGCCACCGAGTTTTTCAAGGATTGTATTGGCGATAACTGGAGCGACAACAGCTTCGGCAACAACTCCTGCGGCGGGAACGGCACAAGTGTCGCTGCGTTCAAATCGTGATGGGACAGCTTGCAGGGTTTCGATGTCGAAGGAGTGCAGGGGAGTGACCAGCGAAGAGATCGGTTTCATGGCAGCCCGCAGGTGAATGGTCTGACCGCTGGACATGCTTCCTTCAAGACCGCCAGCCCGGTTGGTTTTTCGGATCACACCCTCCTGAGGGGAGAGATGAAATTCATCATGAACCTCTGAACCTGGCTTTCGGGCATTTTCAAAGGCGGTGCCTATTTCAACGCCTTTGATTGCCTGGATGGAGAGGATGGCTGATGCGAGTGCAGCATCAAGCCGTCGGTCGTGCTGTACATAGCTTCCAAAGCCAATGGGAACACCAGTGATAAAAATTTCTATGATTCCACCGAGGGTATCTCCTCTTTTTTTTGCTTCATCAATAGCCGCGATGGCGTCTGCTTCAGTTGTTTTGCTGAGCATCCGCACAGGGGAGAGGTCGGCCTGACGTGAGAGCGCTTCGGCGCCTTCGCTGAGGAGTCCGGCAAGTTGCACATTGGAAGCGGGTTCTGCCACCGCTCCAATGGCCGAAATATAACTGCCGATTTCAACGCCAAGCGCTTTCAGAAAAACTTTTGAAAGTGTTCCTGCGGCCACCCTTGCAGCAGTTTCTCTTGCCGATGAACGTTCAATAACAGGACGAATATCATCAAAACCGTATTTGATCAGGCCTGCCAGGTCGGCATGGCCGGGCCTGGGAATAGTGATTTTAGCAATCTTCTCATCGGGTTGTTCAAACTGGGCCATGGAGGTTATCCAGTTTGCCCAGTCGTGGTTTTTAATGATGAGTGAGATGGGCGACCCAATGGTTTTGCCAAACCGGATGCCGGATAACACTTCCGCCTGATCAGTCTCGATTTTCATCCGTCCGCCTCGTCCATATCCCTGCTGACGGCGGGTTAACTGATGGTTGATCTCTTCCAGAGTGATGGAGAGACCTGCAGGCACTCCGTCTACTATTGCCGAAAGAGCCGGACCATGCGACTCCCCAGAGGTAAAGTATCGTATCATTGGCGCGTATTCAATTACAATACCCGGCTGCGTGAGGGTGCAGCCGGGGCTTTTTTCAATGCTTAACGCAGAATTCTTGCGGCCTCTTTTGCATAGTAGGTAAAGATCAGGTCACCACCGGCTCGTTTCATGCAGAGCAGTGATTCCATCATGACCCTTTTTTCATCGATCCATCCACGCTGGGCAGCAGCCTTGACCATGGAGTATTCGCCGGAGACGTGGTAGATTGCTACTGGTACATCAAAGCGCTCTTTGGTACGGTAGACGATGTCAAGATAGGCAAGTCCTGGTTTCACCATGACTATATCAGCTCCTTCCATGATGTCGAGTTCGATCTCTTTCATGGCTTCGTCGGTGTTTGCCGGATTCATCTGGTAAGTTGTTTTGTCGCCAAACTGTGGTGCCGAATGCAGTGCGTCACGGAAGGGGCCGTAAAAGCTGGAGGCATATTTCGCAGCGTAGGAGAGAATGCCGACATCGGAGAATTCTGTGTCGTCAAGCGCTTCGCGGATAGCACCGATGCGGCCGTCCATCATGTCGCTTGGGGAGACGAAATCTGCGCCTGCATTGGCATGAGAAATGGCCATTTTACAGAGCACTTCAACGGTTTCGTCATTGAGAATAATACCATCCCGTACCAGACCGTCGTGGCCAAAGGGAGTGAACGGGTCGAGCGCGACATCAGTCATGATGCAGAGATCTGGTACTTTTGCCTTGATCGCTCTGAGAGCGTTCTGGATGATACCGTTCTCATTGTAGGCTTCGCTGCCATCTTCGGTTTTGACTTCCGGAATGCCAAAAAGGTCGATAGACTGAATTCCAAGATCCCAGAGCTCCTGGCACTCCTTGACGGCATTGTCGATGGAGTAGCGGAAGCTGCCGGGCATTGATGCGACCTCTTCAACAACATTGGTTCCAGGGCAGACAAAGAGCGGATAAACAAGGTCATTAACCGTCAGTGTGTTTTCCTGTACAAGGTTTCTGATAGCCGCGCTTTTGCGAAGTCTTCTGGGGCGCTGAACAATATTGAGTAAATCAAGCTGACTCATGGAGGAAGAGCTGGTTAGGAGTTTAAAAAGCAAAAAAACATAAAAGCACATGAAAATACAAAAATCCGGCAATATCGCGAAGGATTTCCCAGTGCTGATCTGTAGCTTTGGTGGTACCAAAAAGAAAAGGCTACAGCAAAAAGCTCATCATGATGCCTGCTGCGACGGCTGAACCGATTATACCGGCAACATTCGGAGCCATGGCATGCATGAGCAGATGATTGTCGGGGTCAGCTTTCAGTCCCTCAAGTTGCACAACGCGGGCGCTCTCAGGCACAGCAGCAACACCTGCGGCTCCGATCAGCGGGTTGATTTTGTTCTCCCCGGAAAGAAAAATGTTCATGAACTTTGCAAAAAGGATTCCTCCGGCAGTTGAGAACATAAATGCCGTTGCGCCAAGGACAAAAATAAGCACAGAACTATGGGTAAGAAATGTTGTCGCTTGTGTTGAAGCTCCGATGGTAACGCCAAGAATGATGGTTACAATGTCGATCATGGCATTTTTGGCCGTATCGGCAAGACGTTTTGTTACCATTGATTCCTTGAGCAGATTACCCAGAAAAAGCATGCCGAGAAGCGGCAGTGATCCGGGGGCAATAAATCCGGTCAGGAGCAGACCGAAAACGGGAAATATGACTTTTTCGATTTTGCTCACCGAACGAGGCGGTTTCATTTTGATTTTGCGTTCTTTTTCTGTAGTCAGCAGGCGCATGATCGGCGGCTGAAGAAGCGGGACAAGTGCCATGTAGGTGTAGGCCGCAATGGCAATGGAACCGATGAGGTGCGGAGCAAGCCGGGAGGAGAGAAAGATTGCCGTCGGGCCATCGGCGCCACCGATGATGCCGATCGAAGCGGATTCGGGATTGGTGAACCCAAGTGAGATAGCTCCGAGATAGGTCATGAAAATGCCGAGCTGCGCCGCTCCGCCAAGCAGGATAAGCTTCGGATTTGAAATCAGCGGCGAGAAATCGGTCATGGCTCCGATTCCGAGAAAAATCAGGGGAGGAAAGATTCCTTTCAGTACTCCCTGGTAAAGATAGTTCAACACACTGCCATCCTGATAGATGCCGAGTGCCATTCCTCCATGCTCGATAAACGGGGTATTGCCGATCAGGATGCCGAAACCAATCGGAACCAGAAGAATCGGTTGATATTCAAAGCGGATGGCCAGATAGATGAACACCATTCCGACAAGAATCATCAACAGGTGCCCCGGTGTTGCATTGGCAAAACCTGAATACCCGAAAAACTGTACAAGTCCGTCCATAGTGGTGTTATTCAATTTCTATCAGGATATCACCCTGCATGACTGTGTCGCCTACTCCCACCTTCACCGTTTTGACAGTTCCGGATTTTTCTGCAAAAATATTGTTTTCCATTTTCATGGCTTCCAGAACCAGAATAGGCTCTTCGCGCCTTACCTTTGAACCAGGCTGGACCATGAGCGCAATAATAGTGCCCGGCAGCGGTGCCTTGACGATGCTCAGTCCAGGGGTGTTGAGTGGCTGTGGCGGTTTCAGGGGAGTTGGCGGGGTATAGCGGACCAGTTTCGGTGTCTGCGGTCTTTTGATCTCCTGTCCAAGCTGAATCTGATAGGAGGTACCGTTCACTTCGATCTCGGCGTTGTTCTCCTCAAAAGATTTTATCTCGACATTGTATCGGTTTCCGCTGATTGTGAATTTATATTTTCTCATCCTTGAAACCCTTTGAAATTAATGACATTGTAGATTTTTGAATTCCATGGTGAGTAGCTTTTGCCAACCTTCCTGATGGTCAGAATCGCCGTCTCCTGATCGTGAAGCTCATCGAGATAAAGCGAAATCGCCATACCGATGGCCGCGCTGACCTCTCCGGGAATTGCGTTTCCAGCCAGGGCTTTTTTTGTTTCATCCCCCTCATTGTCAAAGGTTCTTCTGACATTCCAGAAGAGGATCTTCGGTATCATGCTGAAGAGCAGCGCAAGCAGGAAGAATGAAAGAAAGACGACACTGTACCCTGTGAGAGCCAATGCCAGATGTTGACTTTGGATTGCCGAAAGATTGACCGGAAAATATTGAATGATCGATGGCATGGATTTTTCCCTTTACAATGGTATGGTCGAGTGCTTTTTGGGAGGATTATTATCTTTTTTGGTCAGGAGCGTCTGAAGGGCGCGGATGAT